>DAHUZM010000055.1 GCA_027306525.1 Acidimicrobiaceae bacterium
AAGAACTACTTCTATCCGGACATGCCGAAGGACTTCCAGATCAGCCAGTACGACGAGCCCATCAACCGCGGTGGGCTCCTCGAGCTGCCCGACGGCACGGTGATCGGCGTCGAGCGGGCGCATCTCGAGGAGGACACGGGCAAGACCACCCATGTGGGCGGCACCGGTCGGATCGGCGGTGCCGACTACGCGCTCGTCGACTACAACCGCTCGGGGGTGCCGCTGGTCGAGATCGTGAGCGCCCCGGACATCCGAGCCTCTGCCCAGGCGCACGCGTATGCGAGCGAGCTGCGCTCGATCCTCGTCGCGACCGGCGCCTCCGACGGGCGCATGGAGGAGGGATCCATGCGGGTCGATGCGAACGTGTCGGTCCGGCGCAGCGGTGAGCCCTTCGGCACCCGCTGTGAGATCAAGAACCTCAACTCGCTGCGCTCCCTCGTGCGCGCGATCGACCATGAGGCGGAACGCCAGGTGGCCGTGTTGGAGGCCGGCGGCACGGTGGTCCAAGAAACGCGCCACTGGGACGAGGCGCAGGGCCAGACCCTCTCCATGCGCTCCAAGGAAGAGGCGAACGACTACCGCTACTTCCCCGAGCCAGACCTCGTGCCGCTCGCGCCCGACGCGCGCTGGCGCTCCGAGGTCGCAGCCTCGCTCCCGGCGCTCCCGGCGCAGCGCCGAGCCGAGCTCGTCGGGCTCCTCGGTGCGAATCCGACGCCGGCCCAGCTCGATCAGGTGCGCTCGGTCGTGTCGTCGGATCTCGACCGCCTGGTGAGCGGGGCGGTGGCCAAGGGGGCACCGGCCCCGTTGGCCCTTGCCAGGACCGCCAACGAGGTGGCGGCGAATGCCGAGCGAGCCCCCTCACTCGATCTCGACGGCTTCTCGAGGTTGCTCCTGCTCGAGGCGGGCGGGGAGCTTGCGGCCACCCAGGCCAAGGCGGTGCTGGGCGAGCTGCTCGAGCGGGGCGGCGATCCCGAGGCCGTCGCGAGGTCGATGGGCTTTGCGGCCATGGACGAGGGTGCACTGCGCGATGTCGTCGCGAGGGTGGTGGCCGATCACCCCGAGGAATGGGCCAAGTTCCTCGCCGGCGACCCCAAGGTCCAAGGCGCCCTCATCGGCGCGGTGATGCGGGCGACGTCGAACAACGCCAACGGGAAGGTGGTCACCGGGGAGCTCCAGCGCATGCGAAGCGAGGCGGGTCGTTGAGTTGAGTCGGCCCGGGGGGAGCGGTCCGCGGCACATCTCGTCCCTCGGCCGCGTCGCCGGGGTGTGCTACCGGCACCGCCGGCTCGTGCTCCTCGTGTGGATCGTGCTGCTGGTCGCGATGACCGTCGTGGCCCAGCTCGTCGGGACCCACTTCGAGAATAAGTTCTCCTCGGGAAACACGCCCTCTCAGCAAGCGCTCAACATCCTCCAGTCGCGCTTCGCGGCCCAGGCCGGCGACGACGCGCAGGTCGTCGTCCAGACCAGGGCGCCATTTGCGTCGAGTGCGAACCGATCGAGCGTGGAAGAGATGGCGGGCCGGCTGCGCAGGGAGCCCTACGTGGCCTCGGTGCTCTCGCCGTTCTCGCCGGGGGGCGCCTTCCAGATCTCGCGTGACGGGCACATCGGGTATCTGACGGTGCGGTTCACGGCCAGCAGCTACGCGCTCCCGGGGCCCGCGGTGAAGCGGATCATCAACGCCGCAGAGTCCTTCGCCCGCCCTGGGTTCAGGGTCGCGCTGGGAGGCTCGCCGATCTCCGCGGTGCTGAGCGCGTCGCCCGGGCCCGCCGAGGGCATCGGCGTGACGGCGGCCATGGTGATCATGCTGCTCGCCTTCGGCTCAGCGGTCGCGATGGGCCTGCCGATCCTGATCGCGCTCGTTGGGCTTGCGATCGGCATCGCGATCGAGGGGCTTGCCACCCATCTGCTCGTCACCCCGTCGTTCACGCCCGAGCTCGCCTCGATGATGGGCCTCGGCGTCGGCATCGACTACGCCCTCTTGATCGTGACCCGGTACCGCCAGTGCCTGGCCGAGGGCCTCGAGCCCGAGGGCGCCGTCGTCGCGTCGCTCGCGACCTCCGGGCGTGCCGTGCTCATCGCGGGAGGCACGGTCATCGTCTCGCTTCTCGGGCTCTTGTTGATCGGGCAGGCCTACATGGTCGGCGTTTCGGTCGGCGCCATCATCTCGGTCTTCCTCGTGCTCCTCGGGTCGCTCACCCTTCTCCCGGCCATGCTCGGCTTCACCGGGCGTGCCATCGAACGACTCTCGGTGCGCCGCGGCGTGGGCGGCTCGCTCCGCTCGAACGCGCAGGGGTTCTGGTTCCGCTGGAGCCGCTCGATCCAGCGCCACCCCTGGCGCGGCGTCATCGGCTCGGTGCTGGTGCTCGCCGTGCTCGCCATCCCCATGTTCTCGATGCGCCTCGCCTTCAGCGACTCGGGCAACGATCCGGCGTCGCTCACCACTCGGCAGGCCTTCGATCTGTTGTCCGAGGGGTTCGGACCGGGCTACAACGGCCCGCTCGTCGTGGCCGTCGCACTCGACGGCCCCGGGCAGTCCTCGCTCGTCGAGACGCTGGCGTCGCGCATCGCCGCCACCCCCGGCGTCGCGACGGTCGCCCCGCCGCAGTTCGACCGCCGCGGCGACGCCGCGGTGATCATCGCCGTCCCGAGGACCTCGCCACAGGCCGCAGCCACCCAGCAGCTCGTGCGCCATCTTCGCAACGACGTGATCCCGCCGGTCGTCGCGCACACCAAGGTCGTGGCCGAGGTCGGGGGCGAGACCGCGGCCGGGATCGACGCCGCCGACTTTCTCGGCACACGACTCCCGATCGTGATCGCAGTCGTGCTCCTCGTCTCATTCCTGTTGCTCGGCTCCATGTTCCGCTCGCTCGTCATCCCACTGAAGGCCGCGCTCATGAACCTCCTGTCGATCGGCGCCGCCTACGGCGTCATGGTGGCGGTCTTTCAATGGGGATGGCTCGGCAGCGTCTTTGCCATCGGGAAGACCGCTCCGATCGACCCGTGGATCCCGGCGATGCTGTTCACCATCTTGTTCGGGCTGTCCAGGGACTATGAGGTGTTCTTGTTGTCGAGGATGGCCGAGCGCTTCGAGGAGACCGGCGACAACTCGCTCTCGGTCGCAGACGGGCTGGCCCGCACGGCCCGGGTGATCACCGCCGCAGCGGCCATCATGTTCTGCGTCTTTGGCTCCTTCGTGGTGAAGGACCCGCTCCACATCTTGAAGGTGTTCGGGCTCGGGCTCGCCGCCGCCATCCTGATCGACTCGACCCTCGTCCGGATGGTGCTGGTGCCCTCGGTGATGGAGCTCCTTGGCAAGGCCAACTGGTGGGCGCCGTCGTGGCTCGACCGGGTCCTGCCACGGGTCGGCATCGAGACAGAGGCGGTGCCCGCCGTACACTCGGCCCATGAGTGACGAGGGAACCCGAGGGCTCGGTCGGGAGCGGCCGGGCATGAAGCTGCGCAGCTACGAGGTCACCGAGGGCCCGACCAGGGCTCCCGCCCGCGCCATGCTGCGCGCCGTCGGCATGACCGACGCCGACTGGGACAAGCCCCAGGTGGGCGTCGCGTCCAGCTGGAACGAGGTCACGCCCTGCAACATGCCGCTCGCCCGCCTGGCGCAACGCTCGAAGGAGGGCGTGCGCAATTCGGGTGGATTCCCCTTCGAGTTCGTGACGATCGCGGTCTCCGACGGGATCTCGATGGGGCACGAGGGGATGCGGGCCTCGCTCGTCAGCCGGGAGATCATCGCCGACTCGGTGGAGACGATGATGCACGCGGAGCGCTTCGACGCGCTCGTCACCCTGGCCGGCTGCGACAAGTCCCTCCCGGGGATGCTCATGGCAGCGGCGCGACTCAACCTTCCGAGCATCTTTCTCTACGGCGGGACCATCCTCCCCGGGCGGCTCCGCGACCGAGCGCTCGACGTGGTGAGCGTGTTCGAGGCGGTCGGTGCGCATGCCGTCGACGCCCTGAGCGACGAAGAGCTCAGCCTGATCGAGCACAACGCGTGCCCGACCGAGGGGTCCTGCGCCGGGATGTTCACCGCGAACACCATGGCGTCGGCGGCCGAGGCGCTCGGCATGGCGCTCCCGGGCAGCTCGTCTGCTCCTGCGGTCGATCGTCGGCGCGACGACTTCGCATACGCGTCCGGGGTGGCGGTGGTCAACCTCCTGGCCAACAACATCAGGCCGCGCCACATCATGACGAAGCAGGCGTTCGAGAATGCGATCGCCTGCGTCATGGCGCTCGGCGGCTCGACCAACGCGGTCTTGCACCTCATGGCGATCGCGAACGAGGCCCGGGTCGACCTCGAGCTCGACGACTTCAACCGGGTCGCGGCCCGCGTCCCGCACATCACCGACGCGAAGCCCCATGGCAAGTACCACATGGTGGATGTCGACCGGGTGGGGGGCATCCCGGTCGTGCTCCGCACGCTCCTCGATGCGGGGCTGCTGCACGGGGACTGCATGACGGTGACCGGCAAGACCATGGCCGAGAACCTGGCGGCGCTCGACCCGCCAGCGCCCGACGGGAGCGTGGTGCACCCGATCGACCGGCCGATCCACGTCTCGGGCGGCATCGCGGTGCTGCGGGGCTCGCTCGCGCCCAACGGGTCGGTCGTGAAGGTCGCCGGCCTCGACGAGCTGTCCTTCGAGGGGACGGCCCGGGTCTTCGACGGCGAGGCGGCCGCGATGGAGGCCATCGTGGCGGGGTCGATCCGGCCCGGGACGGTGCTCGTGATCCGCTACGAGGGGCCGAAGGGCGGCCCGGGCATGCGTGAGATGCTCGCCGTCACCGGAGCGCTCGAGGGTGCCGGGCGCGGTGGGGACTGTGCGCTCGTGACCGACGGGCGGTTCTCGGGCGGGACCCACGGTTTTTGCATCGGCCACGTCGCCCCCGAGGCGGTCGACGGCGGGCCGATCGCCCTCGTGGCCGACGGCGACCGGATCTCGATCGACGTCCGGAACCACAGGATCGACCTGGCCGTCGACACGGCGGAGCTCGAGCGACGACGGGGCCAGCTGAAGACCTTCGAGCCTCGCTACAGGACCGGCGCCCTCGCCAAGTACGCACGGCTGGTGACCGGGGCCGAGCGCGGGGCGATCACCGAGCCATAGCAGCGCGCCCGGGCCCGGGCCCTGACGGGTGCTCGGCGCGGGCGGTTGTGGGCGAGCGGCGCGCATGGCACAATGAACCCCTCATGTCGACCGGAGACATCCTCGCCACCACGATCCTGGTAGTCGTCACCTAGCGCGCGACGACATCTCCTCGCGCGCTCGACCTCCCAAACGGGAGGTCGTTTGCTTTTCCGAGCCTGTTCGCCCACGACCCATCACCGAGACAAGGACCACCACCATGCGACTCAGCGGAGCCCAGGCACTCATCAAGAGCCTCGAGACCCAGGGCGTCGAGGTCATGTTCGGCCTGCCCGGCGGGGCCATCTTGCCCGTGTACGACCCCATCTTGGACTCCTCGATCCGCCACATCCTGGTCCGCCACGAGCAGGGTGCCGGGCACATGGCCGAGGGGTACGCAATGGTGACCGGTCGTCCGGGCGTGGCGATGGCCACGAGCGGGCCCGGGGCCACCAACGTCGTCACTCCGCTGTCCAACGCGTACATGGACTCGACGCCGCTCGTGGTGATCACGGGCCAGGTCGCGACCTCGGCCATCGGCTCGGACGCCTTCCAGGAGTGCGACATCACCGGCGTGACGATGGGCATCACCAAGCACAACTGGTTGGTGAAACGGGCCGAGGACATCCCGCGCACGGTGGCCGCCGCCTTCCACGTGGCGACGACCGGAAGGCCCGGCCCCGTGCTGATCGACGTCCCCAAGGACGTCTCCAACGCCCAGATGGAGTGGTACTGGCCCGGCTCGGAGGCCGAACTCGACCTCCCCGGCTACCACCCCCGCACCGAGGGTGACTCCGCCGCGATCGCGGCGGCGGCCGAGCTCATGTTGCGCGCCGAGCGACCCGTCCTCTATGTGGGTGGCGGCGTGCTCAAGTCCCGCGGCGCGGCAGTGCTCCTCGAGCTGGCCGAGCGGACCGGGTTCCCCGTGGTGACGACGCTCATGGCGCGCGGCGCGTTCCCCGACTCCCACCCGCTCTCGCTCGGCATGCCCGGGATGCACGGCAACTACACGGCCGTGAGCGCGATGCAGCGCGCCGATCTGTTGGTCGCGCTCGGCTCGCGCTTCGACGACCGGGTGACCGGGCGGGTCGACGCGTTC
>DAHUZM010000061.1 GCA_027306525.1 Acidimicrobiaceae bacterium
TCGGCTCCGACTCCATCGAGACTGTTCGCATGACGCATGCCAACTACTTCGACGGGTCCGCCAAGGTTGCGTCGAAGTACCTGATCGGGATCTGAGCGTCAGGTCCGCTAGGCGCCCTCGGGACGATTGCGAATACCTGACACATGGAGTTCGCTGCACCCGATCCGTGGAAGGCGATCAAGCGAGACACTGGGTCCAAGACTCGCCGTCCGATCACCGTCGCAATTGCCTATGTCGGCGCGACTGGACCAACGCTTCTGAACCTTCGCCACGGAGACACCCTCATCTGCGACGCCTCGCCCACCGCCATTCGGGCGGGAATGACCAGCGCGGAAGCACTCAAATCAATTGTCAACCGCCGCGTGTCCATCTACTCCGTAGCCGGGCTCCATGCCAAGGTGATTCTGGGGTCACGGTGGGTGTGGGTGGGATCTGCAAACGCGTCGACGTCTTCCCAGGAGGATCTCTTCGAAGCTTCTGTACGGATCACTGACAGTGCCATTAGGCAAAGCGTCAGGACGTGGATGGACTCGCTCCGCACCGAAGATGCAGTGCTCACCCGCCGCGACGTCGACGCTCTTCTGAAGATCCCAGTCACGCGTCGCGCTGGCCTGCCTCACCGGCGGCGCCTACCTACTGAATTGCCCGACGAATCACAGCGCCTGTGGCTGGCTGTCATCGATGATTACGCCACACGAGCCACTGAACGCGCAGCTGAGCAATTGCGGGCGGATGTTCGACGTACGACGAGGCGACGAGGGATCGCCGGGAAGCTATCGTGGTTCGCTTGGAATGACGACTCCTGCCCGTTCGCCGAAGGGTCGTGGGTGATCCGGGTTTCCCGTGGACACCCCTCAAGGCCAGGTCAGGTAGTTCGCGTCAGCAATCCGAAGGCCGACACGTACATCGTCTGGACGGCGGAGGTCTCGACTTTCCGACGGCCGCTGAAGGCCGAGCTGCTTCAAGCGTGCAGCGTCAGTTCTGAACAACTGACGGATAGAGAGATGTTTCGAGTCCCTCCGGCACGCCGGAAGGGTGTCATCGATCTCTACCGCTAAGCGGAGTCGCCTGCGGGAGGCACCGGAGTGCCATGGAAACTAATTTGGGCCGCGACAATGAGCTGTCCAGACGATCGAATCCGCAATGTTCAATCATCACGATCCAGGAGCTCAGCAAGCTTCCTTACGTGGACCAGCCATCGTCCTCCGACCTTCACGCCAGGCAGTCTGCCGGTGCGGCACAGCCGCACGACTCCGAGCGCCGTCGACCCCAGGTGTAAACACCGGGCGAAAACGCACGCGGTCACCGGCCGAGAACGACCGCGCCGTTGGGCAACTCGTGTGTCTGACGATTCGTGCCTGAATCACGCGAACCGCTGATTGGCAGCGAGTTCGCCCGGTGTCCCGCATGGGGCGCCAAAGAGCGAGAACGTGCGGCCGCCACCAGACCGCCCCGCCCGGTCAGCCTGGGCGGCTCGGCACAGGCGTCCTCCGGTAGCGAAACCTTCGGATCAGGCGAGCGCTACATCCACGAGATCGGCCACGGCGAAGCCCGACTCGACCGCCTGGTGGGTGCCGCACCCGTACCCGCCAGCGTCGCACCCGACGAAGTACAACCCCTCCAGCGGCGCAGCCACCGCCGGCTTCGACGAACCGCACTGCCCGATCACCTGCGCGATGCCGATGCACTCTCCCCCCTGGCCGGCCATGACGGACGCCCTGGACGCTGCCGAGACGTTGGCGGCCGTGAACGCCTCGCGCTTCACGATGTGGCCTTCGATGCCCGGCCACGTCCAATGCATCTCCTCGTCGACGCGCCGGATCGCTTCGGCGCCCATCGACGACGTCAGGTCAGGCGACGACATGGTGCCGGCCAGCACCACCTGGTGGTCGGCATCCGGTGCCAGTGAAGTGTCGTAGAGCGACGGTACGACGGTGAAGAGCAGTGGATGGTCCGGCCACCGCCCGGCCTCAGCGGCACGGAACCGCTCGTCGTCCCACCAGGACTCGTCCGAGAACTGCACGACCATCGGCTCGTCGACGACTGGCGCGTCGAGGAAGTACCGGGCGCCGACGAACGACCACGATGGCTCGAGCATGGACACGCGCCCCACGTAGTCGTCAGGGAAGTGCTCGGCGCCCACGAGCGCCAGCACCGTCGGCTGGATGCCCGCGTTCGAGACCACCGCCCGAGCCGTGACGAGCTCGCCATCGATGACGACGCCGGTCGCCCTACCCTCTTCGACGACGATGCGGTCGACTTTGGTCCGGGGCCGAAACTCGCCGCCGTGCGTGGCCACGTAGTCGACGGCCACCTCGGCAGGGCGCGCGTACCCGCCTGCGTGGTACCGACCCGCTCCCTTCATGCTGAAGTCACGGAGCGTCCGGATCGCCTCCGAAGCCGGGATGCGGTCGACAGGAGCGACGAACAGCAAGTTCAGGACGGCCATCTGATGGGCGTTCAGGACGCGCCCGATGCCGAACCCGGCCATCCACGAAGCGATGTCGGTGGTGTCGAGAGCGGCGAGCTGGTCGTCGGAGGCCTCCACCATGGCGATCGCCATCTCGAACGCCGACCCGAGCTCGTTCTGGCCGATCTCCGGATGATCCGGCGCAGCGGTCGCGGACGCGGGCAGGGCTCCCAGAGGCGTGGCGAACACCGACCCGTCCGAGTCGATGAACCGGAGCTCGCCTGTGTGTTCTGGCGTGACCATCGCGGCATCGTCATCGGCTCCGAGCACGGTCATGAGCTCCTCGATGCGGGAACCGGTGGCGGGACCCCCCACGATCGGCCACATCTCGTACGTGCTGCCGGCGCGCCGCAAGCTCATGGCCTTGCCGCCCGGTTGCGGGTTCTTGTCGACGACCAGGACGCTCCGCCCCCGTTCCGCCAGAAGCGCCGCGCAACTGGCGCCGCCATAGCCGGCCCCCACGACAATCACGTCGAATGCTGCGTCCACGGCCGCCCCCTCCTCCTCCGGCCGGGCCTCTTCGCCGCCCGGCCGGATCGCTCCAGGTGGGACCGGCCGCCCCGACGGAGCGACGTCGGCCCGTCCACCCGAAGGAGAGGCTAGGTCCCATCGCCCACCGGTGCCAGGACGGCTGCGGCCCTGGACCGATGCAGCAGACCCGACGGGCATCCGCACCACCCGCCCCCAACGGAGTCCCTACCCCCGGTAGGCTCGCCCCATGCCATTTGAACGTACGGAGCGTGCCCTCGCTGCGATCCGTGCCAACGGCGGGCGCATCACCTCGGACCGGCGCGCGATCATCGAAGCGCTGGCCGAGGGAAGCGACCACCCGACGGTCGAAGAGCTCGCCGAACGGGTCTGGAAGCGCAATCCCGACGTCAACCTTGCCACCATCTACCGGACCGTCGAACTGCTGGAGAACCTGGGCATCGGGTTCCACGTCCACATGGGCCACGGTCCCTCACGGTGGCACCTCTCGGACGAGGTCCACCAGCACCTGGTATGCAGTGTGTGCGGTGCGGTCATCGACATGCCCGACGAGGTCCTCGACCCCCTGCGTGAGCAGATCGCTGCCACGACTGGCTTCGTCGTCGACGCCCACCACTTCTCCCTGACGGGGACCTGCGCCGACTGCAGCAACGTCACCTGAAGGAGGACCTGCGCGGCCCACGGCCGGGTTACCGCACCCGAAACGGCGCCGCACACACGGAGGGGTAGCGTAGGCAAGCTGCCAGCGCCCCAACGCCCGGGACCACGCCGGTCGCCCGTGCGGTCTCCCCGGGCCGTTGTTGCGACTCGTTCGCACACGCACTAGGGTTGGCACGTGCCAAGGGCCCGCAGGATGGTTGCCGCCTACCGCGGCCTCGACCCCAGGGAGCGGGCCCGGCTCGTCGGCATGGCCGCCGCCGTGATCGGACTGCACGTCCTCGGCTTCAGCCTGCTGTTCGGGGCGGTCGCGCTCCATGCCCACGTGGCCCGTGACCAGATCTTCGGCGTCGGGACCGGCTTCCTCGCCTACACGCTCGGGATGCGCCACGCGTTCGACGCCGACCACATCTCGGCCATCGACAACACCACCCGCAAGCTGATGTCCGAGGGGAAGCGGCCGCTCAGCGTCGGCTTCTTCTTTTCGCTCGGGCACTCCACGATTGTCCTCCTCCTCACGCTCCTCCTCGGCGCAGGGGTCTCGGCACTCGGCACCCAGGTGCACCGAAGCAATTCCGGGCTGCATGCGTTGGCAGGGATCATCGGCACCTCGGTGTCCGGCACGTTCCTGTACCTGATCGCCGCGCTCAACCTGATCGTGCTGGTGTCGATCGCGCGCCTGTTCGTCTCCATGCGACACGGCACCTTCACCGAAGACGAGCTCGAGGCCCAGCTCGACAAGCGGGGCCTCATGAGCCGGGTGCTCGGACCGTTCACCCGCAGGATCGATCGGCCGGGCAAGATGTACCCCGTCGGCCTCCTCTTCGGGCTCGGGTTCGACACGGCGACGGAAGTGGGACTCCTGGTCCTGTCAGGCAGCGCAGTGGCCGGCGGCCTGCCACTGTGGGCCCTCCTCTCTCTGCCGATCCTGTTCGCGGCAGGCATGAGCCTGTTCGACACGGCCGACGGGTGCTTCATGAACTTCGCCTACGGGTGGGCCTTCTCCCATCCGGTCCGCAAGGTGTATTACAACCTGACGATGACCGGCCTGTCGGTGGCCGTCGCGTTCCTCGTGGGTTCGATCGAGTTCGGCGGGCTCCTGTCGAAGGAGGCCCACCTGAGCGGATCGTTCTGGAGTTGGCTCCGGCACTTCAATCTGAACGCGGCCGGCTACGCCATCGTCGCCCTCTTTGCAGTGACGTGGATCAGCGCCCTCGCCATCTGGAAGTTCGCGCACATCGAAGACCGCTGGGACGTCGGCACGACGGGCCGCTCCGGACCGGGTGGGTCAACCGCGTCCCTCGCCGGCGGGTTCGGCCTCGGGGGGGACCCTGCCGACGTGGTCAGCATCGACCCGGACGATGGTCGGCACCGCTACGGATCCGGCGCAGCCGGGCCGTCGTGAACGCAACCTACGTCCTGCTCACCGCTACCTGACCACCCCGCCCATGCCGCCCGTGCCTCGGGTCAGGTTCTTC
Source organism: Acidimicrobiaceae bacterium (assembly GCA_027306525.1). Classification (GTDB taxonomy): domain Bacteria; phylum Actinomycetota; class Acidimicrobiia; order Acidimicrobiales; family RAAP-2; genus Palsa-461. The sequence continues at coordinate 5,095 of DAHUZM010000061.1, forward strand.
GGCGGCTCGGCGAACGGTGGCACGAGGGTCCGAGGTGCCCATGCACCTCCTGGCCGAGGGCTGGTCGCACGCGGCCAGTATCCTCCCCGGCGTTCAGTGAGGCGACTGCCCGGCAGCGAGGCCGTGGAGGACGAAGTCGCACACGACTGCAGCGGCTTCGTTCCGCGGGCCGGGCGCCGGGTCCCCCGCCCGGATCGACATAGCGCCGAAGAGCATCTGACCGATGAGTGCGGTGGCGGTGGCGGGATCCAGCGACCGGAATCGGCCGGCGGCCACACCTTCCACGTACAGGTCCTGGATGAGCCGGGCGATGTTGAGCCCGATCAGGGCCAGCCCGGGGGTCGAAGGTGATGCACCGCGCTGGACGGCATCGGCCGTCACCGCCACCGCGTCCTCGGCCGTCACCGCAAGGCGGAAGAACGCCGGGCTGTCGTCGATCAGCGCGAAGACACCTTCGAACAGCGTGCGCAAGCGGTCCTCCGGCTCTGCCCCTTCTTCCCACGCGGCAGCGAGCCCGTCGAGGAGCTGGGTGTGCATACGCTCCAGGCAGGCCCGCAGAAGTTCGTCACGGTTGGCGAAATAGACATAGACGGTCGACCGTGCCACCCCTGCCTCGGTGGCGATCTCCTCCATCGAGATATCAGCACTGCCGCGTTCCCCGAAGAGGCGCCGGGCCACGTCGATGACCTGGTCGCGCCGGAAATCACGCAGCACGTCTCGCAGTTGGTCCGGCGTCTTCCTGGGCATGGGCTCCCGAGGTTCCTACCCGAACGGGGGAAGGTCAGGCAAGGACCCGGGGGCCCGGGGCGAAGGCGACCGGCAGGTGCTTGACCCCGTTGATGAACGCCGAATGAAGGCGCTGGGGAGGACCGGTGGGATGGATATCGGGCATCCGGTCGAGCAGGTGCTCGAACATGACCCGGATTTCCATGCGGGCCAGGTTCGCCCCCAGGCAGAAGTGGGGACCGCCACCGCCGAAGGCCATGTGGGGGTTGGGGTGGCGACCGATGTCGAACGTCTGCGGGTCGTCGAAGACCGACTCGTCCCGGTTCGCCGACACGTGGAAGAACACCACCTTCTCGTCGGCACCGATGTGCTGGCCGCCAAGGGTGACCGGTTCGACGGTCTGGCGGCGGAAGTTCATGACGGGAGTGACGTAGCGAAGCATCTCTTCGACGGCGGTGGGTAGCAGGGAGCGATCGCCCCTGAGCCGCTCCCACTGGTCGGGATGTTCGAAGAACGTGGCCATGGCCCCCGAGATCAGGTTCCGGGTCGTCTCGTTGCCGGCCACCGTGAGGAGAAGGAAGAAGAGCTCGAGCTCGAAGTCGGACAGCTGCTCGCCATCCAGCTCCACCTGGGTGAGCACGCTCATCAGGTCCTGGTGGGGGTCGGTGCGCTTCTTCGAGAAGAGCTCCGACGCGTAGGCGTAGAGCTCCATCGACGCCTGCTGGGCCGCCTCCTCGGCCGCCTCGGCCGTGATCTGGTACTCGGGGTCGGCGTTCCCGACCATCCGATTCGACCAGTCGAACATCTTGTGGCGGTCCTCGTGAGGGACGCCCAGGAGCTCGGCGATCACGACAAGTGGGAGCTCGGCGGAGATCTCGGTGACGAAGTCCGCCTCGCCGCGCTCGATCACGGCGTCGATCAGCGTGTCGGTCGCGGTGCGGATCCGATCGTGGAGCTGGGCCACCATTCTCGGAGTGAACCCCTTGTTGACCAGCCGACGGTAACGGGTGTGGAGCGGTGGGTCCATGTTCAGCATGACCAGCTGCTGCTGAGCCAGTGATTCTTCGGCGAGCTCCCAGATGAACGTCGCCTTCGAGTGCGAGGAGAAGTGCTCGTGGTCCCGGTTGACCTGGGTGCACTCCTCGTAACTGGTCACGGCCCAGAACCCCGGACCGTCCTTCTCCTCGTGCCACCAGACGGGGTGGTTCTTGCGGAGGAAGGCGAACCACTCGTGGGGTACCCGGTCGGCGAACCGCGCGGGATCGGTCAGGTCGATGCCGGCCAGGTCGACGTCGTCGATCGAGAATTCAGCCATCCGGGGCCCCCTCCAACGAATCGGACACCGTGTCCGATTCGTTGGAGGTTATGTCCGATCTGACGGTGTGTCAATAAGCCGGGCCCGCAGCTCGGCCCAAGCACCGACCGCCCGGTTCGATCTCCTGGTCAGACCACCCGAGCGAGGCCCCGACCGGCTTCCGCCGCCCACTTCAGGGATCTGGGGCAGTGTCAGGTACCGGGACCAGCGTCAGGTGCCTGGGCGGTCGATGACCACGAGCGGCTCCTCGGTGACGACGAAATCGAGGTGGTCGAGGTCCAGGAACCGCCCGAGGTCGGTCATCACCTCCGGGAAATCGGGTGTGGCAAGCGAGGCGAGGTAGTCGTCCATCGAGGCGAACCA
>DAHUZM010000071.1 GCA_027306525.1 Acidimicrobiaceae bacterium
GCCACCTGCGATCGCCTCCTCGAGCACGGCCGTCGCCCGGAGCGGATCGACGAGCGAGACGTAGGCGACCGGGAGCAGGCGGGGATCCTGCGCGCAGAACCCCGAGACGGCCTTGTTCTGCGCCCGGCACCCCTCGTAGAGGAGGTCGAGGTCTCGGGCCAGCTCGCCCTTGTCCTCATAGCGACGGATGTTCCTCGGCAGGTTGAACATCGCTGTCGCGAACGTGGCGAAGACCAGCTGGCCCTCGAAACCCAGGAGGTCGAGCACCCGGCTCCGCTCGGCCGGGTCGAAGCCGCCCATCGCCATCCAGCCCTTGTCCTGCATCAGGCGCTCCTCGGCCAGGGCGGCAGCCGACGGGTCCCCGCTGCGGCGCTCGGCCCGCAGCACGGCGTCCTCGAGCACCGGCCGAAGAGCTTCCATGCCTCGGCGGCGCAGGTGGTCGCGCTCGGACGCCACGATGCTGTCATCGAGGAAGTCGGCCAGCTCCATCACGTGGCTGTCAGCGTCCAGGATCACGCGGCCCTCGGCATAGGTCATCGGTGGCTCCCCCCGTCGGACCGCTGGTGACATTTTGTCACCAGCGTCGCTGCGATAATGCCCCATGGCCGCACTCCGGGCAACCGGCGCCGAGACCACGACCCGTTCCCGGCGCGACGCCCTGCTCGACACCGCGGCCCGGCTGGTGGCGACCGGGCCTGTCGAGGCGGTCACCATGGAGTCGGTGGCCACCGCGGCCGGCGTGAGCCGGCCCCTCCTCTACAAGCACTTCGCCAACCGCCACGAGCTTCTAGCCGCGCTCTATGAGCGCGAATCGGCCATGCTCCACCGGGAGCTGAGCGCGGCGGTCGGCGGCTGCGAGCATCTCGAGGACATGTTCCGAGCGCTGGTCGAGGGTGCCCTCGCAGCCCAGGCCTCGAGGAGCGCCACCTTCGCCACCCTGGCCGCCCAGGGGGGCCGCCCATCGGGACAACGGGGGATGCAACGTCGACGCGACGCGCGCACCGTCGCGTTCTTCGTGCGGCGGGCGGTGGCCGAACTCGGGATCCCCGAGGGGCCCGCCACGGCGGGCGTGCGCATCGCCCTCGGGTCGATCTCGGTGGTCCTCGACCAGTGGCGGCGGCGACCGACCCCCGAGGCGGCCGCCGAGCTGGCCGACGCCTACGTCACGATGGCCATCGGGGGCCTGCGCTCGTTGCGCTGAGACCGGGCCCGGTACGGGTCACGTGGTGAGGGCGTCGAGCCACGAGCTCAGCGTGTCGCAGAACCCCGCCGGGTCTTGCCCGTGGAACGAGTGACCCATGGTGGGCAACGAGACGTACTCGATGGGGCTGCCCGTGGCCGACACGATCTCGCGCACCTTGGCCGCCTGGAGGTCCGAGCTCGCGCCGAGCAGCCACCCGGACGGTTCGTCGATCGCCCGGAAGTGGTGGGTGAAGAGCACCGGAACCTTGACCGCGGCGAGCATCCGGTCGTGGGGGCACGCCTGGCCCACGGCGCCGGTCCAAAAGGCCCGGCCCCACTCGGGGTCGTACTCCTTCAGGTTCTGGGTGGGCTCTGCGCCACTCGCAAAGGCGGCGCCGATGAAACGGATCGGCGCCGGGAGCTCGCTGCCCATCGCGGTGACCAACCCGTCCCAGTCCCCCACGCTCCACTGGTCGCCGAGATACCGGCTGAAGAGCTCGAACACCGGGCCGATCGCCTGGCGAATCCCCTGGCCGACGGTCGGGACGAGCTCCGAGGAGAAGAGCGGCGGGTCCTCGTAGTGGGCTGCGAGGACCTGGCCCGGCTTGGCGTAGGCCGAGAGCCATGCCGCGAGCACGCCGCCCGACGAGAGGCCCGACACGTAGGTGGACCGCCCGATGACGCCGTCCACGAAGCGCACCAGGTCGTTGCCCATGAGATCGAGCGTGTAGCGGCCCGGCGTGCGGCTCGAGCGCCCCTGGCCCCGCAGATCGACTGCGTGGACGTGGAACCGCTCGGCCAGCGTCGGGATCGCCTGGGCGTAGCCCCACCACGACTCGGTCTGCCCGGGCACGAGGAGCAGCGGGGGGTTCGTGGCCTCCCCGGCCACGACGTAGTTGAGCCGGACCTCGCCGGTGTCGAACAGGCGCTCCTCGTGGCCATGCTCCACGTAGGTCTCCTCGGGTGCGTGGGGACCGAATGAGTTGGCAAAGCTGGACATGTGATCGGCTCCGATCTGTTGTCGTGGCGGGGTCGCTCAGGGCAGCGCGGGCCGGCGGAGCATGCATGCGGTTCCGCGCGAGGTGAGGGTCGCCGACCACCCGTTCGCGCGAACAGCACCGGGTCCTCCTTGTGCATGGCGTGGGCCATCTTGACAAAGCAGCGGTACTCGATCGGCCGGCCAGCCCCGGTGACGAGCTCGCAGACCCGCTGCGCCGGGCGCTGCGGGTCGCCGAGCGAGGTGAAGTTCATTCTCATCTGGCCGGGGTCGACGATGTGTTCCTCCTAGCGGTGCGCAACGAATGTCTCGGCCCGGTCCTCTGCCTCGGAGGGGCCGCGGCCCTCCGGTTTCACTTTCGACTCCCTTCACCTCAGGCTCGTGATCGGATCAACCACGAGCTTCGGCCATCTGCACCTGGCCGTTCTCGAGGGGTGCGAGCGCCGTGCTCGGGTCCGCGATGACCCCAAATGGCGATCCTGGAGTACTTGATGGCGCGCTGTTCGAGGTCATGGGGGTTCCACAGAGGTATCGGTCGATCCCCCGATCGCCTGGGGCGAAGAGAGCTCGTATGGTCCGTCGCCGTCGTGGCCGTCCAGGTTCCTGGCGCTCGGATCCGCTATTGGGGGCGCGCCCTGTGGTCGAGCTAGAACCCTCATGTTAGGGAGCCTCCCGCCGAGATCGGGAGGCTCATCATGTCGTGGGCGACCACGATGCGACCGCCGAAGTCCTCTGCGATCCGGGCTCTCAGCTCCTCGGGCGACTTGCTCCACAGCGCCGGTGGCACGAAGTGGTTCACCACGAGACACGGGACCCCGGACTCCTCGGCGACCATCCCGACGTCGGACACGTCGGTGTGCACCTCGCAGAAGCGTCCCGCGAGATGCGCCGGGAGGCCGGCGGCCACCGCCGCCTCGATGTCGAGGAGCTCATGAACCAAGACGTCGGCCCCGGTCGCCAGCCGAGAGACGCTCTTGGACGGTCCGGTGTCACCGGAGAAGACGACGGACCCAAACTCGCTGTCGATCCGGAACGCGTACGAACGGGCCAGGTGGGGGACGAGGGTCGCCGTGACCTTGATCGTCTCGGTCTCGTGGACCAGAAACGGCTCATCGGGCACCGGGCCGTCGCCGAACTGGATCTCGTGCAGCGAGATGATCTCGCGCAGGTCGGGCTTCGCCATCGCCCAGGCATTCAGCGTCAGGCGTTGGCCCATATAGCTGTGCTCGAGGAACCCGGCGACGCCGGGGTAGGGGGCCGACCCGTAGGGCTCGCCGAGTTGGTGGGGCTCGTGGACCTCACCCGGGCCGATCACCTCGACCCTCGAGGAGATCCCGTCCCCTCGCCCGAGCGCTGTCGTGGAACCGAACATGAAGAGGTTGAAGAGGTCGGCCAGGTGGTCGCCGTGGAGGTGGGTGATGAGCACGGTCCGGAGCTGGCCGAGCGAAAGCCCGGCGTCGACGAATTGCCCGAGACACCCGTAGCCCGCATCGACGAGGCAGATCTCGTCCCCGAGGACGAGCGCTGTCGCGATGCCGCGGCAACCCCTCACGACGGAGGGACCACCGGCGGTGCCCAAGAACACCAGGCGCGCCCGGTCCGACTCGTTCGAGCTCGCCGGCACCTAGGTCGGACCCACGAAGGTCTGGTCGAGCTCGCCGAGCCCTTCGATCCAACTGTGGAGCCGGTCGCCCGCCTGGAGGAACTGGGGGGGGACTCGGCCCATGCCGACGCCGGGGGGGGTGCCGGTGAAGATAAGGTCGCCGGGCAGGAGCGTGAGGACCTTCGAGATGTAGGCGATCAGCTCGGAGACCGAAAAGATCATGTCGGCAGTGGAGGCCTTCTGCACCTCCTCACCGTTGACTTCGCATCCGAGCGCGAGATCGTCGCGAGCGTCGAGTTCGTCGAGGGTCACGACGGCGGGCCCGGTCGGCGAAAAGCCCGGGAACGACTTGGCAAGGCCGAACTGCGGCACCGGTCCGCTCCGCTGGAGCTGGCGCTCGGAGATGTCCTGGCCGACGGTGAGGCCGGCGACGTGTTGCCACGCCGACCGGGCCGGCGCGTGGCGCGTCGTCGTCCCGATCACCACGACCAACTCGACCTCCCAGTCGACCGAACCCTCCGGGAGCACGACCTCGCTGATCGGACCCGACAGGGAGCTCATGTACTTGGGGAACACAAGCGGCTCCAAGGGGGTCTGGATGCCGGCCTCCGCTGCGTGGTCGATGTAATTCAGGGCAATTGCGAACACCTGGCGGGGAGTGGGCACCGGGGGACCGGCGGCGGCCGGGTCCCAGGACTCATCGGCGCTGCCGATCGTGCGGGCCCACGACCCGAGCTCGTCAAGACGGCCGTAGGCGTCCTGGGGATCCGGACCGAAGCGACCCGAACTGGCCCGTTCGATGTCGACGGCGCCCCCGTCCACCAAAAGCTTGGCCCGCCCGGCCACGTTGGCGATCCGCACGGCTCCCCTCTCGTCCTCGTCCGGGCGCTCACGGTACCGCCGATACCCCGTGAATGCAACTCATTCTCGAAATCAGATCGATAGTTCGATCTTTGTTCTAGCATTCGAGCCCATGTCATCCCCCCTGGAAGCGACCAACCCCAAGGGCCGTGCGCACGGCCCGAACACCGGCTCGGGACGAGCGTGAGTCCCGATCCGCCCAGGGGTCAGGCGCTCTGGACGCCGCCCCCGAACGCCTGGGAGGCGAGCCGGATGGGGCAGTTCGCCCGTTGGCTCGGACGCCACGAGGGTGCCGAGTTCGCCAACTACGACGCGTTGTGGCGATGGTCGGTCAGCGATCTCGACGGGTTCTGGTCGGCGTTTCGCCGTTACGCGGGTGTCGGGTCGGCCAATGGCCCAGCCCTCGCCTTGGACTCGATGCCCGGCGCGCGTTGGTTCCCCGGCTCGTCGTGGAACTACGCCCTCGAGATGCTCAAACACGACATCGAGGGACCTGCCATCATCGCCCACTCCCAGACCCGGCCACCGATCGAGATGACGATGGAGGAACTGCGTTCGAAGGTCTGGGCCTGCCGGGCCGGCCTTTCGAGGCTTGGGGTCGGCCGGGGGGACCGAGTGGGGGCGTATCTGCCGAACATCCCCGAGGCCGTGATCGGCCTCCTGGCCACCGCGAGCCTCGGTGCAACCTGGACGTCGGCCGCTCCGGAGTTCGGCGCGCGGGCGGTCGTGGACCGGTTGGGCCAGGTGGAGCCGTCGGTGCTGATCGCCGTGACCGGGTACCGCTATGGGGCCGAACGGATCGACCGCTCGGCGCAGCTCCGCGACATCAGTGCGCAGATCCCCGGGCTCGAGCACACCGTCGTGGTGCCCTACCCCGATCTCGAGGGCGCCCCCGAGGGTGCCCTCGGATGGGACGAGGCCCTGGGACAACCCGCCTCACCGGCATCCCACGAGCTCGTCCCCTTCGATCACCCGCTCTACGTCCTGTACTCGTCGGGCACCACTGGGAAGCCCAAGGCGATCATCCACGGCCACGGCGGCATCATCTGCGAGCACCTGAAGGTCATGACCCTGCACCAGGACCTCGGACAGGGCGACCGGGTGTGCTGGTTCACCACGACCGGCTGGATGATGTGGAACTTCCTCGTCTCGGGGCTGCTCGCCGGTGCCGGCATCGTCCTGTTCGATGGGAACCCCGGCTCACCGGACCTCCTCACCTTGTGGCGCCTGGCCGCAGACACCGGCGTGAGCGTCCTCGGTCTGTCGGCGACCTTCATCGAGGCGTGCCGGAAGGAGCACCTGACCCCGGCACAAGACCTCGACCTCTCCCGGCTGCGGGCCCTCGGGTCGACCGGCGCGCCGTTGTCGGCGGCCGCCGCTGCGTGGGCGACCGAGGCCTCGGGGCCCGGCGTGCAGGTGTGCTCGTCGAGCGGGGGCACCGACGTGTGCACCGCCTTCATGGGCGCGTCCCCGGTCGTGGCGGTGAGAGGCGGTGAGATGTCGTGTCGATACCTCGGGGTGAACGCCCAAGCGTGGGACGAAGACGGTCACCCGGTCGTGGGGAGGCCGGGCGAGCTGGTCGTCACCCAGCCCATGCCTTCGATGCCGGTCGGCTTCTGGGGTGACGACGACGGCAGCCGCCTCGCCGCCGCCTATTACGAACGGCACCCGGGCGTGTGGACGCATGGCGACTCCATCGTCTTTCAACCAGATGGTGCCAGCGCCATCACCGGGCGGACCGACGCGGTGCTCAACCGCGGCGGCGTGCGATTGGGAACGGCCGAGATCTACGAAGTGCTCGAGGAACTCGACGAGATCCAAGACAGCCTGATCGTCCATCTCGAGGACGGAGACGAGCTGGTGCTCTTCATCGTGACGACCGAGCACCGACATCTCGGCGACGAGCTGGAGGCCCGAATCCGGACGGCGTTGAGAAGCGCACTGTCGCCCCGCCACTCCCCGGACCGGATCGTCGCGGTGCGCGCCGTGCCTCGGACCTTGACCGGCAAGAAGCTGGAGATCCCAGTCAAGCAGATCCTCCAGGGTGCCGACCCCGACCGAGTGCTGAGTCGCGGCGCCCTGCGCGATCCTTCGGCTCTCGACGACATCGTCGCCGCTTGGCGCACCGGGCGAGAGGCGCCGTCGTAGCGAGCATCGATTCGGGCCGGGGCCGCGGGGTCAGCGCCGAGCGGTCCGCCTATCGCACCGCTCGGCGCGCCGCGATGTCCGACTTCATCGCCTCGAGGCGGTCGGCGTCGTAATACACGCCACCGGCGACCACGCCAGCGACGGCATGCAGGTTCTGGACCGACTCGAGCGGGTCGGCGCCGAGCATGACGAGGTCGGCATACCTCCCCTGCGAGACGCTGCCGAGGTCGTGGGAGGCGTGAAGGAAGTCGGCGGCGTCCGACGTGGTCATCTGCAGCACCCTGAGCGGCGACAAGCCGGCGCTCGCGAGCTCGTCGAACTCCTGGTGGAGGGCCGCACCGGGTACCTCCCAGGCGGCGCCGCAGGCGTCGCTCCCCGCCAGCATCTTCACCCCGGCCTCGTCGAGGAGCTTGGCCAGGCGCAGAAGCGTCGCGTACACCAGCTTGAACGTGTCACGGGAGGGGCCGGGAAACTTGGAGAACTTCCTTGTCGCGTTCGCCCATCGCCTCGTGGTGGAGCCGGCGAGGAACCGGAGATTGGGGTCTGCGCGGAACTCGGGCCGGTCGCAAAGATAGTTGGTTCGAGAGCGGATGAGCGTGGGGACCTGCCAGGTCTCGTCGGCCGCGAGACGCTCGGCGAGGGCGCCCGCCGCCACCTCATCGAACATCGAACAGGCGAGCTGCAGGTTGTCCACGTCGCTCTGCGTGGCCATGTTGACGGGGTTGGTGACCAGCCTCTTGAGGACCGAAGAGAGGATCGTCTCCATGAAGGGGAGATTGCGGCTTGGCAGCCTCCGCCGCATGGTTGTCTCCATGTGCATGTGGATGTCGTCGTGAGCGGTCGAGCAGCACGAGAGCAGGCCTACCCCGGGGCCGAGGTGCTCGATCGACCGCATGCCCTCGCCCGAGGCCCTGAAGACGTCGATCCCGCCAGGGAGATGCCCGAGAATCGGGATGCCGAGCCTCCCCGCCTCGGCCTGGGCCTCGTAGAAGACCGGGGCGCTCACCAGCCCGGCCTTGATGAAGTCCGCCCCGAGTTCGTGCTGCTGGCGGATCGTCGCGAGCGCCTGCTCCGTGGTGGCCGCGTTCAGCGGGGTGAGAATGGTGGCCGGCATCGCGAGCAGGCGCGGCGAGACCCGGGGAATGAGTCGGCCGTCGTCGCGGGCCCGCAGCATCTCGGTCGACCCCGACATCTGGCGGAACCCGGTCACACCGAAGGCCAACATGAGCCCGAGGTTGGCCTCCGGATCCCTCATCGACAGCGGGTGCGCGTGCATGTCCATAAACCCTGGGACCAGGTACTTCCCGACGGCGTCGACGACCCGCGCCCCGCCCGGGGCGTCGGCTCCGCCCGGGGCCACAGCCACGATCCGATCCGATCCAATCCCGACGTCAAGATCCGTGTGCCTCGACCCGTCTCGGGGGTCGATCAGGGTCGCGCCCCTGATCACAAGATCGGCTCCGGCCATCCCTCGACGGTCCCCATCGGTGCTCATCGCCGCTCCTCCTCAGCCATCTTCAAGATCGAGCGCCGCCACGGGGCATGCCCGGACGCCCGATCTCGCCTGCTCGAAGAGCCCCTCGGGGATAGGCTGGACCAGGACCCGGGCGACACCATCCTCCCCGAGCTCAAAGACCTCCGGCGCGAGCGCCTCGCACATCGCATGCCCTTCGCAGCGGGCCTGGTTCACCACGACCTTCATCAAGGCCCTCCGATCGAATCGGCAATTCACACCGAGCCCATCTCGCGCGACGGGTGCGCGCTGACCGGCACCGACGCCCAAGAAGAGATGAGGTTGTTCACGCCCCGGACCGCTGGCCCAAGCTCGAAGTGGTCCACGTGCTGAACGAGGGCCTGCAGCACCGAGTGGGCCTCGATGCGGGCCAGTCCCTGACCGGCGCAGCCGTGCGTGCCGTAGCCGAATCCGAGATGCGCCGCCGCGTTGTCCCGGGAGACGTCGAATGTCTCTGGTCGGGCGAAGCGGCGCCTGTCGCGATTCGCCGCGCCGAAGAAGACGGCGATCCGCGACCCGGCCTCGATCTCGTAGCCGTCGATGGCGGTGGAGGTCGTGGTGACCCTCGTGAACGCGCGGATGGGCGACTCGAGCCGGACCACCTCGTTGAAGGCGTTCGGGACGAGCGCCGGTTTGCTTCGGAGCAGCCGCCACTGCTCGGGATGGCTGGCCAACAACCAGACGGCGGCGCCGATGGCGCTGATCGTCGTGTCGAGCGACGGTGCGATGTAGGCGATCAGGAGCGAGGGGACCTGGGCGGGCTCGAGCTCACCTCGCGCTGCGGCTTCGATCACCGCCGCTCCGAGGCTGCCCGCCAACATGGTCCCTTCGGAGGCCGTCTTGGTCGTGTACTCGAACATCGACCGCACGACCGGGATGGCGCGCTCGGCTCGCTCGTTGGGCGGCCCCAGCACGTCGAAGCTGGCGCTTGCCCACTCAAGAAGGCGCTCCCGGCCGCCGGCCGGCCACCCCACCAGGTCCGGCACCACGCTCAGCGGCAGGACGCGGGCAAGGTCGGCGACGGCGTCGAAGCTGCCATTGGCAACGAGGCCGGCGACCAGGTCGTCGGCGCGGCGTTCGACGGCCTCGCGCATCGACCGGAGCGCTCGGGGGGTCAGGCCGCGTCCGACGTGATCACGGAGCCGAGCGTGCAGCTCCCCGTCGGTCATGATCAGATTGGCCCCGCCCATCGTCGCGTTCACCGCTTCGTTCAAGCCGACGCCCTTGCCCGAGCAGAACGTGTCGGCGTCGGCCAGCACGGCCCGGGCATCGGCGTAACGGCAGACCGCGTACATGTCGTGAGCCTCGAGGAAGACGACCGCAGCGAGCTCGCGCAGCGCGCGGTAGTGACGATGCGCGTCGAGCAGGGCCTCGTCGGTGAAGAGGTCGTCTGGATAGCTCGGAATGGCAGGCATCAGCGTCTCCAGGGGATCTGCCCCCGGCGAACGGACCCCGGCGGCGACGGGCAATGTACCCGAGGTTTCACAGTCTTGCCTCCGATATTCGGGAACTTAGAAAAATTACGAAATTCAGTTGCGGATTTCTATCGATTGGAAATAGCTTCTCGGCGGATGGCCACCCTCTCGACGGCGACGCCGTGACCAATCCCGCGAGCGCCCCAGGCCGGCTGCCCGACCACGTCCCGGTCCTCGTTGCCGGCGGGGGTCCGGTCGGATTGGCGACCGCGATGGAGCTCGCCCACCACGCCGTGCCCTCGCTGGTCATCGAACCGCGACGCGAGGTGTCCTGGCTCAGGCCGCGGGCCAAGACGACATCGGCCCGGACGATGGAGCACTTCCGCCGGTGGGGGCTGGCCAAAACGGTGCGCCACCGAGCGCCGCTGCCGGTCGCATGGTCCGACAGGGCGGTGTTCTGCACCCACCTCCTTGGACGCGAGATCACGACCTTCGATCGTTGCTTCGGCCTCGAGCTCGCCGGTTCGAGACTCGTGGCCGAGCCCGGCCAACAGGTCCCCCAGCCCCTCGTCGAGCAGGTGCTGCGCGAGGCGGTGGCGGCGTCGGGAGATGCCAAGCTCTTCGTCGGTTGGACGGTGAGCGCCGTCGAGGAGCTCGACGACGCCGTGTCGGTCGAGGTCGTCGACGATCACGGCGAGACCCGGTGTCTGTCGGCGGACTACGTGGTCGGGTGCGAAGGCGCCCGGAGCGTGGTGCGTGAGGCGATGGGCGCCCGCTACGAGGGCAGCAACGATTCGCGACCCAACTTCAACATGGTGTTCCGCGCCCCGGGGCTGGCCGAGAGGCTGCCCCACCGGCCGGCCGTGCACTACTGGGTGCTGGACCCCGATCAGCCGGGCATCGTCGGACGCCTTGACCTCGACGAGACCTGGTGGTGCGGCGCGCAGGGGGTCGACGCCGACGCCGGCAACGTGGACCCCGAACGCATCGTTTTGAACCTCATCGGTGCCGACGCCGACGTCGAGGTCCTCTCCACCGACTCCTGGCGAGCACGGATGCTCCTGGTCGACCGCTACGCCTCGCGGCGCCTCTTCGTGGCCGGGGACTCGGCGCACCAGAACCCGCCCTTCGGCGGCCATGGCTTCAACACCGGGGTCGGCGACGCCGTCAACATCGGCTGGAAGCTCGCAGCGGTTCACCACGGCTGGGCGCCGCCGACGCTGCTCGAGAGCTATGAGGCGGAGCGGCGCCCGGTTGCCGCCGAGACGATCGCCGAGACCGTGCGCAACAACGCAACCCTCGCCGCCGAGCTCGCCGATCCTCGGCTGCACGGCTCCGACGAGGAGTTCGATCTCGCGAAACCCCTTGTCGCGGCGTCGATCCAGCGCTCGAAGGACGGCGAGTTCCACAGTCTCGGGCTGACACTCGGGTACCACTACGCGAGATCGCCGATCGTGGCCCACGAGCCGGCTCCCGAGAACGGCGGTAAGGACCACAGCTCCTACATCCCGACGGCAGCGCCCGGGCATCGGTTCCCCCACGCCTGGCGAGGGCCTGACGACTCGCTCTACGACCACTTCGGCAAGGGGTTCGCCCTCGTCTGCGACATCGGGTCGCCGGTGGTCGGACGCTTCGAGCGCGCGGCAAGCGAGCTCGGGCTCCCCCTCGAGGTGGTCCCCTTCGATCCCGCGGCCCTCCCGCGCCTCGGCGCCGCGGCAGTGCTGATCCGTCCGGACCAGCACGTGGCGTGGCGTGGCGACGATGCTGAAGATCCAAAGTCCGTGCTCCGCCGGGCCGTCGGGTACCCGAGGTAGGCGGATGGCGGCGATCGAGCGACCTCCGGGCGAGCAGACCAGCGTCGGGCGAGACGACGCACCGAGGGTCGACTTTGATTCGACCGACCCCTCGCTCGCCCACCACGACCAGGAGGCGTACGTCGCGATCCGAGACGTCGGACCGGTCGTCTTCTCGGAGCGACACGGGGGCCACTGGGTGGTCGTCTCCCACGCGCTGTGCCGCCAAGTGGCCGCCGACACCACCTTCTCGTCGGCAAGCGGCGCGCACATCCCGACCACCTCGCTCCACAGACGGGGTGTCAGGATCTTCGCGCTCGAGCACGATGGCGACGCCCACCGCGTGCGACGCAAGCTGCTTCAAGAGGTCGTCGGTGACAAGCCCTCGAACGTCCCGCACGACCTCGTTCGCAGGCACGCCCGGGCGCTCGTCGAGACCCTGGACCGCTCGTCGCCGGTCGACCTCGTGGAACGGCTCGCGAATCCTCTCCCGCTGGAGGTCATCTTCGCCATCACCGGAGCGAACGCGGCGTATCAACCCGAGATGAAGGTTCTCGTCGACGCCGTGTTGTTCGCCCGTGAGCCCGTCCCCGGGGTGAAGGACCCGACCGGCCGCATCCACGAGATCGCCACCTTGATCGTGAGGGAGCACCTCGACCATCCGCGGTCCGCTTGGATCTCGAGCCTCGCCGGCGCCGAGCTTGAGGGTCGCCCCATGAGCGAGCCCGAGATGGTGGCGGCGGTGGTCTCCCTCATCACCGGCGGTCACCACTCGACATCTCGTGGCCTCGGGTCGCTGCTCGCGAGGGTGCTCAGCGAACCGGGCCTGCAGGCCAGACTCCGCGTGCATCTCGAGGACATTCCCTCGGCGATCGAGGAGACTCTGAGGCTCCACACACCCCTTCCCTCGTTCAGTAGAAGATCGACGAGACGAGTGGCCGTGGGTGGGGTGGTCGTCGAACCCGCAGAGGGCGTGCTGTTGGTCTATGCGGCCGGAAACCGGGACCCGGCGGTGTTCGAGTGTCCCGACCAGTTCCGGCTGGATCGCCCGCAGCACCAGCACCTGGCGTTTGGGTTCGGAACGCACCGCTGCGTGGGGATCCACCTGGCAAGGGCCGAGATGCGCATCGCCCTCGAGGAGCTGTTTGGGGCGACCACTTCGATGCGGTTGGTGGAGCCAGTCGCCTGGCGCGGACCGGCCGAGCCCGAAGCACTCGTCGTGCAGCTCGGCTGAGCGATCGGGCCCCTCCGGCGGAGCCGGTTCGCCCCGAAACGCACCGTCCGGGCAACCGAGTGGCGGGCGCGGACGGCCTCTAGCTCCTCGGCACCGACGCCCCGACCGCCAGCAGAAGCTTCCCAGCGGTCCGCCGCGACTCGAGGTCCCGATGCGCCTCCCGCGCCGCATCGAGCGGGTAGATCCGGTCGATGGTCACCTCGAGCCGTCCGGCGGCCAGCCATCCGAAGAGCTCCGTCGCTCGGGCGACCATCTCCGATCTCGTCGCGATGTGATGCACCAGCGTCGGTCGGGTGACGAAGAGCGAACCTCCAGCGCTGAGACGCATGAGCTCGAGGGGTGCGACCGGTCCGCTCGACGCACCGAAGAGGACGAGCACCCCACGGGGTCGCAGCGCCGCCAGACTCCGATCGAAGGTGTCCGCGCCAACGCCGTCGTAGACGACGTCAGCCCCGGCTCCATCGGACAGGTCCCGCACCTTGTCCAAGAAGTCCTCGTAACCGACCACTTCGTCGGCCCCAGCGGCGCGTGCCAGCTCCGCCTTCTCGGGCGTCGAGACCGTCCCGACGACGGTCCCGCCGCGAAGCTTCACGATCTGGGTCAGCAGGCGGCCCACGCCCCCGGCCACCGCGTGCACGACGACCAGATCTCCATCGTGGACCGGGTAGGTCGAGGTCGCGAGATAGTGCGCCGTCATGCCCTGGAAGAGAAGGCACGCCGCGACCGCATCGTCGACGTCGTCGGGGACGAGGACCGCATCATCGGCTCCGACGACCACTCGCTCCGAGTAGCTGCGCGCGCCGGCGGGCCACGCGACACGGTCCCCGACCTCGAGACCCGAGACGCCCGAACCGATCTCGACCACCCGACCGCTGCCTTCCAGCCCGGGAACGAAGGGCAATGGCACCTGATAGGCACCCGAGCGTTGATAGGTATCGATGAAGTTCACGCCGGCGTACGCAACGTCGATGGCGATCTGACCGACGGCGGGCGAGGGCCGGTCGACCTCTGCCGGCTCGAGGACGTCGGGGCCCCCTTGGCATGCAATCTGAACTGCTCTCATCGGTCCTCGCTCCTCCTCCGCCCTCAAGACGGCATCCGCCGGGCTGCTCGCTCGAGTAGACGAGCCGCCCCGGCATCGAGCAGCCGTGTCGTCGAGACGCTCGATCATGTTCGAACCGAGCACCGCCGCGACCAGCGTCGTCACACGGGCGACAACCGCAGCCACATCGCGGGCATCATCTCGAAGTGAGCTGCTCAGATCGAATAGTTAACAGTATCTCGAGATTACCTTGCACTCACGATCAGAAGGGAATACTGTCCGACCACGGCGGGCGGACCCCGCTCGTCAAAGCGAGTGGCGAACTCGGTCCGCTCGGGCAATTGTTCGCACGAGCGGAGCAGACTGAGGCGACATGGCACTGCATGGACTCACGCAGATCACCCTCGGCGTCCCGAACGTCGAGTCGACCGCCGACTATTACGAGGACTTCGGGCTCGAACGCATTCGGGCCTCGGCACCCGGCGGAGTCGACTTCGCCACCACCGACGGCGGGGTGCAGCTGCACCTCGTGCCGAGCGGCCGCCGTCGGCTGATCGAACTCCACGTCGGCGCCCAAGACCCCGACGATCTCGCTCGGATCGCCTCCTCGCTCGGGGGGCTCGGCGTGGAGACCGAGGTCGGCGCGGGCTCCGTCTCGGCATACGACGCCGGAACCGAGATCAGGGTCGTCGTCGAGATCGCCGAGCCCATCAGCCAACCCGACACGCCAGCACCCTCTTACAACTCGCCCGGTCACGTCGTTCGGTGCAACGAGCGGGCACCTGGGATCCTTCGCGAGGAGCCCGTCCGCCCCCGGCGTCTCGGACACGTGGTCGTGGGATCGACGGACCAAGAGGCGTCGCAACGGTTCTTCGCCGAGGGTCTCGGGTTCAAGATCAGCGACACCGTGCCGGGCCTCGCGGCATTCATGCGCTGTTCGACCGACCATCACAACGTGCTGATCCAACAGACCCCGGTCGCCTTCTTGCATCACACGTCCTGGCAGCTCAACGACATCGACGAGATCGGACGCGGCGCGACCGCCATGCTCGAGAAGGATCCGTCCCGCCATGTCTGGGGACTGGGCCGCCACCACGTGGGCTCGAACTTCTTCTGGTACCTGAAGGATCCAGCCGGGAACTTCTCGGAGTACTACTCGGACTTGGACTGCATCGTCGACGACGAGCTCTGGTCCCCCGGTGCCTGGGAGGGACCGCGAGGTCTCTACAGCTGGGGACCGCCGCCCCCTCCCTCGTTCCTGGCACCCGATGATCTCGCCGAGCTCATGGCCGGAGCGCACTCGAAGAACTGAACGAGCCCTGCACGCGTTGGGATGGTCACCCGGATCGACGCCCACAACGGGCCTTCGCCGCTAGCCGAAGGAGCGAGAACTTGCCTCCGCGACGCATTGACACCCACACCCACGTCGTGCCGCCCGCGTACGCCGAGTGGCTTCCCACCCAGCCGTTGTACCGGGGCCCGGTGCTCGACTGGACCTCCGGGGCGGCGCTCGACGCGTACGAGTGCCTTGGCATCGAGACCGGCATCCTCTCGGTGTCACCACCGGGGCTTCCAATGGATCGCGACCTTGTGCGCGAGATCAACACCTTCTGCGCCGAAGTCGTGCGCGACGCCCCGCGCCGTTTCGGGTTCTTCGCCAGCCTCCCGCTTCCCTCCCTGGACGCGTCGATCGAAGAGGCGCGCCACTCGCTCGACGCGCTCGGGGCCGACGGCGTCGTCGTCAGCACCCACACCGGCGACGTCTACCTCGGTGCTCCGGAGTGGGATCCGCTCCTCGAGTACCTCGACGAGCGGCGGGCGGTCCTCTTCGTCCATCCGGTGCCGCTCCCGGGGTCGCCGGTGCCGGGGATCTCGCCTGGGATCGTGGACTTCCTGGCCGATACGACCCGGGCCGCCGTGAACATGACCAAGCACCGCTGCCTGACCCGGTTCGCCAGATTGAGAGTCCTGCTCTCCCATGGCGGCGGCTACGTACCCTACGTGGCCAACCGCATCGGGGCCGGGCTCTCGCTCGAGTCCAGCGAAGCCGAGGTGCTCGGCGAGCTGCGCCGCTTCTACTTCGACGCAGCCCTGACCGGAGGACCCTTCGGACTGCCGTCGCTCATCGCCTTCGCCGATCCCGAACACCTGACGTTCGGTTCGGACTGGCCCTATGAGCCCAAACCCGGGATGGCCGGCGAGTTCACCGCCCGTCTGGACCAATTCGACATGCCCGAGCATCGGCGCCTGGCGATCGACCGCAAGAACGCCGAGCGCCTCTTCCCACGGCTCGCCGACTGAGCGCTCCCGGTCACAGAACACGGGCGGACCATGAGATGACCGAGTCGATGACCACGCCCGAGGGAGACGCCCCCGACAACTGGGGTCGCTGGGGCCCCGACGATGAGCGGGGGACGCTGAACTACATCACCGATGCGGCTCGTCGACGGGGGGTCGAAGAGGCGCGCGTCGGGCGAGTCGTCTCGCTCGCCGAACCCATCACGCCCGTCGTGGTGGCCGGCGGCCGGCCCGGACCTCCCAGCATGGCGATGATGCCGGCTCCGATCCTCCAGATCATGGCCTTCACGGGCTCACCCGCGATCGCGAGCGTCGACGTCCTCACGGTCAACACGCACCACCCGGCCATGACACACATCGACGCGCTGTCGCACGTGGCGATCGACGGCCAGGTCTATCCCGGAGTTCCGCTCGACGTCGCGACCGCCGGCGGCACGCTCCGACACGGCTCGACGGGGGCCTTCGCCGAGGGAATCGTCACACGCGGCCTTCTCTTGGACCTTGCACCGGGCGGTCGCCTGGAACCCGATCATGCGGTCACCCGGATCGACCTCGAGGACGCCGAGCAGCGGGCCCGCTCTCGGTTGGAGTCCGGCGACGCACTCGTCATCCGCGGCGGCCGATCGCTCCTGAAGGACTTCACCGAACCGCTGCCTTGGATCACCCTCGAAGCGGTTCGCTGGATGCACGAGCGCGAGATCAGCGTGCTCGCCAGCGACATCGGAGACCGCCCGCCGGCGGCCGGCAGCTTCATGGCGCTGCACGCCGTGGCGCTCCCGCGCCTTGGGATCCCGCTCATCGACGGGGCGAACGTGCGGTCGCTCGCCGAGACCTGTGCCGAACTCGACCGTTGGACCTTCCTCTTCACGCTCGGAGCGATCCCGCTTGGAGGGGCGACCGGCCTACCGGTCAATCCGCTCGCCATCTTCTGACCAGGCGACCCGGTGGTCGCCTGGTCAAGCCGTCTCGGCTTGGACCCGGCCCTGGTCGTCGAGCGAAGAGTCGAGCAGGATCTTTGCGGTCAGCTCGATGTGCTCGGCCAACAGCGAGGCCACCCGCTCGACGTCCCGCGCGACCGCGGCCTCGAGGATCTGGGCGTGCTCCACCCCGACATCTCGAGGCTCGCTCGCCAGCGCCAACGACCACCGGCGGTAGAGCTCCGCCGAGTCGCGCAGGGCCGCCGTCAACGCCTTCAGACGCTGGTTGCCGCAGCCCTCGAGGAGCGCCTGGTGGAACTCGGCATGGGCGGCGACCCAGGCGTCGCTCAGGCGCTCGGGGTCGTCGGGGTCGGCGGTCGGGGTCCGCGTGAGCCGATGGTGGGCCGCAAGCAGGCGGGCCTCCCACTCGACGTCGCCGTCCGCGACGGCCCGCCGGACGGTCAATGTCTCGAGGTCGCGTCGGACCTCGGTCAGCTCGATCAGGTCATCGGCCGAGAGCGGCGTCACCTGGAACCCCTGCTGGGATTCGCCCCGCGCCAGTCCCTGCTCGGCCAGTCGGAGCATGCTCTCCCTCAGCACACCCATGCTCGTCCCGTAGAGCGCGCACAGTTCGGCATAGCGGAGGCGCTGCCCGGGCTTGTGGCGTCCGGCCAGGATGTCGGCCCGAAGCTGCGAATAGACGCGTTCGGCCTTGGTCTGCTTGGGAGCCATCCTCGAAGACTAGATCGAGCAACCGATTCTGTCTCGAATAGAACGCGCTAATCCGATGGTTTAGGCGTAATTTCGAGAACTAGTTGTATTCACGACTATTGCGGGTTAGGGTCCTTGGGACGGCTGGCCCACCGTGCAACCGGGCCCACGCCGGATTGTCCAGGCAGTGGGGGGAACGACATGAGATCGCCCAGGGTCATCGGAGCCATGGTTGTCTGCCTCTGCGCGGCCCTGTCGCCGCTCGCTGGGCTCTCGGCGGGAGCGCCGGCCGGCGCAGCGGCGAAACCGGTGCTCACGATGGCGCTCGCCACCCCCCCGACCAGCCTCGACCCGCTCGTCGGAAGCGGCGGGGTGAACGGCGTGTTCCAGGCACCCGCATACCAGGGGCTCTTGCACCTCGAGGGCAACGGGGGCTCGCTCGGGCCGAGCCTCGCCGCCTCCTTCAAGTGGATCGGGTCAAACAACTCGAAGTTCCAGATCGTGCTGCATCCGGGGCTCAAGTTCGCCGACGGCACACCGCTCAACTCGGCCGCCGTCAAGACCTTCGCCGAGGCCTTCGCCGCGGGCACGAGCCCATTCGCGTATGTCGGCCAGGAGGTGCAGTCGATCGCAACGCCCAACGACCTGACCGATGTCTTCACGCTCAAGGCGCCCGACCTCAGCTTCCCGACCTTGCTCGCCGACGACGAGACCGGACTCGGGAACATCGTGAGCCCCCAGGCGATCACCGAGAAGGCGGACCTCCAGGCGAGTTCCGATGGCGCAGGGCCCTACGAGCTCTCGCAGGCGAACACCGTGCAGGGCTCCACCTACACCTTCACGCCCAATCCGAACTACTTCGACAAGGGCGCCGTCAAATACGCGGAGGTGATCATCCGCGTCATCGCCGACCCGAACACGGCGCTCGCCGCCATCGAATCGGGCCAGGTCCAGGTGGCCTATGGCACGCCGGACACGGCCAGGCAGGCCAGGTCCGTCGGGGTCGGGGTCGCGTCCTTCCCCGGCTCGGTCGACGCCCTATTCATCACCGACGACCTCGGCCAGCTCACTCCGGCGTTGAAGAACGTCGACGTGCGCAAGGCGATCAACTATGCGATCGACCGAAAGGCGATCGCCAAGGCCATCACCCTCGGAACGGGCTCACCCACCGACCAGATGCCGATTCCAGGATCCCTGGGTTACCTCGCCAGCCTCGCCAACAGCTATCCGTACAACCTCGCGAAGGCGAAGAGGCTGATGGCCCAGGCCGGATATGCGCACGGCTTGACGTTGACGATCACCGTCCCATCGTTCATGTCGCAGCTGGCCAACCTCGACCAGGTGCTCACGACCGAGCTGGCAAAGATCGGCATCACCCTCCAGAGCTACTCGGGCGCGACCTTTCCCGCCTTCATCGCCCTGGAAAACAGCGGGAAGTACGAGGGTGTGATCTTCAGCTTCCCGTTCCCCAAGGGTCTCCCGAGCACGGTGCCGCTTCTCTACAGCCCCAACGCCGTCGGGAACCCGCGACACGAGATACTTCCCGACGTGCTCCCGGCGGCTCAGGCAGCCGAGGGAATCGGCGGGACGAAAGGTGCCACAGCGTGGCAGGCGATCAACAAGACCATCGTGAGCGAGGCGCTCGAGGTTCCGATCGAGATCGAGCCCACGATCTACTTCTACGCCAAGAGCGTGCACGGCGTGCCGCAATCGCTCACCATCGATCCGGACTTCATGTCACCCTCGAAGTGATGGCCATTGCCATCGTGGTCCGTCCCGGCAAAGCGACGTGATCCGCCTCATCGCCCGGCGCCTGCTCGTCTCGGTACCCCTGCTCGGAGTCGTCTCCTTCGTCACCTTCGTGCTCGTCAGCCTGACGCCGGGGAATGCCGCCTATACGGTCCTCGGCGCCTCGGCGACCAAGGCGCAGATCGCAAGCCTCAGCCGCCAGATGGGGCTGAACAAGCCACTCGTCGTCCAGTACGGCACCTGGCTTGGCCATGCGCTGCAGGGCGACCTCGGCCGGTCGCTCATCACGGGACAGCCAGTGACCCAGGCGCTCGGCCAACAACTCGGCCCGACGCTCTCTCTCGTTCTCCTCTCTTTGCTGGTGACGGCGGTCGGTGGCGTGCTCCTCGGCGTCTGGAGCGCGGTGCGCGGCGGTCGCCTGGCCCGCGTGATCGACAGCGTGAGCTTTGTCGGAATAGCCGTGCCGAGCTTCATCTTGGCGATCATTTTGATCTCGCTCTTCGTCTTGAAGGTGCACGCATTTCCGGCGAGCGGATACGTGCCGATCAGCCAGTCCCCGCTCGAGTGGATCCGGTCGCTGATCCTGCCGGTGGTCGCGCTGTCCTTCGGCGGGGTAGGCATCGTCGCGAAGCAGACCCGGGCCGCCATGGAGGACGTGCTCGCCCGTGAGTTCGTCGTCGTGATGCGCGCCAACGGGTACCCCCGCCGGTCGATCGTGTACCGCCATGCGCTCAAGGCGGCGGCGGTTCGGGTGCTGTCGGTCCTCGGGGTTACCTTCGTCGGGTTGCTCACCGGGGCCGTTTTGATCGAGTCGATCTTCTCTATCCCGGGGCTTGGGAGCCTTGCCGTCCAGGCATCGGCGCAATCGGACATTCCCCTCGTCATCGGGGTCACCGTGACGTTCACGTTGCTCGTGGTCGGCGCCAACCTCTTGTTGGACATCGCCTACATGGCGCTCAACCCCCAGATCATCCACCGATGAGATCGTCCTCCATGGGGATCGCCGAACGGGCGAAGCCGGAGACCGATCCCGGCGACGCCGCACCCTTGGCGTCCGACGCCGGTTCGAGGGGGGCCCAGCGCGGGCTCCTTCGGGCGCTCCTCCGGCGTCCGGCCTCCTTGCTGTCGCTGATCTGGCTATCCGCGGTGGTGGTGCTCGCGCTCGGCGCCGGGGTCATCGCCCCCTACGGCTCGGCCGACGAGGATCTTCTGCACACCCTTAGCGGACCCAGCTCGAATCATCTCCTCGGGACCGACAACCTCGGACGCGACATCCTCTCGAGACTGATGTTCGGGGGCCGGGTGACGCTCGCGGGCGTCCTGATCGCGACGCTGACCGCCCTCGTGCTCGGCAGCGTCATCGGATTGCTGGCCGGCTACCTGCGGGTGGCGATCGACTCGGTGCTGTCGGCGATCGCCGACATCCTGATGTCGATCCCCGTCCTCGTCGTCTTGCTGTCGGTCGCCGCGGTCACCTCGCGGAACACGACCGTCTTGATGCTGACGGTAGGCGTGCTCTTCTCGGCATCGGTGTTCCGCATATTCCGTGCCGCGACCCTGGAGGTCCGCCAAGAGCTCTTCGTCACCGCGGCCAGAACGTCGGGCCTCGGCGACCTGGCGATCCTGCGACGACACATCTTGCCGCGACTTGGTTCGCTCCTGATCATCCAGGGCGCCATCGTGGCCTCGGTTACCCTGGTGATCCAGGTTGGCCTCGGGTTCTTGTCCATCGACGCTCGTCCGCCGGCCCCGAGTTGGGGGAACATGGTCGCGACGGCGTCCCAGACCATCTCGACCACGATCTGGCCGCTCATCCCGCCCGCCGTCGTCATCGGGTTGACGGTCCTCGCCTTCTCAGCCATCGGAGATGTGGCCCAACAGTCACGGACCGGCCGCGGCCGGCCGGTCGGTCTCGGTGGGTCGATGCGCCTCGTGCCGCCCCCGGTGGCGGACGACCTCGGGGCGGCCGGCGAGGGCTCGACGCGGCCGACCGATCCCGCCGCATCGCTCTTGTCGATCAGGGCTCTCTCGGTCTCGGTGCCGGCGAGCGCGTCGGCGCGGCTCACTTTGGTGCAGGGGATCTCGTTCGACGTCGGCCCCGGGGAGGTCGTCGGCCTGGTGGGCGAGTCGGGCGCCGGCAAGTCGATCACGGCGCGGACGATCCTCGGCATCGTGGCCGAGGGGGCGGAAGTCTCCGGATCCATCCGCTTCAAGGACACCGAGCTGCTCGGGCTCCCCGAGAAGGAGCTCGCCAAGTTCCGGGGCACCGAGATCGCCTTCGTCGGACAGGACCCCGCGGTGTCGCTCAGCCCGACACACCGCATCGGCGCCCAGATCGCCGAGATCGTCCGGTTCCACCGAGGGGTCACGCGAGCCGAAGCCAGGGCGCTCGCGCTCGACCTCCTCGATCAGGTACGCATCCCGGACCCGAAGGCGGCGGCGCGCCTCTACCCGCACCAGATCTCGGGCGGCATGGCCCAGAGAGTGGTCATCGCCCTCGCGCTGGCCGGCGACCCCAAGATGCTCATCGCCGACGAACCGACGACCGCTCTCGACGTCAGCGTGCAGATGCAGATCCTCGGGCTCCTAAAGGGACTGCAAAAGGAGCGCTCGCTTGGGATGTTGATCGTCACCCACGACTGGGGGGTCGTCGCCGACGTCTGCGACCGGGCCGTGGTGATGTACGCCGGCCAGGTGGTCGAGGACGCCTCGGTGGCCGACATCTTCGAGCGCCCGCTCCATCCCTACTCGAGCGCCCTTCGGTCGGCCGACCCGCATCTCCAGAGCGTCGGAGAGCGCCTGCGGGTCATCGAGGGCCAGGTGCCGGCCCCCGGCACCTGGCCCTCGGGTTGCCGGTTCGCAGAGCGCTGCGCCAAGGCGGTCGAAGCCTGTCGGGCCGCACCGGTCGAACTCGAGTCCCGAGGCCCGGCGCGGCTCGTCCGTTGCATTCGAGCCGGTGAACTGGACATGGATGCAGATGACTGACGCCGCCCCCCTGCTCGCCGTGGAGGACCTGTCGGTCGACTATCACGACCGCCGCGGCGCCAAGTTCCGCGCCGTCGAGGGTGTCTCCTTCGAGATCGCTCGTGGCGAGACGCTCGGACTCGTGGGTGAGTCGGGCTCGGGCAAGAGCACGATCGGCAAGGCGATCCTGGGGCTGGTGCCCGCAGCCGGGGGCCGGTTGCGCTTCGATGGGGAGGACATCACGCGCTGCTCGGCCAGGCGCCGGCGGCAGCTCACCGCCGAGATCCAGGTGGTGTTCCAGGACCCCTACGGCTCGCTCAACCCGGTGCGCTCGATCGGGTCGACGCTCGCCGAGCCGTTGAACGTCCATGGCCCGAAGCTCGCCACGGGGGAGGTCCGGGCCCGAGTGGCAGAAGCCCTGCGGCTCGTCAGCCTCTCCCCCGACGTGGCCGAGCGCCTGCCCGGCGAGTTCTCAGGGGGCCAGCGCCAACGCATTGCGATTGCAAGGGCGCTCGTGCTGAGGCCGCGCCTCATCGTCTGTGACGAGGCCGTCAGCTCGCTCGATCTCTCCGTCCAAGCGCAGGTGCTCAACCTGCTCGAAGACTTCCGCGACCAGCTCGGGGTGAGCTACCTCTTTATCACCCACGACCTCGGGGTGGTCCACCACATCGCCTCGAGACTGGCCGTCCTCTACCGGGGTCGGCTGGTCGAGATGGACGCGACCGATCGGATCTGGGACCGGCCCCAGCACCCCTACACGGCGATGCTGCAGGCAGCGGCACCGGTTCCCGACCCACGGCTGCAGGCGGAGCGACGCGCCGCCTTTTCGCTCCGACATTCGGCGTTCCTTGCCGCTCAGGCCCCGACCGAGGCCAGCCGAGTGTGAAGATCACCTGTTCAAAGGGGCCGTCGCTCAGCGGCGCTTCGCCCGGCGCGTTCCTTGTGCCACCGTCCAACAAAGAAAGGGAGTAACCCAGGGTGACCACCACCAGCTCGGGTCCGAAGAGACGTAACTACGACCGGCAGGCGACGCGCTCGATGCTTCTCGCCGCGGTGTCCGAGGTCGAGGCCACCCTAAGAGAGGTGGCCGACGAGGCCCAGCGGATGGCGACCCTGCCCGAGCCGGGGTGGCGGGCCCTCCACGAGAGCGGCCTGTTCAAGATCAAGGCACCCATGGTGCTCGGCGGTGCCGAGGCCGACCCGGTGACCCAGATCGAGGTGTTTGAGCGCGTCGCCTACATCGACTCCTCCGCCGGCTGGACGCTGTTCGTCGGCGCCGGAACCCTCGGGAACCTCTCCGCCTGGCTGCCCGACGAGGCGATGGACGCGTTTCTCGTCGAGGGACGCCTCCCCCGGGTCGCCGGGGCGACTGCGCCGGCCGGGAGGGCCACGCCGGTCGAGGGTGGCTATCGCCTGAACGGGCGCTGGAGCTTCGGCAGCGGTTGCAATCACGCAGAGTGGATGGCCGGTGGCGCCGTGGTCGAGGGGCAAACGCCGTCGGTGAAGGGCTTCGCATTCCCGAAGGCGGCCGTGACGATCCACGACAACTGGCAGGTGGGTGGGCTGAAGGGCACCGGGAGCAACGACTTCTCGGTGTCGGACCTGTTCGTGCCCTCCTGGCAGGTCTTCACGCTGGCCGAGCCGGCGCGCCGCGGCGGACCCCTGTACAAGATCTCGGCCCCCGGGTTCGTGACCAACGAGCACGCGGCGTTCGCGCTCGGGGTCGGTCGGCGTGCGCTCGACGAGGTGGTCGAGGTGGCCAAGACCAAGGTGCGGGGATTCCTGAAGCCCCAGGGGGTGGCGGCGAGGGAGGTGTTCCGGCACGAGCTTGGAAGGCTGGACGTGAGCCTCCGTGCCGCCCGAGCCGGTGTGCTCGAGGCCTACGAGTCGGCGTGGACCAGCGTGTCGGCCGATGAGGCGGTCTCCGAGGACCAGCAGATCCTCATGCGCTGCACGGCGGTGCACGCCACGGAGGTGGCCATGAAAGCGAGCCGATTCGCGTTCCGCTTCGCCGGAGCGCATTCGCTCTACGACGGCAACGTCATCGAGCGGTGCTTCCGCGATGTGCACGCCGGCGCACAGCACGCAATGGTCCATGACGCCGCCTTCGAGGCTCGCGGTCAGCAGCTGCTCGGCCTCTCCGAGGCCTCCGCGCTCGCCTGACCCGAACCGCGAGAGACAATGAGCGGAGCGCCATGACGACCCAGGTGATCCTGACCGGCACCGGAGTACCGCACGCCGCGGCGGGCCGTGCCGGGCCTGGCGTCATGGTGCGCCATGGTCGGACCGCCCTCCAGTTCGATGCCGGCCGGGCGACGACCATGCGGCTGGCCGAGCTGGGCATCCGACCCCCGGAGCTGACAGCGGTGTTCGTGACCCACGTGCATTCGGATCACGTGGTCGCCCTGGCAGACCTGGCCATGACGAGGTGGCTCGAAGGCCAGGGGGGCGGGGCGCGGGCCCTGGTGGTCGTCGCACCCGACGGTCCGCCATCGAGGTTTGTCTCGGCCATGCTGGATCCATACGAGGACGACATCGCAGTGCGCATGCACCACGTCGGTGCGAAACGGCCCGAGGTCGAACTCTCCTCCTTCGAGGCAACCTCCACGCCGGCCGTCGTGTGGTCCGACGACGAAGGCGCCCTGAGCGTCGAGGCGGTCCTGGTGCATCATGAGCCGGTCGAGCCGGCGGTCGCCTATCGCATCCGCACGCCCGACGGGGCGGTGGTGATCTCGGGTGACACCCGGGTCTGTGACGAGGTCGAGGCGTTGGCGGCCGGCTGCAACGTGCTCGTGCACGAAGCTGCTCGCACGACCGCCCTCCGCGACCGCATCAAGGGCACCCGCCTGGAGACGATCTTCAGCTACCACGCCGACACCGCGCTACTCGGGGGGCTGGCCGAGCGGGCCAAGGTGGAGCATCTTGTCTTGACTCACCTGATCCCGCAGCCCACGACGGCCGAGGAGGCGGCCGCCTTCGAGCGGGACATCTTGGAGTCGGGTTACCGCGGCCGGGTCACGGTCGGCAACGACTTGGATGCGGTCGGCTTTCCCTGAGCCTCCGAGCACCGACGGTGGCTCGTCCCCATGGGCTGGAAACCCCGGCCCGTCCAGCGAGGTCGTCGAACCGACGGCGGAGCTCAGTCCGGCGCGATCGCGAGGGCACGCGCCATGTCGTCGGCGAGTGCGGGGTTGGAATACCGGCCGGGGGCCCGCAGGGCGGCCATCACCTGGCGCTGGGACTCCGGGACCCTCTCCTGGCTCATCTTGACCTTGCACACGAACCGGGTGATCGGCACCCTGATCCCGACCGTCGCGCGAGCCACCGGGGCCGCCCACCCGGGCTCGAGGTACATCGGATGCTCGACGTGGCGTTCGAGGCGGGCCACCAACCGATCAAGCGATGCCAGGTTCGCGGACTCGTCGAGGATCTTGGGGCGCCGTAGCAGTGCGCCACGCTGAAGTTCCACGTCGGCGCGCGGGTGGAACCCGGCACGTACCACGAGGGCGAGACGTACCCGTGCGGGCCCTGGACAATGACGAGCATCTCGGCGTGGCCGAGGCCGTAGATCGCGTCGTCAGGTCGCCCGAGGTGGCTGAGCACCGCCAGCTCGGAGGAGTCCTCGTCGAGCACGATCGGAGTGTGGGAGGCGACAAGGTCGTCGTCGTGGCGGCTGACCAGGACCGCCCAGGGGTTCTCGCGGATCAGCTGGCGGACGAACTCGGGATCGTCCACCTGGTAGAGCGGGTTGGGGCGCACGTTGACCTCCGAACTGGGGTTGCCGGAGGGTATCGAACGCGTCGGACCGGCGATGCAGTGCAACGCGGCCTTCGGGGAACGGACCCCCGAGCGCGAGAACCAGAGGACTGGCTATCGGCAGCGGCCCTGGGACACCAGGGTCGGCTCGATCGAGCTGGCCGTGCCCAAGCTCCGCCGGGGCGTCTAGAGCCCCGAGTTCGTGCTCCAGCCGAGACGCCGGGCCAAGCAGGCCCTGGTGTCGGTGGTCTGTGCCGCCTACGTCGAGGGGGTGTCGACGAGGAGGGTCGACGACCTGGTCCAAGGCCATGGGCATCGAGGGGATCTCCAAGTCCGAGGTCTCGCGCATGGCCAAAGAGCTCGACAAGGTGGTCGCCGAGTTCAAGGAGCGGCCCTTGGACAAGGGGCCCTATCGCTGCCTGTGGATCGACGCGCTGACCCAGAGAGTTCGCGAAGGAGACCCGGTGGTGAACGTCTCGGCCGTGATCGCCACCGCCGTCAACGTCGAGGGCCGGCGCGAGATCGTCGGCCTCGACATTGCGACCACCGAGGACACGGGCCGCCTGGACGGCGTTCCTGCGGGCCC
>DAHUZM010000072.1 GCA_027306525.1 Acidimicrobiaceae bacterium
CGACTGGGGGTCGGTACCGAACAAAACATCGTTTCGATGTATTCACAGCTGCTCACTGAGGTGTCCGGTTACCCGGATCTCACCCAGGCGTTCTCGAACCTCCAGGCGGCGGCTCGCGACAACCACCTACCCGCGTTCGAACGGTGCGCCTGAGGGGGCCCCCGATCCTTCCCTCTTCGGCAGGGATTCCGGAGGGAACCTGCAGTGCGCTATCTCGGGGTTCCTTGTGGCGGCAGCGCCAGCTCCTGGTGTCTCACAGCCCGACACCTCAGATTGGCTTCCCACCCTGATGCCCGCCAGCGCCATCGTCTTCATCACTGTCGTCTTGGCTCGGGCGCAGAAGACCCCTCGCCGTGCCTCGCTGCTCGGCATCGCCGCGGGTGTCTCGTTCGCCCTCTTGGCAGTACTCACCAAGGCCGTCGCGTACCAAGTCGGACGAGGTACCGGCCACCTCTTTGCTTCCTAGCAGATCTACGTTCTGATCGGGTTGGGCATCCTGGCGCTCGTCATCTCACAGAGTGCGTACCAAGCGGGGCCCATGGTCTTGTCGATGCCGGCAATCGCCCTCAGCGAACCGGTCGTAGCGGTGACTGTTGGCGATACCTCTTTGAGGAGCAAGCACGGCCCGGTGGTCCAATGCTCGCTCTCGAGGCGGGTGCTGCGTTTGTCGCGTTGATCGGATTGGCGAACTTGGCAAGGTCGTCCTCACGCCTGGCGTCGGAGGACGGACGGGCGCACACGGTACGAGCGCGGGTGGCCATCTTCGCTCGCTGGACAACGGTGAGGAGCTGACGGCTCTCGAGCATGAGTCGTCAGCTCTTGGCAGCCGGCAACGTCGCCTTGACGAGCGAGGCTCAGACAATGGCTCGGCTGGTTCCGAAGCGAGCCCTGGGCACGAGATCGGCATCTCCTAGGCCGCTCGTCGACGTCGTGGCCATTGGGGCACGATCGTTCACCTGTGAGCGTGGTATGACGAACTATGGAGACGGCGATGTCTCACCTTCTTGAGCCGTTCATCGCGTTCAAGAATGCGAGCGTGCAAGCGAAATGACCTTCGTTCAACACGATGGAGGGCCCTTGTGCTCTGGCGTTCGCGCCCGCTGACTCTGATGATCAGAGCATGTCGGCGCCTCTCCCAGTGTGCCTCGAAGCGGTTACGAAGCACTACCGGCAAGGCCGCGGGATCGAGGGTGTCGATTTGGGCGTGAGGGAGGGCGAGGTCTTTGCGTTCTTGGGCCCAAATGGGGCCGGGAAGACGACCACCATCCGCATCCTCTTGGACCTGATCCGCCCTGATTCGGGATCCGTGCGGCTGTTTGGATTGGAGCTGCGCGGCCACAGTGTCGAGTTGCGCCGCCGGATTGGCTACCTGCCGGGGGACCTTGCGCTCTATGAGGACCTGAGTGCGAAGGAGATGCTCACCCATTTTGCTCACCTGCGTGGAGGGCCACCGTGGGGGGCAATCGCGGCGCTGACCGAAGCCTTCGAGTTGGAGGTGGACAAGCCAATCAAGGCCCTATCCAAGGGGAATCGTCAAAAGGTTGGGCTTGTCCAGGCGATGATGGGTGACCCTGCGCTCCTGATACTGGATGAGCCCACCTCCGGGTTGGACCCGGTGGTCCAAGGTCAGGTCCACCGTCTCATCCGATCAGCGTCTGCCGAGGGGCGAACCGTGTTTCTGTCTTCGCACATCTTGTCGGAGGTGAGCCAAGTAGCCGACCGTGTCGGCATCATCCAAGACGGAAGAATGATCGATGTCCGGCGCGTGAGGGAGCTCAGGGGCGAGGCGATCCACTACGTCGATGTCCGCTTGGTCGGGGGCCATCCCTTCAACCTGACCGGCGTCCCCGGGGTGAGTTCGCTCCCCTCGGAGAATGGTCTTGTGCGCCTTGCCGTGAAGGGCGATCTCAATCCTCTGATTGGGGCGTTGGCCAGGGACCAGGTCGAAGAGCTTGCGGTGCGCGAGCCTGACCTCGAGGACGTCTTCTTCGATCTGATCTCCGGTGGGTCAGCGGCGACTGAAAGAGACTCACGTGCCGATTCGTAACCGGTCGGCAGCCCTGCATTCGGTGTTTGAGCGAACCATCCATGAACGCAGGCGTTCATTGACGATGTGGGCCGTCGGGATGTTCACGCTGGCTCTGGTGATGACCGGCTTGTATCCGACCATCCGCGGGAACCCTCAATTGGCCAAATTGCACGACACCTACCCTGAGGCCCTGCGTTCCCTGTTTGGGATAACAGATCTGACCACTGGCATCGGCTACCTGAGAGCGGAAGTCTTCTCATTGGTGGCACCGTTGTTGCTCATCGTCCTCGCGGTGTTGTGGGGAGGAGACCTGATTGCCGGCGAGGAAGACCGCGGCACGGTCGACATTTTGATGGCGAATCCCATCTCGCGGAGTCGGGTCCTCTTAGAGAAGTGGGCTGCGCTTGTCGTGGGTGTTGTCATCGCGGCTGGGGGACTGGCCATTGGTCTCGTCATTGGCATACTCACGACGGGGATGCACCTCGGGATGGCCGGACTGAGCGCTGCGCTGCTCGCTACCGCGTTGTTGAGCATCGTGTTCGGCACGGTTTCCTTGACTGTTGGAGCTGCGACCGGGAATCGGGCGCTCGCAAGGGGAAGCGCCGTCGCTCTGGCGGTGATCGCCTATCTGATCAGCGCGTTGGCCGACATGGTGGATTGGCTGAAGGAGATTCGACCGCTCTCTCCCTGGTACCACGCCCTCGGCGTGGACCCGCTCGCGAGCGGGTTCTCTCTTGTTCATTTCGCGGTGTTGATCGGCGTGACTGGTGCGGTCGGCCTGTTGGGTGTCGTCGCCTTCGATCGGAGGGACCTCGCCGTCTGAACGCTTGCAAGCCATCCCAGTGCGCGAAGCAATTGCAGTGCGAACGAATGAGCGGATCGCGCACCTCGCAGTGCGTTGACGCGCCGCCGTCTGTCCCGCAAGACGCGAAGTTGAACCGCGAAGCGCTTGATGTGCCGAGAAGCACTCGAGTCGATCGTCGATTGCAGCCGCGCTTCTCTTGCATGCACCGGGTCCTTTGCCCCTAGCGCATTGCCAGTGGCCTGGGTGAGCATGACGAGCAGACGACCGAAGGAGGTGGTCTTCGTGTCAATAGCGCCATATCCGGTTCAAGTGAACGCCACCCTTGACCCGGGGATGAGCCGTTGGTTGTGGCTCGTGAAGTGGCTGTTGGCCGTGCCGCACTACTTCGTGCTGTTCTTCTTGTGGGTTGCCTTCGCCGCGACGAGTGTGATCGCCTTCTTCGCCATCCTGGTCTCGGGACGCTACCCACTGGGTTTGTTCGACTTCAACGTCGGCGTCCTGCGGTGGAGTTGGCGGGTTGCCTTCTATGCCTATGGGGCACTCGGCACCGATCGTTATCCGCCGTTCACCCTTGCCGATGTGCCCGATTACCCGGCGCACCTGGAGGTCGAGTACCCAAGACGCCTCTCTCGGGGATTGGTTCTCGTGAAATGGTGGCTCCTGGCAATCCCTCACTACCTGGTCGTCGGGATCTTCGTGGGTGGTGGAACGTGGGCCTTGTGGCGCACCGTCGACCCTCCGACGCAATTCGTACCCGGCCTCATCGGGCTGTTGGTGCTGATTGCGGCGGTCACGCTTGGGTTCACTGGTCGCTATCCGCGGCAATTGTTCGATTTCATCCTTGGAATGAACCGATGGGCATTGCGGGTAGCGGCCTATGCCGGGCTGATGACCGACCAATACCCGCCGTTTCGCCTTGACATGGGTGGGCACGAGCCCGGGGGCGCGGTCACCGTGCCCTCGCCGACGATCACGACGCCAGCCCCCTCGACGCGTCGAGGTGGCTGGACCGCTGGCCGCGTCGTGTCCCTGGTGATCGGTGCGGTACTCGGACTGATCTCTCTTGGGTTCCTCGGAGCGGGGGGGATCGCGGCATGGGCAACGAACACGCAGCGGGATCACACTGGCTACTTGACCAGCGGTGCTCGGAGCTTCACGACCGCCTCGTACGCCCTGACGAGCGACACTATCGATTTCGGAGGTTCGGCTGACTGGGTGACACCGGGCGACATCTTGGGGACGCTACGTATCCGCGCCACCCCAAAAGATCCGGCTCGCAGCGTCTTCATCGGTGTCGGCCCAGAAGCAGGAGTCAACTCCTATTTGGGCCGCATCGGCCATCTGGTCGTGACCAACTGGGCCGATGGAAACGCCCACGTTGAGCGCGGGACCGGCGGAGCGCCCTTGGCCAAACCGGCTGACGTTCACATCTGGACCGTGCACGCCGAGGGGACGGGCACCCAGACCGTGACCTGGCAGCCAACCTCGGGCCACTGGATCGTCGTGGTGATGAACGAAGACGCCAGCGCGGGCGTATCGGTCAACGCGGATGCCGGCGCGACGATCCCGGACCTCGGCTGGATCGCAGCCGCGCTGTTCGCCGCCGGCGCGATCGTGCTCCTGATCGGGATCGTTCTCATCGCAGTGCCGTTGGCCCGGGTGAGTCGATGAGGGCAACACTCGAGCTTGCCCGCGGCCGCGCTAGCAAAGGGCGGGTGGATGTCGCGATCAGCTTCGGGGCGGCAGGGTTGGGCGGGTAACCGTACCGGCACTAACGCCGTTCGACACTCGTCGGAGAGCGTCAGCACCACCCCTTCGCACTCGATCGGCGACCGGGATGTAGCGCGAGCCTGCGCATCCCTCAGGCAACCATCGCAGACTCCACTCCAGAGGGTCGTCTCCCGAAGCCCCTCCGAGGACCTTCGACCCTGGGAGGGGCTTGGCTCGGCATCGAAGCTTGAGAGATGGTCACCGACCAAGGCTCGGACGCGCCCGGTGTGAGCCCATCAACCTTGGAGACTCGAGAATCCGGGTCTCCGGCGTTGCACCGCGGGGCATTGGATGCTGGCCCAACCGACGCCGAAGATTGCGTGGAGCGTCTCGGGATCGAAGATGTCTTCGCCGCGCTGCGCACAACTCGCCGAGGACTGGACGTGGCAGAAGCAGCAGATCGACGAGCCGGCGTGGGTCTGAATTCGCTTCCCCGCCCCAAGCGTCGTGCAGTGATGGTCGAACTCGCCTCCCAGCTCGCAAACATGTTTGCCGTCGTGCTGATCGTCGCGGCGGCGATCACGTTCGTGATCTATTTCGCCTCCTCGCCGCGCGACGTGGCAAATCTGGATCTCGCGTTCGGCATCCTCGGGGTCGTGGTTCTCAACGCGATGATCGGCTTCACCCAGGAGCATGCGGCTGAACGGACAGCGGAAGCGCTTCAGCAGATGGTTCCCCGGACGGCACGGGTGCTGCGCGACGGGCAGATGACTGTCGTCGCTGCCGAGGAGCTTGTACCCGGTGATGTCGTCGTGCTCGAACCAGGAGATGCCGTCTCGGCCGACTGTCGCGTCGTTGAGAGCCACGAGCTCGCCGTCGAGATGGCAGCGATCACAGGGGAGAGTCAGCCCGTCCGGCGCATCTGTGACCCGGTGGGGACGGTGCAGCGGACCGAAGCCCGCAATCTCGTGTTCATGGGCACCTCCGTGACCAATGGCACGGGTAAGGCCGTCGTCTTCGCTACCGGTCTTCGAACCGAGTTCGGGCGGATCTACAGGCTCACGGCTTCGCTTCCACCCGAGCCGAGCCCCCTCCAGCGCCAGGTCACCTATATGGCCCGCCGGGTGGCACTTGTCGCGATCGCGGCCGGCACGTTGCTCTTCGGCCTTCGCGTGCTCTCGGGCCATGCCTTGGCGTTGTCATTCATCTTCGCGCTCGGGGTAATGGTGGCACTCGTACCTGAAGGCCTGCCGGCCACGCTATCGGTGTCGCTCGCTATTGGGGTCCGACGAATGGCGCGCCAGCGAGCCCTCATCAAGCGACTTGCGGCGGTGGAGGCATTGGGCTCGACCACGGTGATCTGCACCGACAAGACAGGCACGCTCACCACCGCAGAAATGACCGTTCAGCAGGTCTATGAGTCTGGTCGTTTCCATTCCCTGAGCGGGGTCGGCTATTCCCCCGATGGCGGTGTGGAGGATGCGCCGAACGCGTCCCAGGTGTTGCGCGCGGGAGCGCTTTGCTCCGACGCCCGTCTGCTCCCACCTTCTGGCGGAAAAGGGTGGCGGATCCTCGGGGACACAACTGAAGGAGCGATTCTTGTTGCCGCGGCAAAGGCAGGGATCGATCTCGCCGCTGAGACGGAGCGTGCCGAGCGCATCGGGGACTTCCCTTTCGACCCCGACCGCAAACGGATGACAACCGTGCACCGTGCGGGAGATCGGTACGAGGCGTACACAAAGGGATCACCTGAAGGCGTGCTCGATCGCTGCGCGAGGGCGCTTTGGGACGGCCGAGAGGTGCAATTGGATGCCCGGATTCGTCAAAGCATCGTGGAGGCCGATAACGCCCTCGCGGCGCAGGGACTTCGGGTGCTTGCGGTGGCACGCCGGCACCTTGCTTCAGCGCTGGTTGCTCAGGACGAGGTCGAGCAGAGACTCATCTTTCTCGGCCTGGTCGCCATGGCCGATCCACCGCGACCCGAGGTGACGCAGGCGGTCGCCTCCTGCCACACCGCTGGGATCAGGATCTTCATGGTCACCGGCGACTATGGCCTCACTGCGGAGGCTGTTGCCCGGCGTGTGGGGATCCTAGGTGAGGGTCCGGCGCGGATTGTGAGTGGTACCGACCTCGACCAAATGAGCGATGGCGAACTGGTCGATGCGCTCGAGGGCGACGAGCAAGTCCTCTTTGCCAGAGTGCGACCCGAGCACAAGCTCCGGATCGTCGCCACGCTTGAGAGCGTCGGGGAAGTGGTCGCGGTGACCGGCGATGGTGCCAACGATGCCCCAGCGCTCAAGCGTGCCAGCGTAGGCGTGGCGATGGGCGAAGGCGGCACCGACGTGGCTCGCGCTGCATCGGTGATGGTTTTGCTCGACGACTCGTTTGCCTCAATCGCACGTGCCGTCGAACTCGGACGGGCGGTGTATCAGAACATCCGCCGCTTTCTCGCCTACCTCTTCAGCCACAACCTTGCCGAGCTTGCTCCGATCCTCGCAGCCACATTCGTCGGATTTCCACTGGTGCCGCTCTCCGCTCTCCAGGTGCTCGCCATCGACCTCGGTTCCGACGTGTTGCCTGCTCTTGCACTCGGAGCGGAGCGCCCTGAGCCCGGGACGATGGCCCGTCCTCCGCGTGCAACGTCGGAGCACCTCTTCTCCTGGACGGTGGTAAGGCGCTTTCTGTTTCTTGGGACAATCCAGTCCGCGGGGGTCGTCTTCGCATTCTTCTGGCGGATCCACTCGGCTCACCTGCCCTACGCGTCCTTCACGTCAGTCAACCCCACATATCGAGAGGCCCTCACCATGAGCCAGGCAGGAATCGTGGTGAGCCAGTTCTTCAACAGCTTTACCGTGCGGACGGATCACCAGAGTGTGCTCAAAATCGGCCTCTTCTCCAATCCGCTCCTCGTCGCAGCGGGACTCCTCGGCCTCGGATTCATGGCGGCCGTGAGCTACGTCCCTGCCCTGCAGGGGGTCTTTCATACGGCCGCGCTCCGGCTCTCGGACTGGCTTGTTCTTGGCGCTTTTGGACTCATGTTGTTGCTCGCAGACGAAGCAAGGAAAGCGTGGAACCGTCGCCGGGTGTCGGTGCGGTCATGGCACCCGCCGGACAGGAAGGAGCAGGGATGAGAATCGTGGTCCTTGGCTGCGGTCGGTCGGGCGGCGCCCTGGCGAACCGCCTGGACGCCGAGGGTGACGACGTGTCGGTGATCGAGATCGACGAGCGGGCGAGGTCGCGGCTGTCGGGAGCATTCCAGGGCAATTTCGTCTTGGGAGACGGGCTCCGTCGCGAGGTGCTCGAAGCGGCCGGGATCGCGCAGACAGAGGCCTTCGTCGGTTTCAGCTCGAATGACAGCCTCAACATCGTCACAACTCGCGTCGCGCGTGATCGCTACCACGTCCCGCGCGTTGTCGGACGTCTCCATGATGCAGAGCGAGCGCCCGTCTGCTCCGACTTGGGTTTGCCCATGGTCACCTCGGTACGGATGACCGTCGACCGGGTCCACCGCATGCTCCGCCATGCCCACCTCGAGCCCGAGCAGACCTTCGGAAACGGAGAGTCCGTTCTCGTTCGGTCTCCGGTTCCCAACTACCTCGCAGGACGGCGGGTGGCCGAGCTCAACGTACCGGGGGAGATCCAGGTCGTTGAGGTGACGCGCGCTGGACACTCGTCGATCCCTGGGGCCGGCGCGACGCTCAAGCAGGGGGATCTCGTCAGTTTCGTGGTGACATCGGGGGCACTAGGAAGGCTCCGGAGCTTTCTCGGCGGGAGGTTGAGCTGATGCACGTCGTCGTGGCTGGAGGAGATGCCGTGGGCGCCCAGCTCGCACGGGCGCTTGGCGCGGCCGGCAACGAGGTGGTCATCGTGGAGCCGGACAGGGAGCGGGTGGCAGCGCTCTTGGCGCAGGGTCTCGAGGTGGTTGCCGGCAACGCGTGCGTGGCGCCGATACTCGAGGCCGCTGGCGCGCTGCGCGCCGATGTGCTCGTGGCCTGCACCGGATCCGACGAGGAGAACCTGGTGATCTCGGTGCTCGCCAAACGCCACTTGGAGGTGCCTCGTGTCGTCGCTCGCATCAACGATGATGCTGATCGGTGGCTATTCGACGACTCCTGGGGTGTTGACGCCGCCATCTCGCAGGCCTCATCTCTTGTCGCGGTCATCGAAGAGGCGACCGGTTCAGCCAGGTCCGTGCGACTGGCCGAACTCGGAGCCGTCGGTCTCGTGCTGCTTGAGGTGAACATCACGTCCGAATGCACCGCACTCGGACGTGCGCCAGGCGAGCTCTCGCTGTCCGATCGCCAGCTGGTCGCGGCCGTGGTGCATCGCGGAAGGCCCATGCCCGTCACCGAAGCCCCGCGGCTCGAGGTCGGAGACCGGGTCCTCGTCGTCGCCGATCGCGCCCGCGAGCACGAGGTGGCGGCGGCCTTCTACGCCGACGGCTCAGCAGCTGAAGGGATCTAGCCGCTGGTGACAGGGCTCCAAGGCCCGGCACCGCGGCGACCGGAGCGGTTGCCGAGGCGCTGCTCCGAGGATAATACTAAGTATTATCCTCGGAGCAGGTGCACCTCAGCCCAGCAAGGGCTACCTCCATGGCAGTCCGCTTGTGCCGGCTGGGTGCGCTCCGCTTCAACCATTGACGCCCGCGACGACGGACGGAGGGCGCTGACCGTGCCAGGAGTCATCACGTCGATCGAACGTCCAGCGAGAAACCGGGGGCGCCGGAGCGCGCGGGCTCGCCTGCTCGTCCATGTTGGCCTGTTGGCCACGGTCGCCGGAACGCTCGGAACACTGCAGCTCCTCCACATCCGCAACGCCATCCACGCCGACGTCGGGCTTGGCTTCGCCAGCCTCGTCATCATCCATCTGGCCCAGCGTCGTCACCGAATTGCTCGGTTGTTCGGGCAGCTCAAACGCCTTCGCGGTGCTGTCTTGCGCGAGCTTCGTCTGCTGGCTTCGGACGCGGTCCTCGCCCTTCTGGCCGCCAACGTGATCGTCTCGGGGATCATCGACTGGGATCGGGGATACCCGACGCCGCTTCCCCTTCCACGGCCATTCGATCGGTGGCACCTGCTCTCGTCGGTGTTGCTGGTCCTCTACGTGCTCGCCCATGTCTCGCGCCGGCGGAAACGACTGAAGAGGTCGGCGATCCGATAGCCAGATCTCGGTGCACGCCCGCTCGAGCCACCCGGCGCATGGAAGACCACAGGCCGTAGAGGTTCCGCCCTCTACGGCCTGTGATGGTCAGAATCAGCGATCGTCGCGGCGTTCCACCTCCGACTATGGGTTGCCCGTCGGCTGCTCTGATGCCTGTGCGGTGGTGGGCTGGTCGCTCGTCGAGAGCACGCGTTCCGCCTCAAGGATCACGGTCTGTTCACCGGAGAGCTCGTCCAGGCTGCGCTGCTTGGGCTCCGGCAGGAGCAGCGTGAGTAGGAGTCCAACCAGTGCAAAGCCGGCCGAGATCTTGAGCGCTCCTGCCACGCCGAGGTGCCCCTTGATCACGGGGAACAAGTAGACCCCGATGAACGCCCCGACCTTGGCAAAGCCGGCCGAGATGCCATGGCCGGTGGTGCGTTGGCTCGTTGGGTACAGCTCGGCTGACAGGACAAAGGTTGTTGTGTTGGGTCCGAACTCGGCGAAGAAGTA
>DAHUZM010000075.1 GCA_027306525.1 Acidimicrobiaceae bacterium
GCCACCGCGGCGCGCAGCCACGCCAGCCTGGCGGCCGAGCTCAACGAGCTGCGCCAGCACCTGGCGGGGGTGGAGCTGGCCGACCTCGCAGAGCGGGGCCGGCTCGCCACGACCTCGCTCGGCGCGCTGCGCGACGCGCAGGACCGCCTCGTGGCCGAGCTGGCCGACCTCGACCGCCAGGCCGCCGCCGCCGCCGCCGAGCTTGCGTCGCGCCGGGAGGAGGACCTCGCGGCGTCCCTCGGACGGGTCCGGGCGCTCATCGAGCGCACGCGGGGGACCACCCAGGTCCTCGAGGAGCGCCGCCGTGCCATCGTGGCGTCGCTCGACGCAGCGGCCGACGTGGACGTGGTCTCGACGCTCGAGGCCGAGGCCGCCCGCCTGGCGAGCGAGATCGCCATGACCGAGGCCGAGCTGACGGCCGGCCGGCCGGAGCAAGAGGCGCTCGCCCGTGCCGAGGCGGAGCTCGCTGCCGATGTGCAGGCACACCTCGCGCAGTGGGGCGACGGCACCGACGTCGCGGCGGCCGAGCGGGCGCTCCAGGTCACCCGGGCGCGCGTCGAGGTCCTTCGCCGGACCGGCCAACAGGCCCAGGCCGGGCTCCGATCCCTCGAGCGACGCATCGAGGGCCTGAGCGCGCGTGACGTCGAGCTCGAGGCGGCGCAGCGCGACGCCGACGCGCAGCGCCGATCGCTCGCCGCACGTGGGGTTGCGCTCGAGGACGCGGCGCGCGCCGCAGACGAGCGCGCGCGGCGCGCGCGCGACGATGCCGAGGGGGCCGAGCGGGCGCTCTCGGCGGCCGAAGAGGAGCGCCACCGGGCAGCGGCGCGCGCCGAGGCCCTCTCGCGTGCGCTCCAAGAGCTCCAGGGCTCCGGTGGCCGAGAGGTGCTGCGAGGGGACGAGGGCGTCGTCGGTGCCCTCGTCGAGCTGGTCGAGATCGACCCGGGCT
The DNA here is from genome assembly GCA_027306525.1 of Acidimicrobiaceae bacterium. Classification (GTDB taxonomy): domain Bacteria; phylum Actinomycetota; class Acidimicrobiia; order Acidimicrobiales; family RAAP-2; genus Palsa-461. Next base: position 947 of record DAHUZM010000075.1, read on the forward strand.
ATGAGGCGGCCTTCGAGGCGGCGGTCGGCGCGTCCATGGCGGCGGTCGTCGTCGAGGGGCGTCACGCGGCGAAGAACGCGCTGGGGCGCCTCAGGAGCCATGGGACGGCCGGGGTCGTCCTGCCCGCCCCCGAGGGTGCGGCGGGCCCCGGGCTCCCCGAGGTGCCCGAGGACGCCGAGGCACTCCGGCCCCACGTGAGGACCCGCTCGGGGGCCGGCGCGCTCGACGCGGTGCTCGACGCGGTGCTCTCGTCGGCGGTCGCCGTGGAGGGATGGGAGCGGGCCGTCGAGGTCGCGCTCGACCGGCCCGATCTCGTCGTCGTGACGGCCGAGGGAGATCGCTTCGCCCGCAGTGGCTGGCGGGCCCGCTCGTCGTCCCGTCTCGTCACGGTCTCGGCGGTGGAGGAGGCCGAGGCACGCGCCGCGCGCGGGGCCGAGGAGGCCGCCCTCGCCGCCGGGCGCCTCGAGGCGAGCCGGAGCTCCCTCGAAGCGGCGCGCACCGCCTCGCTCGGCGCCACCCGGGAGCTCGACCGCCACCTGGCCGAGATCTCGGCCGCCGAGGCCGAGCACGACCGGATCGCGCACGACCGCGTCCGGCTCGCGACAGAGCTCGAGGACGTCCGGCGCACCCTGGCCGAGGTCGCCGAGTCGGCCGAGGCCGAGGCGCGGGTCCTGGCCGACCACGAGCGGTCGCTGCCCCGGCTCGAGGCGGCGTTGGCCGATGCCACGGCGCGCGCCGAGCAGGCCGACACCGGGCGCAGCGTGCTCGAGGAGCGCCGGCGCGCGCTCAACGACGAGCGCCAGCGCATCGAGCTCGCCCTGGCCGGGCTGGCCGAGCGGGGCCGGGTGCTGGCCGGGCGCCTCGAGGAGGTCGAGCGGCGACTGGCCGGGCACGGAGAGGAACGCGTCGCCGCTGCGGCCCGCCGGCTCCGCCTCGAGGAGGACATGCGGGCCGTGGCCCGGCTCTCGGGGGTCGTCTCGGGCGAGCGGGCCCGGCTGAGCGAGCTCCAGCGCGCGCTCGACGCCGAGTACCGGGCCCAGATCGACGCGGCGCGCGCCGGGGGCGAGCGCCTCGAGTCCCTCCATCGCGACCGCGGCGTCGCCGAGCGCTCGCTCCAGGAGGTCCGCGACCAGATGCGCAGCCTCGACCACGAGGCGGCGGAGGTCGAGGTGCGAACCGAGGCCCTGACCGAGATGGTCCGCCAGCAGTTCTCGCGCACGCCGGCCGAGGTGATCGGCGTCGCTTGCCCCGAGCTGCCCGCCGGGACCTCGGCCGCCGAGCACGCCGAGGCGCTCGAGGCCAAGCTGGCCCGGCTCGGCCCGATCAACCCGCTCGCGCTCGAGGAGCTCGGGGTCCTCGAGGAGCGCCACCGCGAGCTCGAGACCCAGACCGACGACGTGCGATCGGCCCGGCGCGAGCTCCAAGAGGTCGTCCGCACCCTCGACCGCGAGATCGCCGAGACGTTCGCCGCGGCCGTCGCGGACGTGAACGAGCACTTCTCGCACCTCGTCTCGACGCTGTTCCCCGGGGGCACGGGGCGCCTCGTGCTGACCGAGCCCGAGGACCTCTTGAACACCGGGGTCGAGATCGAGATCCGCCCGGCGGGGCGCAACGTGCGCCGCGTCTCGTTGCTCTCGGGCGGCGAGCGCTCGCTCTCGGCGCTCGCGTTCTTGTTCGCCGTCTTCCGCAGCCGGCCGTCGCCCTTCTACATCATGGACGAGGTCGAGGCGGCCCTCGACGACGTGAACCTCCACCGCTTCTTGGACATGGTCCACGAGTTCCGCGACGAGGCCCAGCTCATCATCGTCTCGCACCAGAAGCGCACGATGGAGGCAGGTGACGCCCTCTATGGCGTGACCATGGCCCCCGGCGGCTCCTCGCAGGTGGTCAGCCAGCGGATGAGCGAGCGCGAGCGAGAGGAGCGGGCGGCGTCTTGAGCCCCTCGGTCCCCGGGTGTGGCCCCCGGGCCGGTCGGGCCGGCATCGTCGCTGGGTAGGCTCCACGCTTCGTGCTCGCGCTCTGGGTCATCGTCGGTGTCGTCGTGGTCCTCCTGGCGACGGTGGTCGTCACGAGCGGGCGCCGTCGTGGGCGTCCTGTGGCACACCGGGCGCCCACGGTCCCCCCCGAAGCGCCGGGCGGCGGGGAGCCCGTCGCGGCGGGGAGCATCGAGGCCCCCCCTCGGCCGGCGCCCCCCGAGGAGCCGGCCCCCGCCGGGCATCGGGTCGTCGAGGCGACCCTGCGCGAACGTCTCGGACGGGCCCGCAGCCTGTTCGCGCCGCTGCGGGCGCTCGGCGCCCGCGGGGACGGCGCCGCGGCGCTCGAGGCCGCCGAGGAGGCCCTGCTGCGCGCCGATGTCGGCGTCGAGACCACCGAGGCCCTCTTGTCGGCGGTGCGGCGCGAGCAGGCCGAGCGCGACGGCGCCCAGGGCGTCCGAGAGGCGCTCGAGGACGAGCTGCTCGCCGTCTTCGACGAGAACCCGGACCGGTCCCTGCGCTTCGACGCCGAGCCCGACGTCGTCAATGTCTGGCTGTTCGTCGGCGTGAACGGGGTCGGAAAGACCACGAGCATCGGGAAGCTCGCCCTCGCACGGCGCAACGAGGGGCGCTCGGTCTTGCTTGCGGCCGGCGACACCTTCCGCGCCGCGGCCGCCGACCAGCTCCAGGTGTGGGCGGAGCGGGCGGGCGCCGAGATCGTGCGGGGCGCCGAGGGCGGCGATCCCTCGGCCGTGGTGTTCGACGCCGTCCAGCGGGCCAGGGCCCGGGGCAACGACCTCGTGCTCGCGGACACCGCAGGGCGGTTGCACACGAAGGTGAACCTGGTCGAGGAGCTCCGCAAGATCCGCCGCGTGGCCGACCGCGAGCCCGGCCGGGTGACCGAGGTGCTGTTGGTGCTCGACGCCACCACCGGACAGAACGCGCTCGTCCAGGCGCGCCAGTTCACCGAGGCGGTCGGGGTCACCGGGGTGGTGCTGACGAAGCTGGACTCGACCGCCAAGGGCGGCGTCGTCATCTCGATCGAGCGCCAGCTGGGCCTCCCCGTGAAGCTGGTCGGGGTGGGCGAGGGCACCGAGGACATGATCCCCTTTGACCCCGAGGCGTTCGTCGACGCGTTGGTGGGCGAGTAGGCCTCCGATAGCCTGAACGTCCCATGTTCGACGCCCTCTCCGAGCGCCTCGAGCGCGTTGCGGGACGCCTGCGCAGCCGGGGGCGGATCTCGGCGGCCGATCTCGACGCGGCGCTGCGCGACATCCGCACCGCCCTGCTCGACGCGGACGTCGAGCTCGGCGTCGCGCGCCACTTCGTCGAAGCCGTCCGGGAGCGCTGCAGCGCGGAGGCCCTGAGCAGGAGCCTCACCCCGGGCCAGCAGGTGGTGAAGGCGGTCCACGAGCAGCTGATCGAGGCCCTCGGGGGCGAGGCCCTGCGCATCACCTATGCCCCCCGCCCGCCCACCGTCGTGCTGCTCGCCGGGCTCCAGGGCGCTGGCAAGACGACGGTGGCCGCCAAGCTCGCCCAGTGGTGGCGGGGGCAGGGCCGCAACCCCCTCCTCGTCGGCGCCGACCTCCAGCGGCCGGCCGCCGTCGAGCAGCTGCGGATCCTCGGTGCCCAGGCCCAGGTGAGCGTGGTCAGCCAGCCCGGTGACCCCGTGGGCACCGCGGTGGCGGGCGTGGAGGAGGCCCGCCGCCTCGGGCGCGACGTGTGCATCATCGACACGGCGGGCCGCATCACCATCGACGACGCGCTCATGGACGAGGTGCGGCGCATCTCGCAGCGCACGACCCCGCACTACACGTTCCTCGTCATCGACGCGATGACCGGGCAGGACGCCGTGGCCACGGCGCGTGCCTTCCACGAGACGCTCGCGCTCGACGGCGTCATCCTCTCCAAGCTCGACTCCGACGCGCGCGGCGGCGCCGCGCTGAGCGTGAAGGAGGTGGTCGGCCGGCCCATCGTCTTCGCCTCGACGGGGGAGAAGCTGGGCGACCTCGACCTGTTCCACCCGGATCGCATGGCGGACCGGATCCTCGGCATGGGCGACGTGCTGACCCTGATCGAGCAGGCCGAGCGGACGATGGACCAAGACGTCGTGGCACGGTCGGCCGACCGGCTGCTCTCGGGTCGCTTCACCCTCGAGGACGTCTTGGAGCAGCTCCACCAGGTCCAAAAGATGGGCTCGCTCGGCGGGATCCTGCGCCTCATGCCCGGGATGTCCAAGGAGCTCCGCCAGGCCGCCGACCAGATCGACGACTCCCAGGTGGCCCAGGTAGAGGCGATCGTCCGCTCGATGACCCCCAAAGAGCGCGCCGATCCCGCGATCGTCGACGGCTCGCGGCGGGTCCGGATCGCCCGGGGGAGCGGCACCTCCACCCAGGACGTGAACCAGCTCCTCAAGCAGTTCCGCGAGATGCAGAAGATGATGCGCTCCATGGGCTCGGGCGCCATGCCCGGCATGCCGACGGGTCGCCTGGGCCGCCTCGCAGCCGCCCGCCAGATGGCATCGGGCGGCGCCGAGGAGTCCCTGGCCGAGATGCTCTCGAGCCGCGGGCGCCCCCCCGCAGCCCCCGCCGCCCGGGTCTCGGGCACCCCGAAGGGCCGGGGCGCCAAGAACAAGAAGAAGGGCGGCCGGGTCACCCCGCCCAAGGGTCGCTGAGCCCGGTGGGCGGGGGGCCGCCCGGATCTGCGAGAATGGGCCCCCTGGGGCGCCGCGGAACCCGTCGGTGGCCCCCGAAGGCTCGGCACACCACACCCGCCAGACGCCGGCCGATCAGGGCGCCCTTTGCCCGAGACATCTACGGAGGAACGAATCGGTGGCAGTGAAGCTCCGCCTCGTGCGGATGGGAAAGAAGAAGCAGCCCACCTACCGGGTGGTGGCGGCCGACAGCCGGTCGCCGCGCGACGGCCGGTTCCTCGAGATCCTCGGGACCTACGCACCGCGCGGGATCTCGAAGGCCGAGCCCGATGCCGTCGTGCACATCGACAACGAGAAGGCCCTCAAGTGGCTGGGCCAGGGCGCCCAGCCGACCGAGCGCGTCGAGCGGCTGCTCAAGGCCTCGGGCGCCTGGGACGAGTTCAGCGCGAGCAAGCAGAAGTGAGCGGCGAGTACGAGGCGGGCGACGTCAATACGATCGCCGGAGCCGAGGACGTGGACGACGTCGAGGACGAGGACCTCGACTACGAGGAGGGCGACGTCAACGCGCGCGGCGGGTCCGATGGCAGCGACGACGAGGGCATGGACGCCAATCGCAGCGAATCCTCGACGCCGGTCGCGGTGCTCACCTACCTCGCCCGCTCCCTCGCCGACGAGCCCGACGCGGTGCTGGTCGAGACCGAGCACCGGCGCGGCTCGGTGGTGCTGCGGGTGCACGTCGCCCCGGAGGACATGGGCCGGGTCATTGGTCGGCGGGGCCGCACCGCGCAGGCGATCCGGACGCTGGTGGCGGCGGCCGGCGCGCGCGACGGCACCCAGGTGAGCGTCGACATCGTCGACGACTGAGATGACCCCGGCGCCCCCCGCCGGGGCGGTGGGGGAGCTCGAGGTCGGGCGGATCGGCAAGGCCCACGGGCTCTCGGGCGAGGTGCACGTCGAGCTCTGGACCGAGGAGTCGCGCCTCGCCCCCGGCTCGGAGCTCACCACCGAGCGAGGGACCCTCACGGTCGCCCACTCGCGTCGCCACGGCAAGCGATACCTCGTGGCGTTCGCGGGCGTCGCCGACCGTGACGGCGCCGAGGCGTTGCGTGGTCTCGTGCTCCGGGCCGAGCCGCTCGAGCGTCCGGGCACGCTCTGGGTGCACGAGCTGATCGGGGCGAGGGTCATCACCACCGCCGGCGACGAGCTCGGCGTCGTCGCTGCGCTCGAGGCGAACCCGGCGAGCGACCTGCTCGTGCTGGAGGGGGGCGGGCTCGTGCCGCTGCGCTTCGTCGTGTCCCACGAGCCGGGGACCCGCATCGTGGTGGACGTGCCCGAGGGACTCGTGGAGTGAGCGTGCGGATCGACGTCTTCTCGATCTTCCCCGACCTCGTGGAGGCGTACTGCTCCTCGAGCCTCTTGGGGCGCGCCCGCGAGCGTCGGCTGATCGAGATCGGCGTCCACGACCTGCGCGCCGGCGCGAGCGACCCTCGGCGCTCGGTGGACGACGCGCCCTTCGGCGGCGGCCCGGGGATGGTCCTCATGTGCGAGCCGCTCTTCGCAGCGGTCGAGGCGGCGGAGCGCTCGGGCGAGATGCGACGACCGCTCTTCTTGCTCGCGCCGGGGGGTCGGCGCTTCGACCAGGCGACGGCCCGCGAGCTCGCAGGCGGCGGGGGCTTCTCTCTCCTCTGCGGGCGCTACGAGGGGGTCGACCAGCGGGTGAGCGAGCACCTGGTCGATGGCGAGCTCTCGATCGGCGACGTCGTGCTCGCCGGTGGCGAGGCCGCCGCGTTCGTGGTCATCGAGGCCGTCGCCCGCCTCGTGCCCGGCGTGCTCGGCAACGAGGCCTCGGCCCTCGAGGAGAGCTTCGCCTCGGGATTGCTCGAGCATCCCCAGTACACCCGCCCGGCCGAGTTCAGGGGCTGGCGGGTGCCCGAGGTGCTGGTCTCGGGGGACCATGGGGCCGTGGCGGCCTGGCGGCACGCCCAGGCGCTCCGGCGCACCCTCGCGAGGCGCCCCGACCTGATCGAGGCCCGGGGTGGCCTGCGCCACGAGGAGGTCGCCCTGCTCCGAAGCATCGGCGAGGGGCGGCTCCTCGCCGAGCGCGGGTACGATGAGGGACCCGGCTGACGGGCGTCCGCACCCCACCTTCCACCCCGCCACGAGGTTCCCCATGCACCCGACCGAGATCATCGACCGCGACAGCCTGCGCGACGACATCCCGGACTTCCGCCCCGGCGACACCTTGAAGGTGCACGTCCGGGTGGTGGAGGGGAACCGGGAGCGGGTCCAGGTGTTCCAGGGCGCGGTCATCCGGCGCCAGGGCTCGGGGCTCCACGAGACCTTCACCGTCCGCAAGGTCAGCTTCGGGGTGGGGGTCGAGCGCACGTTCCCGGTCCACTCGCCTTCGATCGCGAGGATCGAGGTCGCCACGCTCGGCGACGTGCGCCGGGCGAAGCTCTACTACCTGCGCGATCGCGTCGGGAAGGCCGCCAAGATCAAAGAGCGGCGCACCGCCCGGACGTGACGGTGCGCTCGGGCCCGGCCCGGTTCCTGCCTTGAGCGAGGAGGAGCTCGAGCAGTACGAGGCGGAGATCGAGCTGGCGCTCGTGAAGGAGTACCGGGCCGTGCTCCCGATGTTCTCCTACGTCATCGAGACCGAGCGGCGCTTCTACCTCGCCAACGAGGTCTCGATGCGGGTCCGCGACGAGTGCTTGCCGCCGTGCATCGAGCTCGAGCTCACCGACGCGTGGGTCTGGGACATGTACCGGCCGGCCCGCTTCGTCCCTTCGGTCAAGGTCGTCTCGTTCCGTGACGTGAACGTCGAGCGGCTCCCCGAGAAGGAGCTCTAGGCACAGCGTCGTCGGGCAGGCGGCGCAGGGGTCCGCTCGCTCGCACGAGTCCCCCTGGATGCCCGGATCTTCGGTGCCCGGCACCTGGGCGCGGGCCGGGGCACGCGTGCGCTCGTGATCGTCCTCGGGCGCGCCCCGGGGTGACCCGTCGGTTCTCAGCGGGCGCCCAGCGGGCACCCAGGCGGGCGCGAGGCCTGGCTCGCACCATGGCGGCCATGACGACCACGCTCCCGACGCCGCCCCACGCCATGCCGGCGCCCGACCGCCCGGCCCCGCCTCCCGAGCTGCCCGCCACCTCTGGCGCCGGCCCCGACTCGCCGGCCCGGTGGGTCCGCCCGGCGCTCGTCGCGCTCCTCCTCGGGACCGCCGCCGCCTACCTGTGGGACCTGAGCGTCTCGGGCTACGCCAACAGCTTCTATGCGGCGGCGGTGCAGGCCGGGTCGAAGAGCTGGAAGGCCTTCTTCTTCGGCTCCCTCGACACCTCGAACTTCATCACCGTGGACAAGACGCCGGGGGCCCTGTGGGTCATGGACCTCTCGGCGCGCCTGTTCGGGTTCG
>DAHUZM010000079.1 GCA_027306525.1 Acidimicrobiaceae bacterium
GGGGTTGAGCAGAGGCGCCAACGCGGACCCGATGGTCTTCGGGTCGTTGAGCTCGGCCGCGAGATTTGCCTGGTGAGCGGCGACCAGCCTCGTGAGGCAGTACTCGGGGCGGCTCCCCGCTGGAGTGATGGCGAAGGACTCGGGCGGGGGTTGGCCGAGCGGCGGGTCGGCGGTCACCGCCCGTTCGAAGGAGCGGAGCGAGGCCTGGGGGACCCGCTCGACGTACGCGACGCCCACCACACCGGGGTAACGGGAGGGGCCGATTGCCGAGAAGAGCTGCTCGATTGCCCCGTTGGAGGTGGTCAGATTGGTGGCGATCGACGAACGGATGACCTGGATCAGGTCCTCGTCACGCTGGAGGTACGCAGAGAGTGTCGCCGCGACGCTATTCGTCGTCTCCTCGAGGCGCTGCTTCTGCTGGCCGTTCGCATACCCCTCCCAGCGGAACGCGCCGACACAGGAGGCCGCAATACCGATGACGAGCACGATCCATGCTGCGGTCGAGCCCCGCCAGACCCGGTGCCGCCCCTTCGCGTCGAGCGCCGTTGGCATGCTCCTCGTGTCGAGGCGCGACCCGCCAAGCAGTGTCCGATCTCTGGGTGGCCTTCGGCGAGGGAGAGGTGCAGATGGCGTGGGACGATGTTACGGGCGTGACCAGCAAAATCGTGGGAATTGGGCATCCTCGAGTGGGTGTTCATCGGGGGTTTGCGCGCCTACCATTCGGCCATGGGCCATGACGATGGGGACGGGATCGGGCCGGTCGCTCCTGGCGGCCCGAGCCACGGACCGAGCTTTTCAAGACGGAACCTGCTGAAGGGTGTCGCCATCGCCGGGGTCGGACTCGGTGTCGGTGCGGGCGTGCCGGGCACTGCCGGTGCCGCCAAGTCCAAGTTCCCGATCGGGGCATCGGCCAAGAAGTCGACGCCCACCCAGATCACACTGTGGCACTCGATGACCGAGAACAACCTCACGACGCTGCAGAAGATCACCAACGCGTTCAACTCGTCCCAGCCGCACGTGAAGGTCAACCTGCTCAACCAGAACAGCTATACCGATACCCAGACCGCGTACACGACGGCGCTCTCTGGCGGGCAGTCGAAGCTGCCCGACCTCGTGCAGTGGGAGAGCGAGCTGATCCAGCTGTTAATCGACAGCCAGAGCGTCGTCCCGGTCTCCCAGGCGATCGCCGCCGATCACTACTCACTATCGGACTTCGTGCCCTCGATGCTCAACTTCTTCAGAGTCCGAGGGACCCTCTGGGCGCTGCCGTTCAACATCTCGAGCCAGGTGCTCTACTACGACGAGAACGCGCTCACAAAGGCCGGCCTCGATCCGTCGAATCCTCCCGCCACGTTGACCGCGCTGAAGAAGGCGTGTCAGAAGATCGTCTCGACAGCCACGGCCAAGTACGGGATGAGCCTGAAGCTCGACCAGACGAACTTCGAGCAATGGATGGCGCTCGGGGGTCAGACGCTTGTGAACAAGAACAATGGGCGCAGCGGACGGGCAACGAAGGTGACCTTCGACAATGCACTCGGCAAGTACCTCGTCCAGTGGTGGGCAACCATGTTGAAGGGGAACCTTGCCCAGGCGACCGCCGCCAGCGGGACGGGCGGATACGACAACCTGCTCGCGATCGGCTCCGGCATCGCGCCGATCACCATCGACACCTCGGCCGCCCTCGGGACGATCCTGACGGTGCTCCAGTCTGGGCAGTACCCCAACGTGAAGCTCGGCGTCGGCCGGTTGCCCGTGCCTGGCTCCAAGCCGAACAAGCACGGCGGGGTCTATGTCGGGGGGGCGGGCATGTACATCGTGAAGAAGTCGACGCCGGCCACCATGGATGCCGCGTGGCAGTTCTTGAAGTACCTCGTGGCACCGACCCAGCAGGCAACCTGGGCGCTCGGCACGGGGTATGTGCCCGTGCGTAAGTCGGCCATCCGGATACCGGCGCTCGCCCAGGCGTGGGCTTCGGTGCCCCAGTACAAGGTGGCCTACGACCAGATCCTTGCCAGTCCCGTCAACGCGGCGACCGCCGGCTACGTGACCGGGGCGGCCAGCCAGGTCGACACGGACCTCCAGGACGCGCTGACTGCGATCTCGAACGGGACGCCACCGAATCGGGCGCTCGCTCAGGCTGCGGCCAGTGCGAACAGCGCGATCCAGTCCTACAACGAACGCGTCTAACGGGCTCGGTAAGGCCCTCGGGGGACACAGCGGGTGCATCCGCGACTTGGTCGCAGAGTGCGGGAGGCGTCGCTCGGCTATCTCATGATCCTGCCGGCGGTGGCCGCGTTCGGGATCTTCTCGTTCTACCCCCTGGTGAAGACGGCCTATCTCGGGTTCTTCCTCGCCCCGCCGACGCCGAACCTGCCATCCAAGTACGTCGGGTTCCAGCAGTACTCGAGCGTCCTCGGCTCCTCGCAGTTCGCCGACGACGTCGGGCGCACGGCGCTGTTCGTAGCCTTCACCGTCCCCCTCGGCATCATCCTCGGGCTCGCACTGGCAAATCTTGCCCAGAAGCACATACGCGGCATCCGGCTCTTCCGGACGATCTTTTCCTCCACCGTCGCGACCTCGGTCGCGGTTGCCTCGACCATCTTCTTCACCCTGCTCAACCCCCAGATCGGGCTGCTCAGCTATGCCTTCGGCAAGGAGGGGGGCAACGGCATCTTGAACAACCCGCACTGGGCGCTTCCCGCCGTCGCTCTCGTCACGATCTGGCAGAACCTCGGCTTCACGTTCATCCTCATGTCGGCGGCGTTGCAGTCATTGCCTCAAGACGTGCTCGAGGCATCGATGGTCGACGGAGCGTCTTCGTTCACGCGCCTGCGGCAGATCACTCTGCCCTTGCTCTCGCCGATCTTGTTCTTCGCCGTGGTGATCGGCGTGATCTCGGGATTTCAGGCTTTCGGACAGATCGATCTGCTGACCCAAGGTGGGCCGAACCATGCGTCGCTGGTGTTGATCTACGACATCTACCAGCAGGCCTTCCAGTTCAATAACCCCGGCTACGCCGCCGTGCTCTCGATCGCGCTCTTCTTCATGTTGATGATCCTGACCTTCGTGCAGTTCTGGTTCTTCCAGCGGCGCGTGAGCTATGCCAACGGCTGACCACGCCCGTCGGCGCCGCATCTGGCGAAAGACCATCCGTTACGCGGTGTTGATCGTGGCGGCCGCGGTCGTGCTGTTCCCCGTCTACATCACGGTGGTTGACGCGCTGTTGTCGCCACAGCAGATCACCCATCGCCCACCGTTCCTCTATCCCCCGAGCCCGCACTGGAGCTCGTTCGCGACGGCGTTCAGTCAGGGCAACCTCGGCGTGTACTTGCGCAACAGCGCGATCATGACGCTTGCCATCGTCGCGTTCGAACTGGTCACCTCGGTGCTCGCGGCGTACGCGTTCGTGTTTCTTCGCTTCCCCGGCCGCAAGGTCCTGTTCTTCGTCACACTCGCGACACTCATGGTGCCGGGCGAGGCGACGATCATCCCCAACTATCAGACGATCAACACGTTCGGGCTGCTCAATACCTTCCCTGCGCTCATCTTGCCCTTCGTGGCGAGCGGAATCGGGATCTTCTTGTTTCGACAGGCATTCATGGGCTTCCCCTCCGAGGTCCGAGACGCGGCCAGCCTCGACGGATGTGGCCACCTCAAGTTCCTGTTTCGCATCGTCGTGCCGATCAACCGTCCGGTGATCGGGGCCTTCGGGCTCTTCGCCTTCCTTGGGGCCTGGAACCAGTACCTGTGGCCGCTCGTGGTCACCCAGTCCAACTCCGTGCGGACGGTGCAGATCGGGTTGCGACAGCTGAGCGGGGTCAGCTTCAGCCAATTCGACGTGCTCTTTGCGGGCACGGTGATCGCAGCAGCGCCCATCGCCATCTTGCTCGTGCTGTTCCAGCGCCAGCTGGTCGCCGGCCTGACCGCCGGCGCGGTCAAGGGCTGAACGACCTCAGGGGCGCAGGGCGACGAGCACCTTCACGAACTCGTCGAGGGCGCCGCGGTCGTCGACGGCGCCGGCGGTGAGCGCCTGGGCGGGGTCGGTGCCGAGCAGGATGCGCCGCGCCGGGACCTCGATCCGCTTGCCGTTGAGCGTCTTTGGTATCCGTCCGACGACGACCACCTCGTCTGGTACGTGCCGGGGGGAGATCTGGTCGCGGATCGTCCGGCGAAGCTCGTCGGCGAGGTTGTCGGACGCGTCCTCACCGGGCGCGACGAAGAGGAGGAGCCGTCCCTCGGCGCCGAGCTCGCTCGTGTCGACGACGAGGGAATCGGCCACCCCTGGGACTGCGTCGACCACCCGGTAGAAGTCCGCTGCCCCGCTGCGCACCCCGCCCCGGTTGAGGGTGGCATCCGAGCGGCCGTAGACGACGTAGCCGCCCTCGGGGGTGAGCTTGATCCAGTCGCCGTGGCGCCATACGCCCGGGTAGGCCGAGAAGTAGCTCTGGTGCAGCCTCGAGCCGTCCCGATCACCCCAGAAGGCGACGGGCATCGAGGGCATGGGTTGGGAGAGCACGAGCTCGCCCATCTGGGCGACCACCGGTGTGCCGTCATCCCCGAGGGCCTCGGCCTTCGCGCCGAGCATCGGACACTGGATCTCTCCGGCCCGCACCGCCAGGAGCGGGCAGGACCCGAGAAAGGCGGTGCAGGCATCGGTGCCACCCGAGATCGACGCGACCAGCACGTCGGACGCGATCCGCTGCGCAGCAAAGGCGAAACCCTCGGGGGAGAGCGGCGCCCCGGTCGAACCGAGCGTCGCGATCGACGCCAGCTTGTGGTGGTCGGCGGGGAAATACTCCGCTCGGCGCAATGCGTCGAGAAACGGCGCGCTCGTCCCGAAGAAGGTCACCCCGAGGCGCTCGGCCATGTCCCAGAGCCGGCCCGGGTCGGGCCACATCGGGTGGCCGTCGTAGCAGACGATCGTCGTCCCGATGAGCAGCCCGCCGACCACGAAGTTCCACATCATCCAGCCCGTCGTCGAGAACCAGAAGAAGATGTCGTCGGGGCCGAGGTCGCAGTGCAGGGTCAGGGCCTTCATGTGCTCGATCGCGATGCCGCCGTGCGAGTGCACGATCGCCTTCGGGGGACCGGTCGTGCCCGAGGAGTAGAGGATCCACAGCGGATGCTCGAATTCGAGCTCGACCGGGCGCAGCTCGGCCGGTTCGGAGACCAGCTCGTCCCAGTCGAGCGTGGCGTGACTCGGTAGAGCCGCGTCGTCCCCAGCCGGGATGGAGACGACCGCCCCGAGGCCGGGCAGTGCGACGACGAGCGCTCCGAGCTTCTCGTCCATGGAGAAGTCCTTGCCCCCGTAGCGGTAGCCCTTCGCTGCGAGGAGGACCTTGGGCTCGATCTGGCGGAAGCGGTCGACCATGGCATGCGCCCCGAATTCGGGAGCACAGGCCGACCACACTGCGCCGATGCTCGCTGCGCCGAGGAAGGCGGCCACGGCGTGCAGCCCGTTGGGCAGGACCGCCGCCACCCGGTCGCCCCGGGTGACGCCGAGGCGCCGGAGCCCAGCGGCCACCGCACCAGCCAGTGCCCGCAGCTCGCCGTAAGTCACGCGCACCTGCGTGCCCGACTCGTCCTCGGCGATCAGGGCGAGGCGGGAGGAGGGATGCCGGGAGACGACGCTCACGTAGTTGAGGTGCTGGCCGACGAACCATCGGGCCCCCTCCACGCCGCCGTTGCGCCGGAGCACGTCGGCCGGTCGCACCTCGGGCCCGAGCTCGAAGTACCGCCACAATGCGCCCCAGAAGGCGGCGGGGTCCTCCACCGACCAACGCCAGAGGGTCCAGTAGTCCGAAACCTGGGGGCCCGAATGCTCTCCCAGCCACCCGATGAACTCCCCGATCCGCGCCGATGCGATCCGTTCGGGCGAGGGCTCCCACAACAGGGTCCCCTCCTCGACCCGGGGGGGTCCGCCAGCTTCGTCAGCTCGCTCAGCCACCAATTCGCTCCTCTGTCGCCGATCCGGCGACCGAATCTATTGTTCAAGGCGGCCGCCGGGAACAAGGGGCGGGCCGGCGGCGTTGGACCCGGTGTCGCCGCTTCGAGATGTTGTTGTCGGCTTCGGCGGACGGCTACACTCGGGTGCATACCACCCGCGCCTCGGAGCGCTTGCCAGGATCCCCGTTCGCGGTTCGGGCACGGCTCCGGTGCCAGTGGCGAGGGGGTCCGTCCCCGTGTCGTGGGATCAACCCCACCCCCCTGTTTTCCCCGCATCGGGCTGATGAGACCCTGCGGTATCAAAGATGAGGAGGCCGATGACTGCCGAACAGCAGCTCGAACGGTCCGTGCTCGAATCCAAGGAGCGTGAAGAGCTCCACGCCATCGCACAGGCGATGGACCTGAAGACCACCACCCGGTCAAAGAAGGCGGATCTGATCGACAAGATCCTCTCGGCGACCGGCGTCCCCAACGGCTCGGACGGCGATCACGCCGGGGCCTCGAGCAATGGGGCCTCGAGCAACGGGGCTTCGAGCAACGGGGCTTCGAGCAACGAGGACGATGGCGCCACCAAGGTCAAGACCCGAGCCCCCTCCCGGCGCTCCAACGGCGCTGCCGCTTCCTCGATGGAGGAGATCGAGGCCGAGCTCGACGCAAGCGTGTCGAACGGAGCGGCTCCCGAAGCACGCCCGGACGAGGACCGCGGCGGCCCGGCCGCCCGGACCGCCCAGCCCCAGCGACAGGGCAACCGGCCGAGCCACGGCGGCCCCCAGGGGGTCGAGCCCGGCAATCGCCGCAACAGCCGGCGCAGGCGGGGCCGTGAGCCTCGCGGTGAGCGTGAATTCCAGGGGGGTCCCAACCAGGACGCCCCCTACACGGGCGAGCTCGTCGAGGTGCGTGGGCTGCTCGACCTCCGCGATGAGGGCTACGGGTTCCTCCGTTGCGACGGCTACCTGGCGTCGTCCAAGGACGTGTATGTCTCGATCAGCCAGGCTCGTCGGTTCGCGCTGCGCAAGGGTGACTACGTCGAGGGTGCCTGCCGGCCGGCCACGAACAACGAGCGGTTCCCAGCGCTGCTGCGGATCGATACGGTGTCGGGGCTCGACCCCGAGGAGGCCCGCAATCGTCCGCGGTTTGAGGATCTGACCCCGCTCTTCCCCGACGAGAAGCTCATCCTCGAGGAGCCCGGCGACAAGGACAACCTCACGGCGCGCATCGTCGATCTGCTCTCGCCGATCGGCAAGGGCCAGCGCGGCTTGATCGTCTCGCCGCCCAAGGCCGGCAAGACGACGGTGATGAAGCAGATCGCCCATTCGATCGAGGCCAACAACCCCGAGGTGCATCTCATGGTGCTCCTGGTCGACGAGCGACCCGAGGAAGTCACCGACATGCGCCGCTCGGTCAAGGGCGAGGTGATCGCCTCGACCTTCGACCGTCCCTCCGACGAGCACACCACCGTGTCCGAGCTCTCCATCGAACGGGCCAAGCGCCTCGTCGAGATGGGCAAGGACGTCGTGATCATCCTCGACGGCATCACCAGGCTCGCCCGCGCGTCCAACCTGGCACAGCCGGCCACCGGTCGGATCATGTCCGGTGGTGTCGACTCCGGCGCCCTGTATCCGCCGAAGAAGTTCTTCGGCGCCGCCCGCAACATCGAAGAGGGTGGCTCGCTCACGATCCTGGCGACGGCCCTCGTGGAGACCGGCTCCAAGATGGACGAGGTCATCTTCGAGGAGTTCAAGGGGACCGGGAACATGGAGCTTCGCCTCGACCGGCGCCTCGCCGAGCGTCGCCTGTACCCCTCGATCGAGGTCAACGCGAGCTCGACCCGGCACGAAGAGCTGCTCTTCGAGCGGGGTGAGTTGCAGCAGGTTTGGAAGCTGCGCCGGGTTCTGAACGCCCTCGCGGCGGACGGCAACGCCGCCCCGGGCCTCGAGCTGCTCATGGACAAGATCCGCACCACCAGGTCCAACAGGGAGTTTCTGGCCGAGATCGCCAAGGGCCCCACTCCCAACGGTTGAGGGAATAGAAGCGAACGTCGCGGCCTTGCACGGACCGCACGCGACCCCGACATCGGGTCGCAAAGAACGAGAGAGACGGAGGCGACATGAAGGCCGAGATTCACCCCGCATACGGAGAGGCGACGGTGCGCTGCTCGTGTGGCAACACGTTCGTGACCCGATCGACCAAGTCCGATCTGCACGTCGAGCTCTGCAGCGAATGCCATCCGTTCTTCACCGGCAAGCAGAAGCTCGTGGACTCCGGTGGCCGGGTCGAGCGGTTCCAGCGGCGCTACGGGCAGCGCAAGGGGGCAGCACGCCCTCGCAGCCCAAAGGCGTAGACCACCGAACCCCCACGTACCGGGCCCTAACCTGAGCCCGGTGCCCGAGCCTCTCGAAGCTCGCATGGCCCGGCTCGAGCTGGAGTACGAGGCCATCGAAAAGGAGCTGGCGGACCCCGCCACCTCGAGCGATCCGGCGCGTCTTCGCGAGCTGTCGATCAGGCGCAAGGACCTCGACGAGGTGGTCTCGGTGTGGCGGGCGATCGAGCGCGCCCGGGACGACGCGGCAACCGCTCGCCAAATGAGCGAGGAGTCGACGGGTGAGGACCGCGAGCTCATGCGGGCCGAGGTCGAGGACTCCGAGAAGAGGGCGGTCGAGCTCACCGACCGGCTCCGCGGGCTGCTGCTCCCGAAGGATCCCAACGACGGCCGCAACGTGATCGTCGAGATCCGGGGCGCCGAGGGCGGAGAGGAGGCGAATCTCTTTGCCCGCGATCTGTTCACGATGTACGCCCGCTTCGCAGACCGGCACCGCTGGGGCCTCGAGATCCTCTCGGAGAGCCCCACCGGGCGCGACGGCCTGAACGAGGTGGTGTTCGTCGTGAAGGGCAAGGACGCCTGGCGATACCTTGAGCATGAGGCGGGTCCCCACCGGGTCCAGCGGGTCCCGGTCACCGAGTCCAAGGGCCGGATCCACACCTCGTCGGCGACCGTCACCGTCCTGCCCGAGGCCGACGAGGTCGATGTCGTGATCGACCCAAACGACCTCAAGATCGACGTGTACCGCTCGACGGGGCCGGGCGGCCAGTCCGTGAACACCACGGACTCCGCTGTGCGGATCACCCACCTGCCCACCGGGATCGTGGTCGCGATGCAAGACGAGAAGAGCCAGATCCAAAATCGCGCCAAGGCGATGACCGTGCTCCGCTCCCGGCTGCTCAAGGCGGAGCAGGAGCGCCGAGCCTCGGAGGTCGCCGCCGCCCGGCGCAGCCAGGTGGGCGGCGGCGGGCGCTCGGAGAAGATCCGCACGTACAACTTCAAGGAGAACCGCGTCACCGATCACCGCATCGGGCTCACCGCGTACAAGCTTGACCAGGTGCTCGCGGGGGACCTCGACGAGTTCGCTGAGGCGCTCATGGCGGACAAGCGTGCTCGTCAGCTGGACGAGGAGGACGATGCGAGCTCCTGATCCCCTGGCAGTGGGGGTCCCAAGAGACGACAGGCGAGCGCTCGAGCGTTCGCTTGCGGCCTCGCTCGGCTCTGCGCGCGAGGCCCGCTGGATCCTCGACGATGCCTTCGAGTCCGCCGGACGCGTCGCGGAGCGCGAGGCGGCGGCGAGCGCCCGTCGGCTGGCCAGGCGACGCGCCGCAGGCGAGCCCCTGCAGTACGTGCTCGGCCACTGGCCCTTCCGGGACCTCGATCTTCTCGTCGACGAGCGAGCCTTCATCCCACGGCCCGAGACCGAGTGGGTCACCGACGTCGCCCTGGCCGAGCTCGATCGGCTCCTCGCGCTCGGAGCGCCCCCAACGGTGGTCGACCTCGGGACGGGCACCGGCGCGATCGCACTCGCCATCGCGGTGGAGCGGGGTGCCCGGAACGTGGAGGTGATCGCCACTGATCGCGACCCCGCGGCGCTCGAGCTGGCGGCGGCCAACCGCGAACGTGTCGCAGGTCGCCATGGGGACATCGGCGTTGTGCAGTTCCGCATCGGCTCGTGGTGGGAGGCGCTCGCGGCGGGCGAGATCGGCCGCATCTCGCTTGCGGTGTCGAATCCGCCCTACGTGGACCAGGGCGAGTGGGCCGGGCTCGACCCCGTCGTGCGCGATCACGAGCCGCACGACGCCCTCGTGTCGCCGCCCGGCAGCGATGGCACGCCCGGGTTCGGGGCGATCGAGGCGGTCCTGAGCGGTGCCGTCGGCCGGCTGGCGCGCCCGGGCGCGCTCGTGATCGAGCTTGCGCCGGCCCAGGCGGAGGCGGCGCTTAGCACAGCGCTCGGGTCGGGGTCGATCGAGGCGACCGTCTTGGATGACCTGACCGGGCGGCCCCGCGCGCTCGTGGCTCGCTTCGAGTGACGCCGTCACCGCTCGTGGTCGGGGTCGACGAGCTCGACCGGGTCGTCGACGCGCTGCGTGCCGGCTCGGTGGTGGCGATCCCGACGGACACCGTCTACGGGCTGGCCGCGGCATTGGAGCCGGGCCCGATCGCGGCGGTCTTCGAGGCGAAGGGCCGGCCGGGCGATCTCGCCCTGCCGGTGCTCGTCGGCGGGCGCCCCCAGCTTGCGCAGGTGGTGGCGTCCTTTCCTGCGGCGGCGGGCCGTCTCGCCGATCGGTTCTGGCCCGGGCCGCTCACCATCGTCGTCGCGGCCAAGAAGAAGGTCGGGCGACTGCTCGGGGGCGACGGGCGGACGGTCGGGGTCCGTTGGCCGGACCACCCCTTTGTCGAGGAGCTCTGCCTCGCGACGGGACCGCTGGCCGTCACCAGCGCGAACGCGCACGGCGAGCCCCCGTGCTCGACCGCCAGCGCGGTGGGTGAGCGCTTCGACGCGGCCTCGGTGGCGCTCGTCGTGGACGGCCACGGCGGCGCTGGCACGCCGTCGACGGTCGTGGACTGCACGCGTGCTCCACGGTGTCTGCGCGAGGGCGCCCTCGAGTGGGCGCTGGTCGAGTCCGCGCTCGGCTGATCTCGGCTCCCCGGGCGTCGGAGGCGCAGACGCGGCCCACGGCGTCGAACGCTCTCGTTGCGACAGGCTCTCGGGCGGTTACTCGGCGATCCTCATCGACCCCGACGGGCGCCCCTCGGAGGTGGCGCACAATCCGGCGCGGCGCATCGAGAAGGATGGCTCGATCCGCCTCGAAGGCTGAGCGCTCAACCGTCGAGGTCGAGCATCCCGTCGGCCCCGAGCGTGCCGGTCCACCCGGGCGTCTCCGCGGCGATCAGGGCGGAGAGCTGGTCGGGATCGGTGACGTTCGCCCATGCCCGTCTGCCCGCCCCAACCCGGCAGGCAACGATGCCGCGCTCGGGTGACCCCTCCCGGTCATAGGTGACGGTGAACGTCTCAACCTCGCAGCGACCGGTGAATCCCGCCTCCGCGTGCCACGTCTCGAGCCCGTCGACCGCCGACTGCACGTTCGTGGACCGGAACCCCCCGGCAGGCGGCTCCGTCGAGTACAGCCCGACCGCGTGCTTGGTGGCGAACCAGCCGAGCCCTGTCGCCAGGCCGAGGCTCCCCGGGCGCTCGCGCAGCGCGTGTGCGACCGAGGCGATCCCGTGGCTCGTGTAGTTGTTGCCTGGCCCCCCGCCGAAGGTCAGCCCTCCGGTCTGGGTGAGCCTGCGCACATCGCCGTCGATGTTGATGCCGAGCTCGCGTGCCGCGATCTGCACGACGCAAGGGAAGCACGAATAGAGGTCGGCGATGGCGACGTCGTCGATGGTGATGCCCGCCGATCCGAGCGCAGCGGCACCCGCCAGCCTGATCGCGGGCGAGCGCGACAGCTCGGCGCGCTCGGAGAGGTACCAGTGGTCGTTCGCCTCTGCCGAGGAGACCGGGAAGATCCAACGGTCCCTGGGCACGCCGGCCGCCTCGGCGATCTCCGCAGAGCAGCACAAGAGCGCCGCGCCCTGGTCGACCTGGATGTTGGCCGTGCAGAGCTTGGGGTAGGGGAACCCGATCATCCGGTTCTTCGGGCCCGGCAGCACGATCTCGTCGGGCGACAGCGCGGTGCGTGACCAGGCGTGCGGATTGCTAGCGGCGACCTCGGAGAAGCGTGACCACAGCGACCCGATGCGGTCGCGGTGCTGGCTGAGCGTCCAACCCGACGACATGCGAAGCGCGTTTTCGATCAGCGGGTAGACGTGCACCGGGAGCATCAGCCCCCGGGCCGCCTCGAGCTCGGTGGTGGGGGCCCGGTCGGTGCCAAAGGGCACGGCCGGCGGGGTCTCGGGATCTTGCTCGGTCCACGCCAGCCGGGCGCCGGTCCGCCGGGCGCTCGCACGCGCGTAGCCGCACTCGGCCCCGACAACGAGGGCGGCATCCAGGCGACCCGCCGCGATGGCCGTGGCGGTGTCGGCCATCCAGGCCTGAGGGGTGTTCCCGCCGATCGCGCTGTGGAGGCTCTCCTTGGGCGACGCGCCGATCCGCTGCGCGACGAGCAGGCCGGGGTCCGGCACGCTCCACTGGAGCGAGCGCACGACGCGGATGCTCCCGATCGATGCGATGAGGCGCGACGCCGAGCCCCCCGTGTCCTCGATCGCGCCCAGCGCTGCGCTCGCCATGAGATCGAGCGGCTCGGGGGGCGCCTCGCCCCCGGATCGTGCCTGGGGCCGGATCGTCACCTGGCCTGCGCCTACCAGCACCGGGGTCCTCGGGTCGAGCGCCACGGCGTCGCAGCGTAGACCCCATCGGGGGGCTGCCGGGCTCCTGGGTACACTTCGCACATGGGTCGACAGCGGACCAGCGTGACCTCGATCGCCCCCGGTCGGGCGGCCAGGTGAGCGCCGCCGGCTCGCCCTTTGGTGCCTGGTTGGACACGGACCTCGAGGTCGCGAGGCTGATCGTCGAGGAATTCGATCGGCAGACCTCCACGCTCCAGCTCATCGCCTCGGAGAACTTCACCTCCCCCGCGGTGCTGGCGGCGACCGGGTCGGTGCTCACCAACAAGTACTCGGAGGGCTACCCCGGAGCCCGCTACTACGGCGGCAACCGGGTGATCGACGAGGTGGAGGACCTGGCACGGGAGCGCGCCAAGGCGCTCTTCGGCGCCGAGCACGCCAATGTCCAGCCCCACTCGGGGGCGAGCGCGAACCTCGCTGCGTACCAGGCGCTGCTCGAGCCCGGCGACACGGTGCTTGCCATGCGCCTGGATCAGGGCGGGCACCTGACCCACGGCTCGCCGGCCTCCATCACCTCCAAGATCTGGCGCTTCGTCGGCTACGGGGTGACGCCGGCGAGCGACGACCCGGACGCACCGGGCGAAGTCATCGACTTCGACCAGGTGCGAGACCTCGCAAAATCCGAGCAGCCCAAGTTGATCGTCGCCGGGTCGACGGCGTATGCGAGGGTCATCGACCCCGAGCCGTTCCGCCAGATCGCCGACGAGGTGGGGGCGTGGCTCATGTTCGACGCGGCGCACCCCGCGGGGCTCATCGCCGGCGGTGCGCACCCGAGCCCGGTCGGATTCGCCGACGTCGTCACGTTCACGACCCACAAGACGCTGCGCGGACCGCGGTCGGGCGCGATCCTCACCTCGGTCGAGCTGGCAAAGAAGATCGACAGCGCCATCTTCCCCGGCCTCCAGGGTGGGCCCCTGGAGCACGTCATCGCGGCCAAGGCGGTCGCGTTCGCCGAGGCGGCACGCCCGGAGTTCTCGAGCTACGCCGCCGCGGTCGTGGCCAACGCCAAGGCCTTCGCAGCGGCCCTGGGCGAGGAGGGACTGCGGCTCGTGTCGGGCGGCACGGACAACCACATGGTGCTCGTCGACCTGCGCTCATTCGACCCCGAGCTCACGGGGAAGGCCGCCCAAGAGGTGCTGGATCGATCGGGCATCACCTGCAACCGCAACACCATCCCCGACGATCCGCGATCGCCCTTTGTCACCTCCGGTCTGCGGCTCGGCACCGCCGCCGAGACGACGGCGGGGATGGGAGAGGCCGAGATGGTGCGGATCGCCGAGCTCATCGGGCGCACCCTTCGCGGCCGCGACGACCCAGATGCGCTGGCCGCCGTCCGCGCCGAGGTCGCAGCGCTCTGCGCCGCCTTCCCCCCCTATCCGGGCCTCGTCGGCTCGACGTAAGCGCCGAGAGGGGAGTCGGTCGTGCCGCCGCTCGCCTGGTACGGGATCATCCTCGGGATCGCCGCCGTGGTGACGGCGGTGTCCACGATCCCGGCCCGGCGCCTGTCCATGCGGGTCGGCTACGTGGCCGTGCCCGACGAGCGCAAGGTCCACGAGAAGACGACCCCCTATGGCGGGGGTGCCGCGATGCTGCTCGGATTCCTGATCGCGGTGACCGTCGCGGCCGTCGTCCCTCAGCTCCACGACGTCTTCGCCAACACCTCCGAGCCGCTCGGTGTGGTGCTCGCCTGTGCTGCGATCTTCGCGGTCGGCCTCATCGACGACGTTCGCGACATGTCGGCACCGGCGAAGATGGCCGGCCAGGTGCAGGCGGCGAGCATCTTGTACTTCCTCGGGGTCACGATGTACTGGGTCAAGATCCCCCTCGCCGGGCTGGTCGCCCTCACCCCCGGTGTGACCCCGTTGATCACGGCGCTGTGGGTGATCGCCCTCACCAACGCCATCAACCTCATCGACGGCCTCGACGGCCTCGCAGCCGGCATCGTGGCGATCGCCGGCGGGTCGCTCTCGGTCTACGGGCTGCGGCTCATGGAGCTCGGCGTGCTCCCGCTGTCGAACATCGGTCCGCTCATCGCTGCGATCGCCTGCGGGGTCTGCCTGGGCTTCTTGCCCTTCAATTTCCACCCGGCCAAGGTGTTCATGGGCGACGCCGGCGCGCTCTTGCTCGGGCTCATGATGTCCGCGTCGACCATGGTCATCGGGGGTCGGATCCTCGTGACGAGCGGGTCCACCTATTTCTTCTTCGCCCCCCTCTTCATCCCGGTGTTCATCTTGGGGGTCCCGCTGCTCGACGCGGCCTTCGCGTTCGTCAGGCGAACCGCCCGGGGCACCGGGTTCCACACGGCGGACAAGCAGCACATCCACCATCGGCTGCTCAGCCTCGGGCACGGGCACCGGCGCAGCGTCCTCATCTTGTGGGCGTGGACCGCGGTCCTCTCGGGCTTCGTGCTCTTTCCCCTGTTCATCCCGCGGGTGAACGCCTTCATCCCCTTCGGGGCGGCGGCGCTCGGAGTCGGCCTCTACACGCTGTTCCACCCGGGGCTGCGCCGAAAGGAGCGCGACGAGCCGCCGGTCGTGGTCGCCTCCACGGGCGCCGCAGCGTCGGGGGGTCGGGGCGTGTCAGGGGCGGCCGAGGGCGACCGGGAGCCAGGAGAAGGCGCTCCCGGCCTCCTGCTCGGGGCCAGGGGCACCCGCCGAAGCGGCCGGGGCGCCAGGGGCGGGGCCCCCGGGCATGATGCCGTGCCTGACCGTTTTGCCGACGGGTGAGGCGAGGTGCGATGATGCCCCCCGTCGACCGCGTCGTCCGGGGCGCGCCGGGGGCGCGGCGGCCGAGCTGTTGGACCTGCGTGACGTCTGGATTGCCGGTTGATCGACTTCCCACACACATCGTCTGACGCGGCTGGGGACGGAGCCGATGGGCGATCACCAGGAGGACCAGCGGGGGACGCCCGAACGGGGCGGTGCGCGCACGCCCACGCTCGGCGATCTGTTCTGGGTCGGCACCGCCTGTGCGATCAGCGTGGTTGCCGGGATGGGCATCGGGTACCTGGTCGATCAGGCGGCCGGCACCACGCCGTGGCTGACCTTCGCGGGGCTCGCCTTCGGTATCGTTTCGGCGGTGCTGCTCGCCGTGCGCCAGTTCCGGCGATTCGTGTAGCGGCACCGGGCCGGGTGGAGGCCTGAGGAACCGTCGTGCTCTTCTCCCAGGTGTCGCTCCCCGATCTGACGAGGATCTCCAAGCGCGCCGTCTTTGGTTCACTGGCCGTGGGCATCGTCGGGCTCGTCCTGTGCGTGGTCCTCGGTGCCGCCATGGTCGGGCTCGGGCTCTGCATCGGCATCGCGCTCGGTGTGGCGAACTTCCGCATGGTCCAGGGCTCGGTCGCCCGGGCCGGGAACCGTCCGGGGCCAAAGCGCCGCCCGCTCGCCCTCAACACGGTGAGCCGCCTCGCCATCATCACCGCGATCGCGCTTGGCCTGCTCTTCGTCAGCTTCGACCTCGGCTTCGGATTGATGGCCGGCCTCGCGCTCTTCCAGTTCCTCCTTCTCTTCGCCGTGATCCGCTCGCTCATCAAGAGCGGCGCGGCGGCCGGCGGGCTCGGTGGTGGGTCGCTGCTCTCGGGCATCGGCGGGATGTTCTCGGTCGACGGCCTGGAGGACGCGGGGGGCGACCCGCAACCTGACAACGCGCTCGAGCCTCCCGAGGAACGGGGGGAAGGCTGATGCCCGAGCTCTTCAACCTGGCCGCCAACATCACGGTCGGCGACCACGTGGTGCGCAAGCTCTTCGGGTTGTCCATCAACGTCGACACCGTTTGGGCCACGGGCGCAGCATTGGTCGTGGTCGTGATCCTCGTCGCGATGCTGCGCCGCCAGCTCGTCCGGGAGCGCCCGGGCCGGCTCCAGGTGGCCTTCGAGCTCGGCGTCGACGCGGTGACGCGCCAGGTGCAGGGCTCGATCGGTCAGGCCGGCCAGGCGGTCATCCCCCTCGCCGTCGCGCTGTTCGTGTTCATCTTCGTCTGCAACACCTTCGAGCAGCTCGGCCTCGGAAGCCACTTCGAATGGCTGGCCGCCCCGACCGGTGACATCAACCTCCCGCTCGCGATGGCGCTGTTCGTCATCGTGCTGGTCCACATCGCGTCGATCAGGGCGAGGGGCATCGTCGGCTACGTCCGGCACTACGCGATGCAGCCGTTTCCGATCTTCCTCTTGCCGGCCAACCTGTTCATCAACATCGTCGAGGAGCTCGCGAAGCCCATCACCCTCGCCCTCCGGCTCTTCGGCAACCTGCTCTCGGGCACCCTCATGCTCTCGCTCATCGCCGCGCTCGGTGCCTGGAAGCTCTCAGGCGCGCCGGTGGGTGACGTCGTGATCGTGATCATCAACCCGGTCTGGAAGCTCTTTGACCTGTTCATCGGGGCGATCCAAGCCTTCATCTTCGCCCTGCTCACGATCCTGTACTTCGACACGGCCATGTCGACCGAGGGCCACTGAGGCGATCTCACCCTTCTCAATCACACAAAGGAGACCAGCAAATGGCACACGACACGACCCAGCAGGCGATCCAGCTGGCTGGCGCGATGGTCGGTGGCGGACTCGCCCTCGGTGGGGGTGCCGTCGGCGCCGCCATCGGTGACGGTCTGGCCGGGAGCCAGACCATCGCCGGCGTCGCCCGCCAGCCCGAGGCCCAGGGCCGACTGTTCACGATCATGTTCTTGACGGTCGGTTTGGTGGAGGCCATGTACTTCATCAACCTCGCCTTCACGGCGCTGTTCATCTTCTCCCTCTACAAGAAGTAGGGACGAGCGGACCACAGATGCAAAGAGCGCAGGCACCGGGCCCGTCGCGGCCCGATGACGGGAGCGGCAACCCAAGATGATGGCAACGAGCAACTTCCTCGTGCCCAACGGCACGTTCATCGTCGAGCTGATCGGGTTCTTGATCGTGCTGGGCGTGGTGGCGCGCTACCTGCTGCCGCCGCTCAACCGGATGCTGCGGGCCCGCCAGGAGCAGATCCAGGCGGAGCTGGCGGCAGCCGACAAAGCGCGCGCCGAGGCGTCGGCAGCCGAAGACGAGCGGCGCCAGGCGCTCGACGAGGCGCGCCGTCGGGCCCGAGAGATCGTCGAGCAGGCGAACCGGACCGCCGACAAGACACGCTCGGACGCGGTCACCCAGGGCCAAGAGGAGCACGACCGGATCATCGCCAACGCCGACTTCGAGGTGGCACAGGCCCGCCAACGGGCGCTCGATGAGGCGACGACCGAGGTGGGCCAGCTGGTGATGGAGGCGGTCGAGCGGGTGATCGGGCGGGCGATGGACTCCGACGCGCACCGCCAGCTGGTCAACGAGGCCATCGCGGCGGTCCAATCCGAGGGCGCAGGGGACGGTCGGGGCGCGTGAACCCCGCGGTCGAGGGCTACAGCACCGCCGTGTTCGAATCGGTCGGCCAGCAGGGCGCGGGCGCGCTCTCCTCTGACCTCGCGGCCGTGGAGCACCTCGTCGAGCACCAGGGTGAACTGCGAGCCGCACTGAGCGACACGGCCGTGCCGCCGACCTCGCGCCGCGCCATCCTCTCGGAGCTCTTGGAGCACCGGGTCGGCGAGCCGGCACGTCAGCTGGCGGCCTTCACTGCCTCGGCCGTCAGCGCCCCCGACGTGCTGACCGCCCTGGCGTGGGTCACCCGGCGGGCGGGTGGTCGCCAGATGGAGCTGGCTCCGCTCGGCCACCTCGCGGCGCGCGAGCGGATCGGCGGCTATGCGAGCGCCATCTTCGAGACCGCCGAGACGGGGCTCTTGGAGGAGGTCGAGGACCAGCTGTTCCGCTTCGCGAGGATCGTCGAGTCCAACCCGGAGCTGCGCGGTGTCCTGAGCGACCGTGACGTTCCCGTCGACGCTCGCCTCGCCATCGCGCAGGCGCTGCTCGAGGGCAAGGTGGAGGCCGCTACGCTGCGGCTCGTCCGCTTCGTGATCACGGGCGGCCGGGCGCGGGACTTTCTCGGCGCCCTCGACTGGCTCGTCGAGCGGACGGCGACGGCTCGGGGTTGGAGGGTGGCCCGGGTCCGTTCGGCCGAGCCGATTCCAGACGCCCAGGGTGAGCTGTTGTCGGCGGCGCTCACGCACATGACCGGGAGCCCAGTCGAGCTCCAGGTGACCATCGATCCGGAGCTGATCGGAGGGGCGGTCGTGGAAATCGGCGACCTCCACGTGGACGCAAGCGCTCGAGGCCGACTCGACCGCCTGCGAGAGGAACTTCTCCCGGTGGGCTCCGGACGCGGCGCCGACCGGCAAGACCGAGCAAGGGGAGCACAATGACCGAGTTGACGATCGACGCGGCGGACATCACCGCCGTGCTGCGCCGCCATGTCGAGGAGTACACGCCGAGCGTCGGCGCCGAGCAGGTGGGGCGCATCGTGGAGGTCGGCGACGGGATCGCCCGGGTGTCGGGCCTGCCCAACGCGGCCGTGAACGAGCTCTTGGAGTTCGAGGACGGCACGGTGGGCCTCGCGCTCAACCTGGACGAGGACACCATCGGCGCGGTCGTGCTCGGCTCGGTCGACAACCTGGAGGAGGAGCAGATCGTCAAGGCGACGGGCCGGATCCTCTCGGTCCCGGTCGGCGACGCGCTGTTGGGTCGGGTCGTGAACGCGCTCGGCGAGCCGATCGACGGCAAGGGGGCGATCGACACCGGCGAGAGCAGACGGATGGAGGTGCAGGCGCCCGGCATCGTCGACCGCCAGCCGGTTTCCGAGCCCCTGCAGACGGGCATCAAGGCGATCGACGCGATGACGCCGATCGGTCGGGGCCAGCGCGAGCTGCTCATCGGTGACCGCAAGACCGGCAAGACGACGATCGCGGTGGACACGATCCTCAACCAGCGCGGCCAGGACGTGAAGTGCATCTACGTCGCCATCGGCCAGAAGAACTCCTCGGTCGCCCAGACCGTGAAGACCCTGGAGGACCACGGGGCGCTGCGCTACACGGTCGTGGTCGTGGCCTCGGCGGGCGATCCGGCGCCCTTCAAGTATCTGGCCCCGTACGCGGGATGCGCGATGGGCCAGCACTGGATGGAGAACGGCGACGCCGCCCTCATCGTCTACGACGACCTGTCCAAGCAGGCCGAGGCCTACCGCCAGGTGTCGCTCCTCTTGCGCCGGCCGCCGGGCCGCGAGGCGTACCCCGGCGATGTCTTCTACCTGCACAGCCGGCTCCTCGAGCGGGCGGCCAAGCTCTCCGATGCCCGGGGGGGTGGCTCGCTCACGGCGCTCCCGATCATCGAGACCAAGGAAGGGGACATCTCGGCCTACATCCCGACCAACGTCATCTCCATCCCCGACGGGCAGGTCTTCTTGGAGTCCGACCTGTTCTACGCCGGCGTCCGGCCGGCGATCAACGTCGGCAACTCGGTGTCCCGGGTCGGCGGTGCGGCACAGGTGAAGGCGATGAAGGACGTCGCGGGCACCCTCAAGATCGACCTTGCCCAGTTCAGGGACCTCGAGTCGTTTGCGACCTTCGGCTCGGAGCTGGACAAGGCCTCCCAGGCGCAGCTCGACCGCGGCTACCGGCTCACCGAGCTCTTGAAGCAGCCCCAGAACGACCCGGTGGCGGTCGAAGAGCAGGTGCTCGTCGTCTACGCGGGCACCCGGGGTTGGGCCGATGACGTGCCCGTCGCTGAGGTCCGGCGCTTCGAGGCCGAGCTGCGCGAGTTCTTCCGGTCGAACGGCTCGGACCTCCTCGAGACGATCCGCGAGACAGGCAAGCTCCCCGAGACCGACGCCCTCGACGCGAAGATGCGCGAGTTCCTCGACGCGTTCGACAAGGGCTCCTCGGAGTGAGCGGCCGCAAAGGGCGGACGCCGCCCGGAGGGGACTGAGCCGTGGCTGGAGGCGTCGAACGGACCCTGCGCCGACGGATCCGCACCGTGCAGGCGACGAAGAAGATCACGCGCGCGTTCGAGCTGATCGCTGCCTCCCAGATCGTGCGCGCCCAGAACCGCATCGCCGCCAACCGGCCGTTCCGCCGGGGTATGCAGCGCATCGTCCTCAAGACCGCGAGGGAGGACCAGGGCGCCGAGTCGCTCGTCGGGGCCCCCGAAGACCCGAGGCGGGTCGGGGTGGTGCTCATCGTCGGTGACCGGGGACTCTCGGGCCCCTACAACTCCTCGGTCCTGCGGGCGGCCGAGGCCCTCATCGCGCAGCACCGCGCCCGCGGCGCCGAGATCCGCCTCTACACGGTGGGTCGCCGGGCCATCTCCTATTTCCGCTTCCGTGGCCGGGACGTCGAGCGCTCCTTCAGCCAAATGGCCGACCGCCCGAGCTTCGAGGACGCCCGTGAGGTGGCCGACCCGCTGTGGTCGGCCTTCGAGCATCACGAGCTCGACCTCATCCAGCTGGTCTCGACCCGATACCACTCGGCGGGTCGCCAGTTCGTGGCGGTGCACCAGCTCCTGCCCCTGCCCGACCCCGACCAGGAGGGCGAGGAGCGCGAGGGGCGCCCGGCGCAGGGGACGACGGCCGGCGGCTACACGGAGTTCGAGCCCGACGGCGCGTCGATCCTGAAGCACCTCATGCCCCGAGCGCTCGAGTCCGAGCTGTACTCGGCCCTGCTCGAGGCGTCGGCCTCCGAGCACGCCGCCCGCCAACGAGCGATGGCCGCGGCGACCGACAACGCAGACGAGCTGGTCCGCACGCTGACCCGGACGATGAACCGGGCCCGCCAGGACAGCATCACCACCGAGATCATGGAGATCGTGGGAGGAGCCGAGGCCCTCCGTTCGGCGAAGGGAGCCTGATGTGACGACGACCGAGGAAAGGACGACGGGGGCCGTTGGCTCGTTGGAGGACGGCCGCGTGGTCGGGATCGCCGGGCCCGTGGTCGACGTGGAGTTCCCCCTCCACGCGTTGCCGGAGATCAACCACGCGGTGGAGATGGACATCGAGCTCGAGGGCCAGCCCGAGACGATCATCGCCGAGGTCGCCCAGCAGATCGGCGAGGGCCGGGTGCGTTGCGTGTGCATGCGCGCGACCGACGGGCTGGTGCGGGGCACCCCGGTGCGCAACCTCGGTCACGGGATGCGCGTACCGGTGGGCGACGCCGTCCTCGGCCACGTCTTCAACGTCCTCGGCAAGCCACTCGACACCGACCACATTGGCGAGCCCGACGACTACTGGGAGATCCACCGCAACCCGCCCGAGTTCGACGAGCTCGAGCCCCGGGCCCTCATGTTCGAGACCGGGATCAAGGTCGTCGACCTGCTCGAGCCCTATGTCCAGGGCGGAAAGATCGGCCTCTTCGGGGGCGCGGGCGTCGGCAAGACGGTCCTCATCCAAGAGATGATCCACCGGGTCGCGGCCCAGCACGGCGGCGTGTCGGTGTTCGCAGGCGTGGGCGAGCGGACCCGCGAGGGCACCGACATGTGGCTGGAGATGCAGGAGTCCGGCGTCATCGAGAAGACGGCGCTCGTCTACGGCCAGATGGACGAGCCGCCCGGTGTGCGCCTGCGTGTCGGGCTCGCCGCGCTCACGATGGCCGAGTACTTCCGGGACGTGAAGCACCAAGACGTGCTGCTCTTCATCGACAACGTGTTCCGGTTCGTCCAGGCGGGATCGGAGGTCTCGACGCTGCTCGGCCGGATGCCCTCGGCCGTCGGCTACCAGCCGACGCTCGCCGACGAGATGGGGGAGCTCCAAGAGCGCATCACCTCGACCCGTGGGAAGTCGATCACCTCGATGCAGGCGGTGTACGTGCCGGCCGATGACTACACCGACCCGGCCCCCTTCACCACCTTCACGCACCTCGACGCGACGACCGAGCTCTCGCGGCAGATCGCGGCGCTCGGGATCTTCCCGGCCGTGGACCCCTTGGCCTCGACCTCGAACATCTTGGCCCCCGAGATCGTGGGTGACCGTCACTACCAGGTGGCGCGCAGCGTCCAGGCCGTGCTCCAGCGCTACCGCGAGCTCCAGGACATCATCGCGATCCTCGGGCTCGACGAGCTCTCCGAGGAGGACCGGGTCACCGTCAACCGGGCGCGCAAGATCCAACGCTTCTTGTCCCAGCCGATGTTCGTGGCCGAGGTCTTCACCGGCGTGCCCGGCCTCTACGTGCCGGTCAGCGAGACCGTCGAGTCGTTCGAGGCGCTTGTGAACGGCGATCTCGACAACGTTCCCGAGCAGGCGTTCTTGAACGTCGGCGGGGTGGAATCGGTCCTGGAGAAGGCCCGGACCATCCAGGGTGGCGATGACTAGTGGCCGACGGATTCGACCTGCAGGTGGTCACCCCCGACCGGCTTCTCGTCGACACGAGCGCGCAGGCGCTCGTGCTGCGGACGACCGAGGGTGACATGACAGTCCTCGACGGTCACACCTCGCTCGTGGCCGCCCTCGTGCCGTGGGTCGTGCGGGTGGACCCGGTGGACGGTGAGCCGGTGCGTCTGGCCGTCCATGGGGGGTTCTTGCAGGTCGACACCGGCCCCCAAGAAGACGCAGAACCCCCCGGTTCGCTGGCCACCCGGGTGACGCTCTTGAGCTCCATCGCCGAGCTCGCTGAGGAGATCGATGTCGACCGGGCCCGCCGAGCGAAACAGGATGCCGAGGAGCGCGTCGGCCAGGGGCGAACCGCGCCCGGCGGCGAGGGAGCCGAGGTCGAGGAGTCCGAGGCGCGGGCCGCAGCGGACCTCGCGCGTGCCGAGCTGCGCCTCGCAGCGGCCGAAGCGCAGAGCTGAGCGAGCCGAGAGGCCGATCCGAAGCGTCAGCCGAGCCGCCTCCCAGACCGGCGAGGGGCAATAGCCTCGTCGCGATGGATCCGCAGCGGCTGTCCGTGCGTGCGATGCGCCTCGAGGAGGTCGACTACCGGATCGACTACTTCCACGGGTCCTCGGACGAACACCTGCGCATGCTGGGGGTCGACCGTGCGTTGCTGCCGGACCCCTCGAGCTGGAGGCGGATGTGCGAGGTCGACTACGCACGCCCGCTCTCGGAGCGGGAATCCTTCTTCGTCCTCTGGGAGCTCGACCGCCGCCGCGTCGGTTTCAGCTCCCTCGACCGGATCGCCTTCGGAGCCGAGGCCTTCATGCACCTCCATGTGGTCGAGCCGTCACTGCGCCACCTCGGCATCGGCAGCGAGCTCGTAGGGCGATCGGCCGCCTTGTACCTCGATCTCTTCGAGCTCGAGGTGCTCTTCTGCGAGCCCAACGCCCTCAACGTTGCGCCGAACCGGACGCTGCAGCGAGCCGGGTTCACGTACCTCTTCAGCCACGAGACCACGCCCGGGGCGATCAACTTCCCTCAGGTGACCACCCGCTGGAAGCTCACGCGGGCCTCCTTGTCGGCGCTCTCGCGCGACGAGGCCGGAGCGGCCCAAACCTCGGCGCCCCGATCGGCGGGGCTGGCTCGGCTTAGGAGAAGGGGATGGAGCTGAACTCGGCGAGCTTGTGCAGGGGGTGGATGGCGTCGATCCTGCGGATCGTCCCCGAGCGCGAGCGCATCACCAACGAGTCCGTGGAGGCACCGCCGCCCTCCAGGTAGCGGACCCCCCGCAACAGGTCGCCATCGGTGATGCCGGTCGCTGCGAAGAAGCAATTATTGCCTCCTACCAGGTCGTTTGTCGACAACACCTTGTCGAGGTCATAGCCGGCGTCGATGGCAGCCCGCCGCTCTTCGTCGTTGCGCGGCCACAACCGGCCCTGGATCTCGCCCCCCATGCACTTGAGCGCCGCCGCCGCAAGGACGCCCTCGGGCGTCCCCCCGATGCCGAGGAGCACGTCGGCACCGGTGGTGTCCGAGCGTCCGGTGGCGATGGCGCCGGCGACATCCCCGTCGGTGATGAGGCGGATGCGGGCGCCCGTCGCCCGGACCTCGGCGATGAGCTCGATGTGGCGGGGTCGGTCGAGGATCACCGCGGTCAGATCGCGCACCGGTCGCCCGAGCGCGCTCGCGAGCGAGCGCAGATTCTCGGTCGTCGACCTGGTGATGTCGATGGAGCCCGCGCCGCGGGGCCCGACCGCGATCTTCTCCATGTAAAAGCATGGTCCCGGATCGAACATCGTCCCGCGCTCTGAGACCGCGATCACCGAGAGCGCACCGCCTCTGCCGAGCGAGGCGAGCGTCGTGCCGTCGATGGGGTCGACCGCGACATCGGTCATGGGCGGCGATCCGTCCCCGATGCGCTCGCCGTTGTAGAGCATCGGAGCATGGTCCTTCTCGCCCTCGCCGATGATGACGGTGCCGTCCATGGAGATGGTCGAGAGGACGACGCGCATCGCGTTGACCGCAGCGTCGTCGGCGCCCTCCTTGTCGCCCAGGCCCATCCACCGGCTGGCCGCCATCGCGGCGGCTTCGGTCACCCGGGCGAGCTCGAGGGCCAGGTTGCGGTCAGGCGCCTCAGGCTGTCTCACCACGGCCTCGACCATAGTTGGCGATAATGGGGCCGTGGACCGGCTCGTCATCCGTCCGAACGGTCCCCTCGAGGGTGTGGCGAAGGCCGGCGGCGCGAAGAATTCGGCGCTCAAGCTGATGGCCGCGTGCCTGCTCGCCGAGGGGCGCCATGAGCTTCGCAACGTGCCGCACATCGTCGACGTGCAGATCATGTCCGACATGTTGGGGGCGCTCGGGGTGCGCGTCGATCGCTCGAAAGACACCCTCTTCGTGGAGGTCCCGGCGGTGGACGGGCTCGCCCCCGAGGCCCCCTACGAGCTCGTCGACAAGATGCGCGCCTCGATCGTCGTGCTCGGGCCGCTGCTCGCACGCTGCGGCCACGCGAGGTTGTCGATGCCCGGCGGCGACGACTTCGGCTCGCGGCCGATCAACTTCCACGTGAACGGACTCGCCGACATGGGCACGCACTTCGCGACCAGTCACGGGTTCATCGAGGGGACGGTGGCGTCGAGCGCCGCCGGGCCGCGGCTCGTCGGCACGCGCATCGTCCTCGACTACCCGAGCCACACGACGACCGACAACCTCATGATGGCGGCGACCCTGGCCAAGGGCACCACGATCATCGAGAACGCGGCCCGCGAGCCCGAGGTCTGCGACCTCGCCGACTACCTGAACTCGATGGGCGCCTCCGTGAGCGGGGCCGGGACGTCGCGCCTCGAGATCAACGGCGTCGAACGCCTCGAGCCAGGCGTCCACACGGTGATCCCCGACAGGGTCGTGACCGGCACGCTCATCGCCGGGGCGTGCATCGCCGGTGGCGAGATCGTGGTCGAAGACGGGCGCTTCGACCACATGGAGATGTACCTCAACAAGCTCCGCGAGATGGGCGCCGAGGTGGACCAGCGCCCCGAGGGGCTCTGCGTCGTCGCCCGGCGCCGGCTCTCCTCGGTCGACGTGGCGACGCTCCCGTACCCGGGGGTGGCGACGGACTACAAGCCGCTCATCGTGACCATGCTGGCCATCGCCGATGGCGTGGCCATCGTGACCGAGAACCTCTTCGAGGGGCGTTTCCGCTACGTCGACGAGCTCCGCCGGATGGGTGCCGACATCCGGACCGAGGGCCACCATGCGATCGTCCGGGGTGTCCAGCGGCTCTCGGGGGCCCAGGTGCGCTCGCCGGATATCCGCGGCGGCGCCGCCCTCGTCCTCGCCGGGCTCGTGGCCGAGGGCGAGACCGTCGTGACCGGCGCCCACCACCTCGACCGTGGCTACGAGGACTTCCCGGCCACCCTGCGGTCGCTCGGCGCCGACGTGGAGCGTCGTTGAGCGACGCCACCGAGCGCGGCCCGCGCCGCGGGGATCCGGAGACCCTCCTCGAGCGCTCGGTCGCCGGCGACCGTGGCGCCCTCGCCCGGTTGCTGTCCTTCGTGGAGGGCGGCGGGGAGCGCAGCCGGGCCGTGGCCAGGCTGAGCTACCGCGTGGCGCCGCCCTACGTGGTCGGGATCACGGGCGCGCCGGGGGCCGGGAAGTCGACCCTCGTCGACCAGATGGTCGAGGTCGCGCGGCGCGGTTGGCCGGCCACCTCGGCTCGCGACGCGGCGCCCGCCGCCGGGCCCGAGGCCGTCGACCAGGTCGCCGTGCTCGCCATCGACCCGACCTCGCCGTTCTCGGGCGGGGCGATCCTGGGCGACCGGGCCCGGATGCAGCGCCACGCGACGGATTCGAGCATCTTCATCCGCTCCATGGCGACCCGTGGCCACCTGGGCGGCCTGTCGCTCGCGGTGCCCGACGCGATCAGGGTGATCGGCGCGTCGGGGATCCCGCTCGCCCTGGTCGAGACGGTGGGCGTCGGCCAGGTCGAGGTCGAGGTGGCGGCGGCCAGCGACACCACGGTGGTCGTCGTCACCCCCGGATGGGGCGATTCGCTCCAGGCGGCCAAGGCCGGACTGCTCGAGGTCGCCGACCTCTTCGTGATCAACAAGGCCGACCGGCCAGGTGCGGCCGAGGCGGCACAGGACCTCCGCCAGATGCTGGCGCTCGGCGGGGAGCGGGAGTGGATGCCGCCCATCCTCGACACGGTGGCCACGACCGGCCAGGGCGTCGAGGGGCTGTGGGCCGCGGTCGCGGGGCACCGCGCGCAC
This sequence comes from Acidimicrobiaceae bacterium, assembly GCA_027306525.1. Taxonomy (GTDB): domain Bacteria; phylum Actinomycetota; class Acidimicrobiia; order Acidimicrobiales; family RAAP-2; genus Palsa-461. The sequence goes on from DAHUZM010000079.1 coordinate 27,084, forward strand.
CTCGAGGGGAGCGGGCTGCTCACCGAGCGCCGGGGGGAGCGGGTGGAGCAGGAGCTGCGGCGCGTGCTCGGGGCGCTGCTCGGCGAGCGGTTGGACCGGCTGGCCTCCTCCGAGGAGTACCGGCGGGCGATCGAGGACCTCCGCTCGGGGCGCGTCGATCCCTACGAGGTCGCCGACAACCTGCTCGGATCGAGCTGACCGGCGGCGTCGGGTACCGTGCGGGCGAGCACCGGTCGGCCAGGTGAGGGCCGGCTGATCCCGAGCACGACGAGCCATTCCGAAACGCCATGACCACGCCGCGCCTGCCCCTGCCGAGCACCAACCCCGCCCCGAACCGCCGCTGGTTCCAGCACGCGGTGTTCTACGAGGTCTTCCTGCGCGGCTTTTATGACTCGAACAACGACGGGCTAGGCGACATCGTGGGGCTCCACGAGAAACTCGACTACCTGCAGTGGCTCGGCGTCGACGCCATCTGGCTGTTGCCGTTCTATCCCTCACCAATGCGAGACGGCGGCTATGACATCAGCGACTTCTTCAACGTCGCGCCCGACTACGGCACCCTCGGTGACCTGACCCGGCTGCTCGACGACGCGCACCGCCGAGGCATCCGCTTCGTCGCCGATCTCGTCATGAACCACACGAGCGACGCGCATCCCTGGTTCGTCGAGTCGCGATCGAGCCGTGACAACCCGAAGAGCGATTGGTACGTATGGAACGACGACGACCAGCGTTGGCCCGAGGCCCGGGTCGTGTTCACCGACGTCGAGCGATCCAACTGGACCTGGGACGACACCCGCCAGCAGTACTACTGGCACCGCTTCTACTCGCACCAGCCAGATCTCAACTACGAGAATCCCGACGTCGCCGACGCGATGGTCGAGATGGTGCGGTTCTGGCTCGAGCTCGGCTTCGACGGGTTCCGCCTTGACGCAGCGCCGTACCTGTTCCAGCGCGACGGCACCGCCGGCGAGCACCTTCCCGAGACCCATGACTTCATCCGGCGCATACGCAAGGAGGTTGACACGCACTATCCCGGGCGCGTGCTGCTGGCCGAGGCCAACGGTTGGCCGGCGGACGTCGCGGACTACTTCGGCGACGGGGACGAGTGCCACCTGTGCTTCCACTTCCCGCTCATGCCGCGCCTGTTCATGGCGGTGCGCAAGGAGCAGCGCTACCCGATCACCGTGATCCTCTCCCAGACCCCGGAGATCCCCGACAGCTGTCAGTGGGCCATCTTCCTCCGCAACCACGACGAGCTCAGCCTCGAGCAGGTGAGCGACGAGGAGCGCGACTACCTCTTCTCCGAGTACGCCAAGGACGAGCGCATGAAGCGCCACATGGGCATCGGCCGTCGCCTGGCACCCCTCCTTGACGGGGACCGGCGCCTGGCCGAGCTGCTCTACTCGCTCATCTTGTCGTTGCCCGGCAGTCCGGTCATCTACTACGGCGACGAACTGCTCATGGGGGACAACATCTATCTGGGTGACCGGGACTCGGTACGCACCCCCATGCAGTGGTCACCCGATCGCAACGGCGGGTTCTCTCGGGCCGATTTCGCGCAGCTCTACCTGCCACCGGTGATGGACGCGGTCTACGGCTCGGACGCGGTCAACGTCGAGGCGCAGTCGCGCAACCCCGGCTCGTTCCTCCACTGGCTGCGCAAGATGCTCATCCAGCGCCGGGCGATGCCGGTGCTCGGCGTGGGCGACATGGAGCCGGTGACCTGTCCCAACCCCTCGGTCTTGGCCTATGTCCGCTCCGGTGAGGTGGCAGAGGCCTCCCGCGAGATCACCACGCCGTGGGGACCGTTGCACCCGATGCACGAGGGGCACGGCGGCTCGTGGGGCTCGCTCGGGCCGTCCACCGTCGTGCCGGTGGCCCCGGGCGAGGACGACCGTGCCGGGCAGCGGACCCAGGCGGTCCTCTGTGTGCACAACCTCAGCCGCTTCGCCCAGCCGGCCGAGCTGGGCCTGGCGCGCTGGGCCGGGTCCACGCCGGTCGAGGTCCTCGGGCGGGTGCCGTTCCCGGCGATCGCCGACGAGCCCTACACGCTCGCCCTCGGCCCCTATGGCTACCTGTGGTTCGAGCTCACTCCGGGGGTCGCGATCGAATGGTGATCGGCTCCATGCTCGAACTCGACCCGGGGCGCAAGGACGCCTTCGGCCGCCTCGTGCGCACGTGGCTCGCCCGTCGTCACGGGGCAGCCGATGCCGTGGAGGTGCTCGAGGTGGAGGTGCTCTTGGCCGGACGGCCGGGGCTCTTCGACGTGGTCGCCCTGTGTGGGGGCAGGCTCGCGCACCTCGTGGTCGGGCTCCACGAGGAGGGCTCGCCGCTGCACATGCTGCGACACGACGAGGACAGCGTGCTCGGTCGCTTCGAGGACGAGCACGGGATCGCTCTCGCCGTCGACGCCCTGTGGGACGCGGAGCTCGTCCCGCTCGTGATGGTGGCCGTGGTGGGCGAGGAGCCCTCGGTGGTGTCGATGGTGCGAGACGACCCCGAGGGCGTCGTGCTCAACGTCGACGACGCCGCCAGCTTGACGGTCTTCCCGTGGCTCACCGAGCGCCCGCACCCGGGCGTGGAGATGCTCGTCGCGCTGGACGAGGCCGGCTTCAACCATTTGGCCGCCCCGATCGCCCTCTGGCGCCGTCAGGGCCGCGACCTCGGCATCGTCCAGGAGCTCCTCGCCGAGCGGGCCCACGGATGGGCGCTCGCCCTCACCTCGCTGCGCGACCTCTTCGCCACCGCCGGTCCTCCGGAGGAGGCCGGGGGCGACTTCGCCGACGAGGCGGTCGCGCTCGGCACCATGACCGCCAGGATGCACCTGGCGTCGGCCCATGCGTTCGGCCGGCGGATCGGCGCGCTGTCGGACTGGGCGGCCGAGGTCGAGCTCTTGGTGCGCGAGGTGTCGCCCGTCGCCGTCTCGCCCCGGGCGAGCGAGGCGCTGAGGGCGTTGCGCTCGAGCGCGGAGCGCTCGGCTACCGTGCGCACGCACGGGGATCTGCACCTCGGCCGGGTGGCGCGCACCAATGCCGGCTGGGTGGTCGCCGACTGGCTCCCCGGCGGGGTCGACGCCGAGGGAGCCGTCGTCTTCCGCTCCCCGCTCGCCGACGTCGCCGACATGCTGTGGTCGCTGCACTACGTGTCGGCGACCGCGCTCGAGGAGCGAGACCCCGCCGTGCGCGGCGAACTCGAGGCGCCCGCCCGCGCGTGGGAGGAGCGCAATCACCGGGCATTCCTGGCCGGGTACCTCTCCACGCCGGGCGTGGAGGATCTCGTCCCCACCGAGCATGCGGTGCTCGAGGCGCTCACCGCGCTCTTCGAGCTCGAGGAGCTCGTCCGCCGGGCCGGGCGGACGCCCGTGGGCTGAGCGGTTTGCGTCGGGGCCGGGCGTGGCACACTGAGCCGGTGCGGGTGGGGATACTCACGGGCGGCGGCGACTGCCCCGGGCTGAACGCCGTGATCCGGGCGGTGGTGATCGCCGGGCACGTCCGCTACCACTACGAGACCATCGGCTATCTCGACGGGTGGCGGGGGGTGCTCGAGCGGCGGTCCCGGCCGCTCGATCCCGTGGAGTCGGCTGGCCTGCTCGCCATGGGCGGCACGGTGCTCGGCACCTCGCGCACCAACCCCTTCGCCCAGGAGCGGGGGGGCGATCGGGTGGTCGAGAACCTCGCGTCGGCCCGAGTCGACGCGCTGATCGCCATCGGCGGCGACGACACCCTCGGGGTGGCCCACCGCCTGGGCGCCTTCGGGGTGTCGGTCGTGGGCGTGCCCAAGACGATCGACAACGACCTCTCGGGCACCGAGGTCACCTTCGGCTTCCAGACGGCCGTGCAGACCGCCACCGAGGCGATCGACCGGCTGGGGACGACCGCCGAGTCCCATCACCGGGTGATCGTCTGCGAGGTCATGGGGCGCAACGCAGGGTGGATCGCGGCCGAGGCCGGGATCGCCGGGGGGGCGGCCGAGATCCTGGTGCCCGAGGTCCCCTTCGATCTCGACGCGGTCTGCGCCAAGCTGACCGCCCGCCACCAACGCGGCCAGTTCTTCTCGATCGTGGTCGTGGCCGAGGGGGCGCTCCCGGCCGACCCGGCGCTCGCCGAGTCGGCCACCTCGGCGCGCTCTGGCGCGTCGGCCGACGCCTTCGGCCATGCCCGCCTCGGGGGCATCGGGGACTGGCTTGCCGGCGAGGTCGAGCGACGCACCGGCTACGAGGCACGCGCGACGACCCTCGGGCACATCCAGCGGGGCGGGACGCCCACCGCTTATGACCGGGTGCTCGCGACCCGCTTCGGCGTGGCTGCGGTCGAGGCGGTCCACGACGGCGACTTCGGGATGATGGTGGCCCTGCGGTCGTGTGACATCGTGCGGGTCTCGTTGCAAGAGGCCGTGGGCAATCCGAAGACCGTCGACCCGGCGCTCTTGGAGGTCGCCGCCCCGTTCTTGGGCTGAGCCGGGTCTAGCTGCCCGTGGCGGAAGGGAGGGCGATGCCGAGCTCTTCGGCCGCCATCTCGGGGGGCACGATGTTGATCGCCACGCCGGTGCCGAGCTCGAAGCCGGCCCGCGTGGTGACCTTCGGCCAGACGTGCACATGCCAGTGGTAGGGCTCGTTGACCCGGTAGGGAGCCGAGTGGAAGACGATGTTGTAGGCGACGTCGCCGACCTTCTCGCGCAGGTGCTTCAGGGAGTCCCGCAGGCTCTTGCCGACCGAGACGAGGTCCTCGGTGGGGCTGCGGTAGAGGTGGGGCGTGTGCGCCCGGGGCATGACCAGCATCTCGTAGGGGACCGCGCTCCAGAAGGGGCACACCGCGACGGTCTTCTCGTCGGCGTAGACCACCCGCAGCCCGGCGCTCTCCTCGGCGTCGATGGTGGTGCACAAGAGGCAGCCGCCGGCAAACTTCGCGAACCGCGCCACCTCCTCGGCGAGCTCACGGGGCACGAAGGACATGCCGAGCAGCTGGCCGTGGGGGTGCTCGAGCGAGGCCCCGGCCTCCCGGCCGCAGTTGACGATGGCCTGGCTGTAGCGGAGATAGGACTGCTGGGAGTGCTCCTCGATCCGGTCCCGCAGGGCCGCCATCACCAGGCTCGCCTGCTCGTCGGAGAGCTCGGCCCAGGAGGTCTCGTGCTCGGGTGAGAGGACGAGCACCTCGTGGATCCCCCCCGCCGTGGCCTGGGTGAAGACCGGCCCACGGTTGGATACCACGAAGGGCTGGTCGCCCTCGAAAGCGGGGTAGAGGTTGGGCACCACCCGCACGAGCCAGTTGCCGGTCGGGCCATAGGTCTCGAGCGCCGGCGGGCTGGCCTCCTCGTGGCCGGGGCAGAACGGGCAGGGCCGCTCGTCGAGCTCGACGACCGAGGAGCGTGACAGCTGGAACGCCTGGGGCCGGTCGGCCCGGGCGGCGCTCACCGCGACCCAGCGCCCCGAGAGGGGATCGAGGCGGAGCTCGTTCACCGCGTCGAGGACGTCGCGGGCACTTCGGATTCGGTGGCCGACGGACGCCCGCTCACGGCTTCTACGGTACCGCCTGCGCGAGGCCCCTCCGGCGACGGGTGGGCGAAAATGGGGCGTGCCCCTCCCCTCGGCCGAGCTCGCCGCGTCCGCGAGCAACGCCGGCTTTGACCTGCTGCTCATCGCGCACGTGGCCTGCGCCATCATCGGCTTCGGCGTGCTCGTGACGAGTGGCATCCAAGCGGCGCGGCTCGCACGCTCGGGGGCTGGCGCCCCTCCCGCCCTCCGGAACTACTTCGCCCCGGGGTTCAACTGGGCCGGCCGGGTCCTCTACGGGGTGCCGGTGTTCGGGTTCCTGCTCGTCGACGACTCGAGCGAGCGGTTCAGCATCGGCGACCCATGGGTGGTCGCGGGGATCGCGCTCTGGTGCGCATCGATCCTCGCGGCCGAGCTTGCGTTGTGGCCGGCCGAGCGCCGGATCCAGGCCGTCCTGGCCTCGGGGGCCGACCCCGGCCGGGGAATCGCCCGCGACTGCCGGCTCGTGGGGGCTCTCGGGGGGGCGCTCGGGCTCGTCTTCGTGGCGATGACCGTCGTCATGGTCGCGAAGCCCGGCTGATCAGCGGGGCTCGGGGACCTCCATCGCCCGGGCGAGTGCCGCGTCGACGAGGCGTTCGGCCGCCGCTCGGTGCCCCGCCTCGAGCAGCCTGGGCAGGTCCCCGTCCAAGAGACCGGACCAGTCGAGCGCGTGGGTCGGGCGACCGGCGGCCCGCAATCCGAGGCGGGCCCGCTCGAGCACCTCGGCAAGGGGTTCGAGGTGGGCGCCGAGGACGGCGCCCAGCCGGCGACGGAGCCAGGCCGCGAGCGCAGGGCTCGCGCCGCCGGTCGAGACCGAGACCGTGACCCGCCCCTGGCGGTGGACCGAGGGGAGGAAGAAGCTGCAGTGCTCGGCGTCATCCGCGCTGTTGACCCAGACCCCGGCGGCGTCGGCATCGGCCGCGGCCCGTCGGTCGACCTCGGCGATGCCCGTCGCCGTGATGACGAGGCGGTAGCCGGAGGCCTCGCCACTGCGATACGGGCGCCGCCTGATCTGCACCGTCGCCTCGGCCCGCGTCGCCAGCTCGCTGATGGACCGGTCGATCTCGGGGGCGACGACGGTCACCTCGGCGCCGCACTCGTGGAGGCCGGCCACCTTGCGCGAGGCCACGGCCCCCCCGCCGACCACGAGGCAGGGCCGGCCCTCGAGGCGCAGGACGACCGGATAGGGCGGGCTCGGGTGCGGGGTCATCGGGCGGACGCCATCGAGCCCCGGGCGAGGGAGGGGGCACCGACCATGCACGCCGCCAGCGTCGCGTTGGTGGCCTCGTCGATCAGGACGAAGCTCCCGGTGACCCGGTTGGTGCCATAGGGGTCGACCGCAAGGGGGGTACCGGTCGTGAGCCGGACGACCCCGATCTCGTTGTCGAGAAGCCGCCCGGCGGGGACGAGGGCGAGCTCGTTCACCTCAAGGCGCGACAGCACCGCGTCGACCCGCGCCGGCGTCACCCGGGTCGTGTGCTTGATGCGCAGCCGGTCGCCGGCCGACAGCGCCCTGGCGCCGAACCAGCAGACGGTCGCCTCGAGCTCGCTCGTCACGAGGGGCGGGGCGCCGGTCGACGCGATCAGATCGCCCCGAGAGACGTCGATGTCGTCGTCGAGCTCGACGGCCACCGACATGCCGACCGGCGCCTCTTCGAGCGAGCGGTCGTAGGTGCCGATGGAGGCGACGGTGCTCCGGCGCCCGCCGGGGAGCACGAGCACCTCGGCGCCGACCCGCAGCGCTGCGCCCCCAAGGACCCCGGCGTACGAGCGGCGACCCTCGTGGCGGAGCACCCACTGCACGGCCAGGCGCGCCCCGGTGCCGTGCCCGGCCCCCTGCATGGCCGAGAACCCGCCGGCCGGGGCGGACTCGAGCGCGTCGAGCACCGTCGGACCCTCGTACCAGGGGGCGGCGGCCGAGCGCTCGACGACGTTGTCGCCCTGCAACGCCGAGATCGGGATGACCCGGCATTCGGCGATCGAGAGCCGCCGCGCGAGGGCGTGCACCTCGGCGGCGAGCTCGAGATAGGCGTCGCGGTCCCAGCCGACCAGGTCCATCTTGTTCGCCACGACCACCAGCTGCTCCACGCCGAGCAGGGCGGCGATGCAGGTGTGCCGGCGCGTCTGTTCGCGCAGCCCGCCGGTCACGTCGACGACCACGAGGGCGAGGTCCGCGGTGGACGCCCCGGTGGCCATGTTCGCCGTGTACTGCTCGTGCCCCGGGCAGTCAGCGATGATGAACTTGCGCGTCGGGGTGGCGGCGTAGCGGTAGGCGACGTCGATCGTGATCCCCTGCTCGCGTTCGGCGCGGAGCCCATCGGTGACGAAGGACAGGTCCATCTCGGCGACACCCCGCCGCTTCGATGCCGCCGAGACCGCCTCGAGTTGATCGTCGAAGAGCTGGCGGGTGTCGAAGAGCAGCCTCCCGATGAGGGTCGACTTGCCGTCGTCGACCGATCCGATCGCTGCGAACCGGAGGAGGTCGACCCCGCCCGGCGCGGACGTTGCGGGGCCCCGGGTCGGGCCCATCTCCTAGAAGTACCCCTCGCGCTTGCGGTCCTCCATCGCCGTCTCGGAGAACCGGTCGTCGCCACGAGTTGCGCCGCGCTCGGAGGTTCGGGCGGTCGCCACCTCGGCGATGATCTCCCGTAGCGTCCTCGCCTCGGAGCGCACGGCCCCCGTGCAGGTCGCGTCGCCGACGGTGCGGAAACGGATGCTCGTCACCTCGGTGCGCTCACCGGGTTCGGGCACCACCCACCGGCCGGTCGCGAGCAGCATGCCGTCTCGCTCGACGACCGGGCGGCGGTGCGCGAAGTAGATCGACGCGAGCTCGATCCCCTCGCGCTCGATGTACTGCCAGACGTCGAGCTCGGTCCAGTCCGAGAGGGGGAAGGCCCGCACATGCTCGCCCGGGAGCACCCGACCCTGGTAGAGCTGCCACAGCTCGGGGCGCTGGCGCTTGGGGTCCCACTGTCCGAAGACGTCGCGGAAGCTCAGCACCCGCTCCTTGGCTCGTGCCTTGTCCTCGTCGCGCCGCGCCCCGCCGATCGCCGCGTCGAAGCGATGCTCGGCGATCGCATCGAGGAGCGTGGTCGCCTGGAGCCGGTTGCGGGAGCGTCCGGGGCCCGGGTCTGGCACCCGGCCCGCAGCGATCGAGTCCTCGACCGAGGCGACGATGAGGTGCTCGCCGAGCTCGGCTATCCGGTCGTCTCGGTACGCGATGACCTCCTCGAAGTTGTGCCCGGTGTCGATGTGCATGATCGGAAAGGGGAACCCCCCGGGCCGGAACGCCTTCAGCGCGAGATGCAAGAGGACGGCCGAGTCCTTGCCCCCGCTGAAGAGCAGGACGGGCCGCTCGGACTCGGCGGCCACCTCCCGCAGCACGAAGATCGCGTGGCTCTCGAGCAGGGTCAGGTGATCGGCGCGGGGGCCGATCGGCGCGTCGGGACCGGAGCGACGGGCGGTGGCGGCGGGGACGGTCGTCATGTCGTCGAGCGGTCGGGCCCAAAACCTGACCAACTTGGTCATGTATACTCGCCGACAAGTCCCCCGACAAGTCCCTGCGCTTCGGGGGCGGACCCCGTGGGACTTCGACGGGGCCATCGACGGGGAGAGGGCCGATTCCATGCGCGACGTCACCATCGGCCGAGCCGACGAGCTGGCGTCGGTCAGCGCCTCGCTCGAGCTCGCCCCGGCCTCCAAGGCGATCGAGTGGGCGCTCGAGCGCTTCTCGGGCTCGGTCGCGCTCGCGTGCTCCTTCCAGGACGTCGTGATCGTCGACCTTGCCCACGCGCTCGACCCGGGCATCGAGGTCGTGTTCTTGGACACCGGCGCGCACTTCGAAGAGACGCTCGACCTCGTCGAGCGGACCCGGCGCCGCTACGGGCTCAACCTCGTGGTCACGAGGCCGGCGCAGGACGCGGCGCACGGGCCGTGCGGGAGCGAGCAGTGCTGCCGCTTCCGCAAGGTGGAGCCCCTGCGCCGGGCGCTCGCAGGCAAGGCCGCGTGGATCACGGGACTGAAGCGCTCCGATTCGCCGACCCGCTCGGCGATCCCGATCGTGCACCGTGACGAGTCCTTTGGGCTCGTGAAGGTGAACCCCCTCGCCACCTGGAGCGACCGGGACATCGCCTCCTACGAGCAGGACCACGCCCTGCCGGTGCATCCGCTCATGGGTCGGGGCTACCGCTCGATCGGCTGCGCACCGACCACCCGTCCCGTCGCCCAGGGCGAGGACGCGCGTGCGGGCCGCTGGGCGGGGTCGGACAAGACCGAGTGCGGTCTCCACGGCTGAGATGGCGCGCGATCCCGACAACCCCTACGGCATCCGCTTCACGGGCAGCGAGCGCCCCATGGCGTTCATCAATCCGTATCGCTGGCTCGGCGAGCTCAACGAGGTCGAGCGGTGGAAGCTCGACCGTCACCCGCTCGAGGCCGCCCGCGACGTGATCGCCCGCTACTCGCTCGAGGGACCGGCGGCGATCTACGCCACTCCCGGCGAGGTCGAGCGGCTGAAGTGGGCGGGCATCTACCCCCAGCGCCAGGGCGGGGACGCCTTCATGCTTCGGGTGAAGGTCCCCGGCGGCCGGTTGACCGCCGAGCAGGTCTGCGAGATCGGCGTCGTCGCCGATGCCTTCGCCGAGGGGCCCGAGGACAGCGAGGTCTTCGGCAACCGCTACGCGGACATCACGACCCGCCAGGACATCCAGCTGCACTGGGTCCGGATCGAGGATGTCCCGCGCATCTGGCAACGGCTGTTCGCCGTCGGCGTCACGACCCTGCAGGCCTGTGGGGATTCGGGCCGCAACGTCACCTGTTGCCCCGTGGCTGGCGTCGACCTCCACGAGGCCTTCGATGCCTACCCGGTCGCGCGGGCGGTGTCGGACTTCTTCACGGGCAATCGGGAGTACTCGAACCTGCCGAGGAAGTTCAAGATCGGCCTCACCGGGTGCACGGAGAACTGCGCCCGGATCGAGATCAACGACATCGGCATGTGGCCGGCGCGCCTCGAAGACGGGACTCTCGGATTCAACGTGCTGGCCGGCGGCGGGCTCTCGGACGGCGAACGGATGGCGTCGGACCTCGACGTCTTCGTGGAGCCCGAGGGGTCCGTCGAGATCTGCCGGGCCATCGCCCAGGTCTTCGGTGAACTTGGCAACCGCGAGAACCGCGGTCTCGCCCGCATGCGCTACCTCGTCCAGGAGCTGGGGCCCGAGGGGTTCCGGGCGGCGCTCGCCGAGCGCAGCCCCCTCCACCTACGGCCGGCGGGGACCGAGCTCACCACCGGGTTCCGGGGTGACCACGTGGGCGTCCACCCCCAGCGCGGCGAGGGGCTCTTCTACGTGGGTTGCTCGGTGCCGGTCGGGCGGATGCGCGGCATCGAGCTGATCGAGCTGGCCCGGCTGGCCCGCACCTACGGCGACGGGACGGTCCGGCTCGGGACCGATCAGAACTTCGTGCTGACGGGCGTCGCCGAGCGGCGCCTCGACGCGCTCTTGGGCGAGGAGCTGCTCGCCACGTACTCCCCGTTCCCCGGTCCCTTCGAACGGGGCGTGGTCGCGTGCACGGGTTCGGAGTTCTGCCGCTTCGCCGTGGTCGAGACGAAGGAGCGAGCCGTCAAGCTCGCCCGGTGGCTCGACGGCCAGCTGCCCGGGGGCGCCGACGGGGCGGCGCCGGTCCCGGTCTCGCTCGGGCCAAGACCCGCTGGCCGGTCGCGGCCGAGGGGGGATCGGGGCGTCATCCGACTGCACTTCTCGGGCTGCTCGGCCGGCTGCGCGCAGCCCCAGATCGCGGACATCGGGCTGCGCGGGGACCTCGCCCACGTGGGTGAGCACATCGAAGAGGCGGTCGACATCGGGCTCGGCGGCTCGCTCGGCCCCGACGCCGCCTTCATCGACTGGATCGCCGGGGCGGTGCCAGTCGAGATGACCGGCCCGGCCCTCGCGAACCTGCTCGCCCGCTTCGCCGAGGATCGGCGGAGCGACGAACCCTTCTACTCGTGGGCGCGGCGCACCGACAACGACGAGCTGCGTCGCATCATCGGCGGCGACCGGGCGGGGGCGCGACGATGAAGCGCTATCGCCTGCGCGAGCAGATGAACGGCATCGACGAGCCGCCGGGCAAGGTCTGGTTCTGGGAGCTGGCCGCCGCCGTGATCGACGCCGACCGATGCATCCAGTGCGGCACCTGCGTCGCCGCGTGCCCCTCCAATTCGATCGGGGTCGGGGAGCTCGGCCTGCCCGAGCTGGTGAAGATGTGCACGGGCTGTTCGCTGTGTTGGGACTTCTGCCCGAGGGGCGGGCTCCGCTACGAGGCGCTGTGGCCGCCGTCGAGCTCGGCCGAGGATGGCGCGCCGGCCGTCGTGCGCTCAGACGCCTCGGATCCCTACTGGAAGATCTCCGGCGGCCCGCCGGCCGATGGGCTGGGCGCGATCGTCGGGCGCTACGCGGTGCGCTCGGCCACTCGCAACCGGGGCGTCCAAGACGGTGGTGCGGTCAGCGCCCTGCTGGTCGCGTTGCTCGAGTCGGGGGACATCGACGGCGCCCTGGTGGCCAAGCCGAGCTCGGACCCAGATGAGCCCTGGAAGGGTGTCGCAACCATCGCCCGCACGCCCGACGAGGTGCTCGAGGCGGCGGGCAGCTTCTACAACCAGACGATGGCGCTCGCCCAACTCGATCTCGCCAGGTACCAGCTCGGTCCGGACCCACGGCTCGCGGTGGTCGGCACCCCCTGCGAGATCCAGGGCATCCGTGCCATGCAGTCCCGCCGCTGGGCCACCGGCGCCCACCGGGTGGACTCGGTCGTGCTCACGATCGCGCTCATGTGCACCAAGAGCTTCGACTACGAGGGCCTCATCGTCCGCGAGCTGCGCGACAAGCGTCGAGTGGACCTCGAACGGGTGGCGAAGATCGACGTGGTCGACGGCAAGATGATCGTCGAATATCGCGACGGCCAGCGGGCGGTGGACGAGCCGATCAAGCACTTCCACGGCACCGCGCTCAAGGGGTGCGACGAGTGCGCCGACTTTCTCGGACGGAGCGCGGACATCTCGATGGGCAGCGTCGGCTCGCTCAGTGGATGGACGAGCGTCCTCATCAGAACCGATCGGGGCCTGGCCGCCTTCGAGCGGGCGCGACCCCGGCTCGACATCCGGGCGCTCGACGACCCGGACGCGCTCGTCAGGCTGGACAACCTGGACAAGCGGGTCGCCTTCCGCTCGCTCGGACGCCCGTTCGACCCCGATGGCCCGCTCTTCGTCGACTACGAGGCGCACGTCCGCCACTACGCGGGGAGCGATCGCCGGGCCGTGGTACACGCCCGATGACCGCCCCCCTCCGCTTGCACGTCCCGAGCGATCCCGGCCGCGAGCATTGGGCGAGGTCGGTGCTCGAGAGCGCCACGCTCGACGAGGTCATCGAGAAGGAGGACGGCATCGCGCAGTGGTTGTGGGAGCGCTGGCGCGTCCTCGAGACCGTTGGGCTCGACCGTGCTCGCTTCGTGGCGATCACGGCCGGGTATCGGCGCGAGCTGTGGCTCTGGCTGATGGGGGAGCGGACCTGGGCCCAGTGCTGCTCGGGCCTGATCGGCCGAGTGGATCGCCGTCTCGGGCTCCGATAGTCCACAATCCCCTGGTGGCATCGGCGGACACCGGCTCGCCCCGAGGCGAAGGGCCGCTCGTCTCGCTCTCCAAGGTGCGGGTCGTGCGCGACGAGCGCCCGCTCATCGACGAGGTGGACTGGGTGCTGCGGGCGGGCAAGCGGTGGGTGATCCTCGGGCCGAACGGCTCGGGAAAGACCACCATGCTGCGGGTCGCTGGCGGACGCCTGTGGCCGAGCGCCGGCACCGTCGAGATCCTCGGTCGGCGCCTTGGCACGGTGGACCTACGCGAGCTGCGGGGCCGCGTGTCGTTCGTGAGCGGGGCCGTCGCTCGGGAGCTCCGGCCGACCCAGCGCGTGCGCGAGGTGGTGGCGAGCGGCAAGTTCGGGGCGCTCGAGACCTGGTGGCATACCTACGAGGATGACGACTGGGCACGGGCCGACCGTCTGCTTGCGGACACCGAGGTGGGCGGGCTCGGCGACCGGGAGTTCGGGGTCATCTCGGAGGGGGAGCGCCAGCACGTGCTGCTCGCAAGGGCCCTCATGGGCCGACCCGAGCTGTTGCTGCTCGACGAGCCCGCGGCCGGGCTCGACATGGGAGCGCGCGAACGGTTGCTCGCCGTGCTCGGCGCCCTGGCCCGCGACGACTCGGCGGCACCGCTCGCCATGGTGACCCACCACACCGAGGAGATCCCTCCGGGGATCACCCACGCTGTCCTGCTCTCGGGCGGCCGCGTGCTCTCGAGTGGGCCGGTCGACGAGGTGCTCACCTCCGAATCGGTGTCCGAGTGCTTCTCGGTCCCCGTGGTGGTGGGCCGCGACGGCGATCGGTGGTGGAGTCGCGCCGGCCCCACGCGCTCGGGATAACCCTCCCGTCACCATCCACCGCACGAAAGCCACCCGTCGATAGCGTGAAATGCGTCGGAGGACGATGGAGGGGAGTGGCACCGGGTGATCGTGCTGATCCTGGTCGCGATCTTGTGGCTCGCGGTGCTCGTCCCAGGGATCATCTCGAAGCTTTCGGAACGCCGGAACGCCGGCTCGATCGGGCGCTTCCACGAACGGCTCCATCTCCTTGAGCGGACCGGTCCGAAGCTCGTCCAGCCCGCCTACCGACTCACGGGCACCGACGGGGCGAGCTCGTCGGTTCCCATGATCGTGCCGGTCGCACCTCCCCCGGTTCGGCCGAGCCTCAGACTCGTGTCATCGCCTGCAGAGGGAGCCTCAGCCATGTTCGAACCCACGAGTGACGAGCCGACCGCCGTCATCGACATCGCCGACGTTGTCGTCCAGATGCGGCGGGGTGCGAGCGCCTATGGACACGACGGCTATGAGCACCACGCCCATGAGCACGCCTACGAGTACGAGGAGGAGACCCACGGCCAGGGCGGGCCGGACGAGGCCTACGGGTACGAGGACGGACTTCAAGGGTACGGGGATGAGTCCTACGACGACGGGGACGGGGCCTACCGGTACGAGGACGGGGCCTACGAATACGTCGATCACCTCGGCTTCGACGAGCACGACGAGGACATCGAGCGCCGAAGGGAGCGCCGCAGTTCGGCTGCGTTCGAGCGCCAGCACCAAGCCCGGCGCCGGCGCCGGAATGCCTTTGGCTCGCTCTGCGCCATTGCCGCGTTCACCGGCCTCCTCGGTCTGGCCCACCCATTGCGCGGGGCGTGGGTCGTCTCGGGGATCGCCCTCGTGGTCCTCGCGGGATTTGTGGGTCTTGCCGCCTACGGTCAACGCATGGAGGCAGAGCGCCGTCACCTGGCCAAGCTCGAGAGGGCCGAGCGAGAGCGCGGTGGCGACTACGGGCACGAGTCGACGATCTTGAAGTACCTCTCTTCGGATGAGCTCTCCCAGTACCAAGAGGCCATGGCCGATTTCTACGAATCCGAAGACGTCCGCCTCGCCGGTGGCGCACGAGCGATCGGTTGAGCCAACCCAGCTCCTGATCGCCAACAGCGGGCAAGCAGGGCACCCACGAGGACTAGCCTGATCGTCGCCGGGGGTGTAGCTCAGTTGGCAGAGCGCTACGTTCGCAACGTAGAAGTCGGCGGTTCGAGTCCGCTCACCTCCACCGCAAGGTTTGGATTCGCGCGCCACTCCGCCATGGCGCGAGCCGCTGACGTGCAGCTTCGCGATCGCCCCTCGCGTTACCCACAGGGTTTATCGACGGAATTTATCGACGGCCTATCACGAGTGCCGTACGCAGCCCTATGCAGACGACCGCGCGCCACACCGCCAACACGCTGGAACCTTCGCGTAAAGTCGGCCTGGAAGGTGTGGCGGTGCCGTATGCAGCCCTATGCACGCCATGGCGGCCGCCATACTCAAGACTGACCTCCAAGCACTCGATCACGATGCACCTTCACCTTCACTTCCGGGCGCGTAACTCCTTTGCAAGCTGTTCCGGCGTCGCGGGATTGAAACCGACGCCTGGCGAGAATGCTTCCCATCCGCTCGGATCCGGAAGCGTCCGAGCATGCTGAGTCATCTCGGGAAGCACTTCAGCTAGCTCCTCGAGCTTCCCCGTAATGAAGGTCCCATGGCGGTCTCCAGCATCGACGCGCGTCAAGGCATCGGCCACGGCTTTGTCGGCCACGACGGCGGCGCAGTAGGGAACGGCGATCGTGTGGGTGCCGAGAACCCATCCGCCCAGCTCAGGCGGCCATCCGGTACTCGTGGATGAGCCCGCCCAGACGCTCGGTTCTTCGTAGCTTGATGGGGTCGACGTCACCGATTGGGGCTGGAGTCCTTTCGGACGCGGAGGGTGCGCGCTGGGAGAGCGACCGGTGGGGACGGTGCGAGTTGTAGTGCTCGACGTACTCGGCGAGCACGGTCTCGAGGTGACGGCGGCCGAGGATGAGCATCCGGTCGAGGCATTCGCGCCGGAGCGTGCCGATCACGCGCTCGCAGACCGCGTTCGCCTGCGGCGCTCGGACCGGGGTCCTGATGACCCTGATGCCCTGGGCTGCGAACACGGCGTCGAAGGACACGGTGAACTTGGTGTCCCGATCCCGGAGGAGGAACTTGACCGCGCAAGCCTGCTCGGCGAGCTCCATGCAGAGGTTGCGGGCCTGCTGTGTCGCCCAGTCGGCGATCGGCTTGGCGGTCACACCGGCGATCCGCACGAGGCGCGTGTCGTGGTGGATGAAGACGAGCACGTACAGCCGCCGGAGAAGCACCGTGTCGACGGTTAAGAAGTCGCACGCGAGCAGGCCCGTGGCCTGCGCTCGGAGGAACTCCGCCCAGGTGGGCCCCGACCGCCGGGGTGAGGGCTCGATGCCGTTTCGCTTCAAGATCGCCCAGACGCTCGAAGGCGAGATCATGACGTCCATGGTGGCGAGTTCGCCCTGGATCCTCCGGTAGCCCCAGCCTGGGTTCTCCCTCGCCAACCTGAGAACGAGTGCGGCGGTCCCTTTCGGGATGGCAGGCCGGCCAGGACGGCCGTGCGGATAGGTCCAGCGCTTGGCGACGAGGTCACGGTGCCATCGCAGCAAGGTTGCCGGCTGAACGAAGAAGCGCTCGAGACGCTGGCGGGGGAGCAGTCGTGCCAGCGCAGCCAGCAGGGCGCGGTCAGCGGGCTGCAGGATCGGTCGCTGAACCTGGCGCCGGAGTACAGCAACCTCATGGCGGAGCATGACGACCTCGATCGAGAGATCCGTGTGCGAGCGACAGAGGAGCCGGATCAGTTGGAGGAGGCGGCAGAGCGCCCGGTACAGGAACGACAGGGTCACCGCCGGATGCTCGCCGCATGATACGAGCACCGTCAAAGTCCAGCTCGCGGACCTCGGATGGCGTTGTCGGCACGCACCGCTGTCGAGGCCTCACCTTTACTGCTAGAGTAAAGGCATGGCCAAGATCTCTACCAAGAATCAGGTCACTATCCCGGTCGCCGCGCTCGAAGAGGCCGGGCTGCACGCCGGCGATCAGGTCGTGGTCGAGGCGCTCGAAGAGGGGGAGCTGCGGGTCCGCCGCGGCGAGCTCGGCTTCGAGAGCGCGTTCGGCGTCCTCACCGGCGCCTACCCGCCGGGCTACCTGGAACAGCTCGACCGCGAAGACGCCGAGCGGTGACGGTCGTGCTCGACGCCGATGTCCTGATCGGCGCGCTCGACAACTCCGACACACATCACACCCGAGCCCGCAGGCTCTTCGTCAGCTGGGAGCGCCGCAACGAGGCCCGGCTGCTGAGCGTCGTCAACCTGAGCGAGGTGCTAGTCGCGCCCGCCGCCGACCGGCGCAGGCTGCGGACCGCACGCGAGGCGATTGCCGCGCTCGGCATCACGATCCACCAACCGGGCGAGGCGATCGGCGTCGAGGCCGCCCGCCTGCGGAGTACGTATCCGATCAGCCTTCCCGACGCCTACTGCCTGGCGTCCGCCCGCCACGCCAGTGCCCGAGTCGCCTCCTTCGACGAAAGGGTGCTACGCGCTGCAGAGGGAGAAGGACTCGCCACCATCGAGACGGGCACGCGACGACCGCGGCCCCGCTGACACTCGTGGGTTGCAGGGCCCCTCTGCTTCGGGATCCTCGGCAAGGGACTGGCCGGCGTCGTCACCGGCGGTGCTGGCGTCCGACACGTGTACGAGGGGCTCGCGGCGGAGCCGGGTGCTCCGACTCTGGATTCGTTGAAGGACGCCCTGTCGCGCGACGTCGACACGATCCGCCGACTTGGCCCGACGGGAGGCTTCTTGATTATCGGCGGCGCAGGGAGGTGCTCCCGACATTGAGCAGGCGGCCGCTATGGCGCCGCCATATGCAAGTTCGCCTACCAGCGGCTTTGCTCGATCAGAGGCGCGAATGCGCTGAAGCTATCGATGTCACCTCCACCAAATCGCCGTATTCAAGCTCGCAGAAAAGAGCAGGTCGAAGGGCGGGTGGTACCCCACTGTGGCGATCTTGCCGTCGCGCACGTCGATGCGAGTGAACACGGCTTGGTTGAACCGCCGCCGGGTTGGCGCCGACGCTCGCGCGTAGGCGGTGGCGCAGTTGGTGGCAAAGCGCATGGCGGTCTCCAAGATTTCCTGCCATTCGGCCAGGTGGGCGTCCACCGCGGCGAGGCGTTCTTCGGCGGCGCGGACGTCGGCGGCGATGCGGGCCTGCTCGGTCTTCAACGTGGTGACGTCGATGGCCGCGGCGTAGTAGGCGTCGAGCAACTTGCGCCGCTCGGTGTCGGCCTTGGCGAGCTTGCGGGTGAGGAACTCCCGTTCCGCCGCGTTGCGGTGCTGGCGGGCGGTGATCTCTGCTTCCAGTTCTTCGCGGAGGCGCTTGAGCCAGGACTTGGGGAGCTGAATGCGCTCGTAGAGCTGTTCGACTTGGGCTTCGAGGTCGCCGGCCGGCATGTAGGGCTCTTGGCAGCCGGTCGGGTTGCGGTTCTTCTGGCCTAGGCAGTACAGGTACTCGTAGCGGCCCTTGGCGAGCTGGAACGACAGTCCCCGCCCGCACACCCCGCAGAACAGGGTGCCCTTCAGGTAGTGGTTGTGCCGCCGCTCCCTCGTCCCGCGCGCGGCGCGGGCGGCGAGGAGGTCCTGGACCTGGTTGAACGTGGCGGTCTCGGTGAGGGGTTGGTGCAGGCCGGGGTAGTCGATGCCTTCCGACGGGCCGGTCCCGCCGTCCGCGGTTGCGCAGCCCTCGGTGGTCGAGTTCGGCGACGAGGCGTTCGAGAGTCCACTCGCCGGTGGCGTACAACTCGAAGGCAGCGGTGATGTGGGGCGCGCGTTCGGGGTCCACCACGATGTGGGCAACCTGCCGCCCGCTGATGGTCTCGCGGACGTTGGTGTAGCCGAGCGGGGTTGCCAGCACGTCGAGGGATGCCCCGGCGTCGTGTCGCTCGCCGACGTCCGCTTCGGTCGCGACACGGTGGCGGCATGGCTGCATGCTGCATTCCGTACCTGGCTCGGGCTCAAGACATTTCCGGCTCTGGGCCCGGCGGCTTGGAGCTGGCCAAGGGCAGAGAACTATGACGAACCGATCGCCAACTGAGTCGTACCGCCAGGACGACCGGGTGAGTTGCGGCCGTATGCAGATCGCAACGGATATGCTAGCATAGTGCGACATGAGGACGATCTACCTTCGCAACGTGCCCGACGAAGTTGTCGAGCGCCTGGAACGGCTTGCCGCCCGTGAGCGGATGTCGGTCGCGGCGGTAGCGGTGAGGGAGCTCGAGGAAGTCTCGCGCCGGGTGGACAACCCGGCGCTGCTGGGCGACCTGCCGGACCTGGGCATTGATCCGGTCTCCGTCGTCGCCGACGTGGAAGCGGGGCGCGCCGCGAGGTGATCGTCGTCGACGCGTCGGCGGCGGTCTCCGCGCTGCTCAACACTGGCCCTGCTCGTCGGGCATTGGCCGAGGAGCAGGTACATGTCCCTCACCTGATCGACCCCGAGGTCGCCAACGCCCTTCGCCGTGGGGTCGCTGCCTCCCGGGTCGAGCCTGGCGATGCATGGACCGCGCTCGGCCGGTGGCGCCGGCTCGGCATGTCGCGCTATGCCGTCTTCCATCTGCTGGAACGCGTGTGGGAGCTGCGGGAGAATCTCTCGGCCTATGACGCTTCGTATGTCGCGTTGGCCGAATCACTCGGCTGTGCACTGCTTACTGCGGACGTACGGCTTGCCAGAGCTCCGGGACTCCGCTGTCCGGTGACCGTGGTCCCCCGGTAGTGGCGGTGCGCCTGGGTGGACGTGATCGTCGATTTTCGGTGGAGGTATGACGAATGCCCGAGAATGAGCGGGTGGCCGCCATGGCGCCGCCATATGCAAGCCCAGCCACCAGCAGTCCGCAGCATCAGAGGCGCGCAGACGCGCAAGTTAACGATGTCACCTCCACCCGTTACCGGCTCATCGGATCTGAGCGGGGTCGCGGCCTGAGGTAGATCCGCTCGAGCGCGACGAAGGTGCTTCACGATTGGTGTTGTGAGGCAACAATTCGGAAGCACCTACTTCGTCACTGACCCTAGCGAGATCGTCCGGGCCCTGGTGGGCCTCAAAGACGTCCAGGTCCTCGAGCTGGCCCGCCATGGTCCCGAGGTCCATTTGATGATCGAGCAGGTGCTGAGCGAGGTGCGCTGTCCGGCGTGCCGCGGCCCGGCTCGGGTCAAGGAGCCTGAAGGGTCCAACAACTCGGTCATGCACTGCGACGCCGTCGCGATGCTCGTGATGAGTCGACGGATCTCCCGGCGCGGGCATATCGCCATGCAGTCCAGGTGCTCTGCACGTAGCGACGCGCGACCCGTCCGGCGGCGCTTGTCGCGGTGGCTCGGGTCGGGGCTGGGGGGTCTGTTTGATCAGGCGACGAACTCGTACTCGTGGATGATTCCGCCGAGCACGTCGCGTCGGCAGATCGTTCGGGTCAGCGTCTGGCTACCCGCTGATGCCGCCTGCGGCGGCTCGAGCCCGAGGCTCCGGTGCGGACGAGCTCGGTTGTAGTGGAGGAGGTACTCGGTCACCACGGCCTCGAGGTGGCGTCTGTTGAAGATGAGGAGTGAGCCGGACGGAGTAGACCACCGAACGGCTCTTCCCTTTGCGAACCGCACGGTCCGAGAGCGGGTCGTCCCGGCTGGCTTCCGACGCGGCCGTCTCCTCCTCGATGAGCTTCTCCAACTCCTCTTTCTTCATAGTCCCGCCCCTCGTTCCAGCGGGACCGAGTCCTTCCTCTGCGAGTACTCGTCGGACGTCGTGGCCGACGCCCGGATACCGAGACCCTTGAGCTCCCCTTGGATGCGCAGGTAGCCCCAACGAGGGTTCTCTCTCGCCAGGCGCACGATGAGCTTCCGGACTTCGGCAGCGGCGGGCGGTCTGCCTGCGCCGCCCCGCGGGTACGTCCATCGCCTGGCCACGAGCCTTCGGTGCTAGCGGAGAAGCGTCTCGGGGGTCACGAAGAACGCGGCCCACGACAGGCGCGGCAAGAGCCTCGAGGCGGCTGAAAGGAACACCCGGTCGGCATCGTTGAGCTGCGGACGACTGACCTGCCGTCGCAGGGCGGATCGTGACGGAGCACGACCAACTCGAGATCCTAGGAAGCTTCGGAACGGAAGCGGAGCATCACCAGCGACAAGACGCGTCGAACGAGAACGTAGACCATGGACACGAGCAAGCCGGAAGCCTCCATGGGGTCGAGGTGGATCGGGCAAGTTGGCTCCTCACCACCTCCGTCGGGGCCGGCACCACGAGAGGGGCCGCGCCAGTTCATAGCTTCACCGGTTTCTGGCACCCCACAGGGTCACGGTCCCGGATGCTCGCCGCGCCCGGCGCCAGTCGTCAAAGTCAAGCTCACAGCCGAAGGCTGAACTTCTCGGCACGCACAAGGATGATCAGGGCCCGGTACCGAGTCGTTGTGAATTCCGTTCGGGGTCCACGATGCGATGGCGACACAGCTCGCCCTCCTCGCTCAAGACCCGGATGTCGAGATCGCAGACCCCATCGTTACCAGGACTACGCCGCCGACGACGACCTCCATTTTCTTGCCCTCCGCTGTCCCGCCGTCGATCGCCCAATGGGTCAGGGTGGCCTGCCAGGTCTCGTTGGGTAGGTGGGCGTCGGATCGCTGCCAGTAGGTCATTGGGCAACGGTGATCCCGCCGCCGGCGCGCCGGTTCAGATCAGCCGAAGGAGACCGTGCAGCCCGATGCCGACACCCGTATAGGTCGCCGTGAAGCCCACCGAGTACGCGAGGGAGGCGAAGAAGACACGACGACGGCCAATAGGTGCGCCGCCCAGCAGGCGGATGACGGTGACGACGATCACGGTCCCTATCAGTCCGGCGGCGACCGTCACCCAGATATCCGAGTCGCGAGTGATCCAGCGAGCAGGGAATTTCAGCAGTCGGCCCTCTCGTAGTCCCGCGAGTCGTGCTTCGAGCCTCGCTCCCTGTGCATGGATCCACGTGTCCCAGCTCCGCTGGACCCACGAGCAGGAGACAACGTTGACGAAGGTGAAGATCGCGGTCGCAGCACCCAACGTTAGGTACCAGGGAAAGAGCACGGTTGCCGTGACGAGAACCGGTGCGAAGAGGAGATCATCCAAGAACGCGTAGACAGCCACGGCAGTACCGACAATCCCGTAATGGAGCCGCTTGAGCGCCCGCGACCTTGGCTTCGCTGGAGAAACACCGTTGGCGTCCTCTGCGTTTCGGGTCGAATTGGCGCGGTGATGCACGCTTACTGGACGTCGAAGATGTGGCATGGGTCTTGGGCGACGAGCTCGTCGCGTGCTGGGGTGGGCGGGGAGTCCGAGCTGCAGCTTGGCGCCGATGCCTGCGGGGCGATACGGCGCCGTGTCATCGTCCGGGGGTGGGACTGCCACCGAATGACCCCGGCGGTGCGCCGACCGGTGCGGGTCCCATCCGAGCCGATCACCGTTGTCGCCATGGAGCGTTGAGTGGACACGAGAACGATGCCTTTCGAACCTCCCCCAGTCTCGGGTGACAAGGGGGGACCGGCAAGGGACCAACGACCTCGGATGGGGCTTCGTCACGGGCCAGGCCCTCTGCCTGCCCGGAAGCTCGTTCGGCGACAACGTCGACAGGGACGGCAGTGAATAGGGCGGCCTGGTCCGGGATCGGGGAAGAAGAGCAGCTCAGTGCTGTGGCAGCGCATGGCGCAGACTCGCGGACCACGCCCCTCGGCACCGACAGGTCTTGGCGCGTTCAACAAGATGGCGTTCCGCACGTCACGGCAGCTCGTCGGCGAGTCCTCGGAAGTATGGACTCGTCGCCGGCTCGTCCCGCCGATAGGAGCCGTCAGCGCCGGCTTCGACACTTGTGCGATGAATAGCCTTGGATGATGGTCGACGTCCACCGATACCATGAGATAGCTGAGTCGACGCACCGGATCATGAACCCGCTCACGCTCGAGCGCTTGATGCTCGTGGGTGAAATTTGCCGGCTGAATGCGGACTCGCGCATCCTCGACCTCGCCTGCGGGAAGGGGGAGATGCTCTGTCAGTTCGCGGCACATCTCGGTGCGACAAGCGTCGGGGTCGACGTCTACCCACCGGTGATCGCGAACGCCCGAGCTCGCGCCATCGAACTGGGAGTGGTAGACCGCGTCGAGCTCGTCGAAGCGGACGCCGCTGAACCCTTGGGCCTTGGGCAGTTCGACGTTGTCAGCTGCCTCGGAGCGAGCTGGATCGGCGGTGGCTTGGCCGGAACCCTCCAGATCATGACGGACTACGCCGGCGCGCGGGCGTGGCTGCTTGTCGGTGAGGTGTATTGGGCGCGCCCTCCTTCGACCGAACTGGCGACGCGCTATGGGCAAGAATTCGCTGACCTCGCTGGCACCCTCGACATCTTCGAGAATGCTGGTCTCGATCTTGTAGAGATGGTGCTCACCAACAGTGACGACTGGGACCGCTATGCGGCAAGCCAGTGGCTGAACGTCGCAGACTGGCTGGATGCCAATGTGGACCACCCGGATGCCGCGGCTGTACGTGCCGAGCGGGACAACTCCCGCCGCCGCTACCTGACCGACGAGCGCGGAACCGTGGGTTGGGGCGTGTTCATCCTCCGTGCCCCGTAGCTGGCCACCATGACCTATGGCTGACCGGTGGACCTGCGCATATCGCTTGCGTTGTCAGGGTTGAACAGGCTCGCTCATGTTCGGCGATCTGTCGTGGCGACCAGAGGCGCTGAGCTAGCGCGCATATTCACATGCATCGTGAGGGCATCGATCGAACCGTCTGATTTACGCCGGATCTCGCACACGGCAACGACGTGGCCTCCAGGTGCGCGCGACGTCGATCCGAGCGCCAAGCTGGCTGATCACTTCGCTCGAACGAAGCACCGACAGAAGTCGGCGAGTCCCGCTCACTTCCAAAACGTTGCAATTCCCGCAATGCCGTTCACCAACGGCGCGACTGTGTTGCGAGCAGTCTCGCCGTTGCTGCCTTGGCGAGCCGCAGTGCGCACTGCGGAGGGTAAGGCCACACCGCTTGAACATTGATCTCACACAGGACAAAGGTGTCCTCGCCGGACGCCGCCTTGCTCCCATAGAGGAAGTCGGCGTCCCAAATGACTGGGAGTGCCTCGGTCGACAGTCCGAGGAGCCTCGTCATCTCGGGTACCCACTCGCGTTCTGCTTGCAAGCGGAGCGAGGCAAATGCAGGGGTGTCTGGATCGTCCATTGTCGGAACGGCCAGTGCGGCACTCTCGTCAACGTCGCTTGGGGCGAGCAAGCCCCGGGGCCATTGGTGGCAGAAACCCACGACCTCGTCATGGACGAAGTACGCCCGGATCATGCCCTCGGCCAGACGGTTCTGGTACGGCTGGTCGATGAGACAGCCGGACCACTCGAAATAGGCCTGACAGTCCTCGAGGAACGCCCCAAAGAACACCCCTTCGAGGGGTGTGGCGAGCCTGGGATCGGCGCGCTGCACGAGCACAAGATCCTTGGTGCTTGGCGTGCCCCCGGACCAGCCGCCGGGGAGCTGCAGCCTCCAAACGCCTTTTCCACCGGTGCCGCGTGCCTGTTTCACAACCAGACGGCCGTATTGAGCCAACCGGCTCGGGAGGTGCGCGGCGAGGTCCTCCGGCGTGCGGTAAATCGCGGTGTCGACGCCCCAGCCCAAATGCCGGGTGGAGAAGAGCACTTCCTTGGTGCCCATCGTGTCGATGACATCGGGATGGGCCGACACCCACACCCCATCGGCTGCGACGTCACGGAGCATTGCGTCGAGGAGCGCCCGATTGGCTCCTTCGTGAATGGGGTTGACCCAGACCAGCACGCCATCCAGCTCTAAGAGCTCGGCGCGCACTTCGGTGACGGCATCGTCGGCGTAGACGATATGTCGCGCCTCAACTTCTAGCTCAGCGAAGGCAGAGACGAGTGGGCCCAACATGGCATCTGCTCGAGGAGAGACTGGTGCTTCCCTTTGTCCTCGCCAAAGCAAACCAATCCTTGCTACTGCCACCGGCGCCGCTCCGTCATGTCGTTCCTCATGTCAATGTCTAGTCGGCGCCCTCGTGTCGAGATGATGCGCAGTCAGTCCGTGAGGATCGATGTCTTCGGCGGAATGCGTTGGGTCTATGTGAATGGTTGCCGAGTCCAGACGGTGTACCTCATGGAGGAGACGGTGATGGGCTGTCTCGCCGATCGCGTGCGCTGCGGCGCTGAGCCGCCGAAGTGGGGCGGCCTCGGCGTGCAAGCTGCCATCGATCCACCTGAGCCGAACATGATCGACTCGGATTACGTGCTTCGCACTGGGCGAGCAGCCGCTCGACTTGATCCATCAGTGCAGGATCAACCGCGTCCATCAGTCGACCGTAGATGTCTTGGGCTGCCCGATGAATGGCCAGAAGAATGACGCCGGTGATAAGAAGCCGAAGATCGGGTCGGCGGACTGCCAGCCCGCGACTACTCCGACCGCTCCGGCGACCAGTCCCAGCGACGACAATCCATCGGTCCGAGCGTGATGACCGTCGGCCTCCAATGCGGCTGATCCGGTTGGGCGTCCCACGACGATTCGGTACCGAGCGACGATCTCATTGCCGACAAACCCGATCATGCCCGCCGCCGCCACCCATCTGAAGTGGCTGAGATGCGTGGGATAGACGAGCCGATGGATGGCCTCGTAGCAGGCCAGTCCCGCCGATGCGACCACGAGCACGATAACGATGCCGGCTAGGTCCTCTGACCGACCGTAGTCGTAGGTGTAGCGCCGCGTGGGTGGGCGGCGACTCAGCCAGAACACCACTGGGTGCGTCGTCTCTCGGTGGCGTGCTCGTGCTCGTGAAGCGAATCCACCGACTGCATCACATGGATTCCGGTGTGGAGGGCCAACCGAGCACGTCGAGAGTCTTTTGCATCAGCCGAAGGATGCCTAAGGTTGACTCTTCCTACGGTACCGTCAGATCTCTCACTGCGGGTTCGTGACGAGGAGGATGCCTCAAGTGGGCAACGACGAAAACCCCTCGACCCGGCCGGGCGACCCCGGGCGGTTTACGCGCCAGAAGACGATCCTGCTTAAGACGAAAAAGCGTGACGGCACCTGGGTGGGTACGCCCGTGAGCATCGTCGTGGACCATGATCTCGCCTACGTCCGAACCTACGACAGGTCCTGGAAGAGCAAGCGACTCCGCAATTTCCCCGAGGTACGTCTCGCGCCCTCTACGTTCCGGGGCAAGGCCACGGGCCAAGAGTTGCATGCTCGGGCTCGCCTCTTGCACGGCCATGAAGCTGAGAAGGCGGCTCGACTTCTCGTCCGAAAATATCCTGTCCTGCACGGCTTCCTCGTACCGCTCTCGCACAAGGTGATGCGCACCAAGACGCTCCACTACGAGCTAAGTGGGTTCGCTCTTTAAGGCGAGGACATCCGTCACCCAGCTTGCCCGTGATCGGTGCTGGCGAGGGACAGCAGCTCCGAGCCGGCCCGAGGCGTATCGTCTGTGACGAGCAGAGATTGGCGCCTCGGGCGAGTTTCGACCAGGCACTCTCGCCACGGAACTCCGAAAGGCGTCGAGCACGGTTTCATTTGCTCGTCCTGGGGACCGTTGGATTGTGGCGATGTCCTGCAACTGCGGGGCCCGCGCTCCACCTCGATCCAGGGGGCGACGATACGGCGGGGCCCAAGTGGGATGGAGCCGGCTGTCGAAGTCGGGTAGCCCGATCGTCACCTGATCCGAGACGGATTGGGCCGCTGCCAGGGGACATTCGGCCCTGGCATTCAGCCCCAGGAGGTCGTCTGCTGTAACGATGATCCAAAATCTCGGGGTCCGGCCGGCCAGTCGGCTCCGCCCCTACAACCTGGTCGCTGCCACGTTGCATACGGCGCAGGCCATCACCGTCGTGGTCTTCGCCAACAACTTTTCCTTACCCGTTCGGGCGACCTACATGACCGGGCCTCCTGGCCCTGGAGTCGGCAGACGGCCCTTCACCCTGTTCGAGCTGCGGTTCTCGTGGGCGGTGGCTGCCTTTTTTGCCCTCTCGGCGCTGGCACATCTCGTGGTCGCCGGTCCTGCATGGCGCTCGTATCTGGCACAACTAGAGATGCACCGGAACCCTTATCGGTGGCTCGAGTACTCCCTCAGTGCATCGATAATGCTTGTGCTCATCGCCATGCTCGTTGGCATCGACGATATCGCCGCCCTTGTCGCACTGGTTGGCGTCAACGCGTCGATGATCGGCTTCGGCTGGCTTCAGGAGCGCTACGAGTCTCCCGGCGGGAGGCTCGTTCCCTTCTGGCTCGGCTGCGTAGCCGGCGCCGTACCGTGGGCGGCTATCGGGATCTACCTGGCTGGACCTGGCGCCGATCTTCACCCGCCGGGTTTCGTGTACGCGATCTTCGGTTCTTTGTTCGTCGCGTTCAACTGCTTTGCCATCAATCAATGGCTGCAATACCGCCAAGTCGGGCGATGGCGTGAGTACGTCGTGGGAGAGCGGGCTTACGTGACACTTTCCCTGGTGGCGAAGAGCCTCCTGGCATGGCAGATTTTTGCCTCGACGCTGGCATCCGCAGCGGCGCATTGATCCCGGCGATCCCACGCACGGCGATGTCGAATCGCGATTGCCCCTTAGTTCGCCGATCCGTCTTGACTCATGAGACGATTCGGCCGCGCTCGGCCTTAGCGTTCGGATCCCGAGGCTTCGATCCCTACTCTCCGTTCCTCGGCAGAGCCAGGTTGCTGAGCCGACCCGGATCTTGCCGAGATCTAGGGGCGCACACATGCGACCCGTCGAACCCAGTCCAGCCATCCCGGGCCCCCGAGAAGATCGTCGATGGGGAGACGAGCGTCTGGACGCGGCGTGGAGCCGCCAAAGGCGTGGGCCGTTCGCCTCTGGTGGTCGATGACCCGAGTGCTCGACACTGGTCTCGTAGCCACCGAAAGGCCGCGCGAGGTGTCTGACCACAGCGCCGTCACGAGCCCAGCAACACCCTCGACGGCCGCTGACCCACACCACGCGCTTGCAACCCACCAGGTTGTCCTGCTTCTCGAAAGCGATCTGTCGAATGGGCTCTCCACCCATGAAGCCCGCACGCGTCTGGCTCGTTTCGGATCGAACGAGCTTCCGCGGGCTGCGGCGTCCTCGCCGATCGTGCGACTCGCTCGTCAAGTGCATCATCCGCTCGTCTACGTCCTGGTCGCCGCCGGGTCGCTCACCCTCGCACTGGGGAACCATGTCGATGCCGGGGTCATCTTTGGCGTGGTTGTGCTGAACGCCATCGCCGGCTTCGTCCAAGAGGCAAAGGCCGAGGCGGCCTTGGAGGCCCTGAGGTCGCTGGTCAGGACCGAAGCCAGGGTCCGCCGCGACGGCGACTTGCGGACGGTTCCTTCGACCGAGCTGGTTCCCGGCGATGTCGTGCTCGTTGAGGCAGGCGACAAGGTGCCCGCCGACTTGCGTCTCGTGGCCGTCGGCGACGTCCAGGTGGACGAGTCCTTGCTCACCGGAGAGTCGATGCCGGTGTCCAAAGCTGAGGTCGTGCTGCCGATGGCAACCCCGGTGAACGACCGCTCCAACATGCTCTACTCGAGCACGCTCGTCACCAAGGGCCGGGGGACCGGCGTCGTGGTAGCTACCGGTGCCGAGACAGAGGTGGGCGAAATCCACCGGTTGGTCGGCTCGGCCGATGAGCTCGCCACCCCGCTCACTCGAAAGCTGGCGCGCTTCAGCACGATCCTGACAGCGGTAATCCTTGGACTTGCCGCGTTGACGTTTGCGGTGGGCATGATCCGGGGTGAGGGCGCTGCCGCGATGGTGGGCGCTGCGGTTGCGCTCGCGGTGGGAGCGATTCCCGAGGGCCTGCCCGCCGCCATGACCATCACCTTGGCCATCGGGGTCACCCGCATGGCCCGCCGCCGGGCCGTGGTGAGGCGCATGCCGGCCGTCGAGACCCTCGGGAGCACCACGGTCATCTGCTCCGACAAGACCGGCACTTTGACCGAGAACCAGATGACAGTCCAGGCGGTGTGGACGCCCGGGCGTACATACGAGGTGACTGGCATCGGGTACCGGCCCGACGGAGTCCTCCTCGGGACGAACCACACGCCAGCGAACACGAAGGAGGACCACGCCCTCGAGTGGACGGTCACCGTCTCGGCCGCCTGCAACGACGCCCACCTTTCGATGGCGGGGGAGCGCTGGGAGGTCACCGGCGATCCGACAGAGGGAGCACTGCTCGTGCTGGCGAGCAAGGCCGGCTTCGACACCACGGAATGGGCCGCCCGGTTCCCGCGGGAGGCGACGGTGCCCTTCAGCTCCGAGTCTCAATGCATGGCGACGGTGCACGGGGCCGGGGATCGCCGACTGCTGTTGGTGAAGGGGGCGGCGGAGAGGCTCGTCGCTTTGTGCTCGTTCCAGATGCAAACCGACGGATCCAGGGCTCCCCTGGACGAGGCGGCGGTGCTTCAGGCAGCCGACGCGCTCGCCGGGAACGGCTTTCGGGTGCTGGCCACGGCCGTTGGCACGATGCGACGGAGCGAACTGTTCGACGTCGGTCAGCGCCATGGAGACCTCGCGTTGACCGGCCTCGTGGGGATGTTGGACCCGCCGCGTCCAGAGGCGATCGCCGCTGTGCAGACCTGCCACCGGGCCGGCATCGACGTGAAGATGATTACCGGTGACCACCCGACGACCGCGACGGTGGTCGCCGAGAGGATGGGCATCGGCAAGCCGGGAGACAGCGGTGCGCTGACCGGCGCGGAGCTCGCCGAGCTCGCGACCTGGGAGTTCCCCGCCGCGGTCGAGCGCTCCTCGGTGTTTGCAAGGGTCACTCCGGAGCAGAAGCTGCGCCTGGTCCAGGGACTCCAGTCCCGAGGCCACGTGGTGGCGATGACCGGCGACGGGGTGAACGACGCGCCGGCCCTTCGTCAGGCGGACATCGGGGTTGCGATGGGGAAGGGCGGGACCGAGGTCGCCAAGGACGCTGCGGACATGATCTTGACCGATGACGACTTCGCCACCATCGAAGCCGCGGTCGAGGAAGGACGCGGCATCTTCGACAACCTCACGAAGTTCATCGCGTGGACACTGCCCACCAATATGGGCGAGGGGTTGGCGGTTCTCGTTGCGATCCTGCTGGGCACGACCTTGCCCCTCATGCCCGTTCAGATCCTCTGGATCAACATGACGACTGCAGTCGCGCTGGGCCTCATGCTCGCATTCGAGCCGAAGGAGGTCGATGTCATGGAGCGGCCTCCGCGCGATCCGGGTCGGCCGCTGCTGACCGGTGTCCTCATCCTTCGAGTGCTCCTGATGTCGGCGATCTTGGTGGGAGGTGCAATGTGGCTTTTCCATTGGGAAAGATCGAGCGGTGCACCGATCGCCGAGGCAAGGACGTCTGCCCTCAATTTCTTCGTAACAACCGAGGCCTTCTACCTCTTCGCTTGCCGGTCCCTCACACGCTCTGTCTGGCAGATCGGCGTGCTCTCGAACCGCTGGGTTCTGGGCGGCGTGGCGCTGCAGGCGCTCGGACAGGTGGCGATCACCTATGTCCCGGCCTTCAACTCCCTGTTTGGCACGGCGCCAATCGGTGCTGGCGCCTGGGTGCGCCTACTGCTCGTTGCGGCGGGGAGCTCGGTGGTGGTCGCATTCGACAAGAAGATCCGGCGGTCGATCGCTCTCCGAGTCCGATGATGCCTCGGTGATGGCTGTCGCCCCTCGATCAGTCGGAAGGTTGGCGATGACATTCCTCGGCGAGCCGCAGAGCATTCGAAGATGACACGGCGATGGATCGTGCCGAGTTCCCAGCCCCATCGCGTCGACAGAACGCCCCCTCAGCACGCCCACGTTTGATCGTCGCTGCCCCAGGCGGGAGATCTCGCCGATCGGAGTTAGGTCGGATTCGGTGTTGGCGCGGTCGGCCGAACGCCGGGGGCACAGGCCCTTGGATCCCATGGCTCGAGACTGGTGATAGCGGGGCTCGGGGCAGCGATCGCACCGGCGGCAGATCCAGAAGCAGCCGGCACAATTGTTGTCAATGTCGTCGTCGACGTCCCTGATGTCGTCGGGATACCGGGTCCAGAGGGAGCGTTGACGGAGAACTGTGAACCTGTGACCACTGTGACCTGAGCGCCGTCAACCACTTCCGCGGGGTCATACGCCATCACGACTGCGCCGGACATCGACCGAGCGACCGATTCCGCCGCGGCCTCATCCGCCCCTGTCCGCGATCCGTAGTAGACGTAGGTTTCCTGGACATCACCGACGGGCGCGGTGTCGCCAACACCAAGAACGTGGAAGCCGAGGGTGCCGAGAGCGTCTGCAGTGGTGCTGGCCTGGTTGTAGGCACCTGTACCGTTGAGCACCGATACCGACACCGAGGAGGGCGATGGAAGCGGGCTTCCGGTCATCGAGTCGGTGTTCGCTCCGATGCCGAGCAGCTGATCGACAGCCGAGAGGTCCTGTGACTCGGCCGGGAACTCGACGTCGCCGTAGCTATACCCCTTGTACATGAGCGAGCCACCCACGCCCGCCGGGTCAGAGACCACTTGCACCGGGAGAGTGAGCTGCGGAACCGAACTGAGATTGATCGAGTGAAGGTCGAGAACGAGATGAACCATGTCGCTCACAGACCACGATTGATCAAACGTCAGATCGGCCTTAACTGAGTTGATCAGGTTCAGATCCGTGACGGGATTGCCGAGCCCCCGATTAGCCATGGCTGCGGCGAGGACCCGTAGGAATTCATGGTCGCGCCGGATGCGGGCAAGGTCACTCAGCCCTTCTTGGGGCCACGAGTAGGGGTCGTTCGGATTCGACTGAGGCGTTTCATGGCGTAGATGACGCGCCCTGACGACTTGAAGGGCTTGGGTGCCGTTCAGGTGCACGCAGGCCGCGGCACGCTGGTTGAGCCCCGAACTCACTGGTTGGTCCCCGTTGACGCCACCACCAGTCGGAGCCCAATCGAAAACCGAGATTGGAAAGGACATGTTGAGACCACCTAGCGCATCAACGATGTTGGCGAATTGGTCGAAGTCGAGCGAGACGGCATGTTGGATCGGTATGCCGAAGTCCTCTTCGATCGAAGCGACAAGCTGCGAGAGGCCCTCGTAGAGGCCTGCATCGATCTTGTTGGCGCCCGTGGTGCGGGCGTTCGGAATGAAGAGATCCCGCGGTATGGAGAGCAATGCCAGGCGATGTTTCGCCGGATCGGCGTGCAGAATCATGATCACGTCGCTGTTGACTCCGGTGACACCCTGTGAGCACAGGCCGTACGCGGGGTTTTGAACCGCGAGTGCGCAGCGGGACGTGGAACCGACCATCAGGATGTTTTCGGTCCCGAGTTCCCTTCCTGCGACAAACGCCGGACGAAGTCCTCGGACCGTCTGACGCCGTAGGTCGTGAGCGAGGTAGTAGATGTATCCGGCACCGGCCAACACCACCACCATCACGGTCGCGACGACGATCAGAACCCATCTGCGCCAACGGTGAACGCGGCGGCTGCCCGTATGACGTGCTCTGCTCCTCGTGCTCGCGTGATTCGCTCGGCGCGCCGGCCGGCCTGCGCTCTTGTTGTGTATGTCCAGCTCTCGACCGAGAGCATGAAGACCATCCAAGCGATCCTTCGGCGTGATTTCATCGCGGCTGTGTCTAGGCATGAGAAGCTGGCCACCGTCGGTGCGGGCGGAGAATGGCTCGACTCACGGTAGCTGGTCGAGGTAGGTGCGAATCGACTCGGAACATCGAGCACCTTGTTCGAACCGAGCTTGGCCGCCTGCGACCTGCGTCGGATCGAGTTTGACCGTGCGAGGTGGCTTGGGGGTTGCCGAGACCCGCCATAGCCGCGTCGCCATCGCAGCGATCCGAAGTTGCTGCGGTCGACGAAGAGAACCTTCGCGCAAATGACAGCCCGCGCTCGGGCTTCTGGACGTCGTCGTGGGAGCACCGCACGGGCGTCGATGGCGGCGGGACGCCACGGCCAATGCGAGATGTGCGATGCGAGAGACGTCTACGTCGAAGGGATGGAGCGTCCCTCGGTCGCGCGCATCTGGACCCGATCCCGCTGATCCTGGGCACCATCCCAGCCGGCTTTGCCCAACGAGCTTCCTCTCGCTCCCGTTGTCAGGGTCTCGTTGCGAGCACGCTCACGGTCGATCTTCGCCCTTCGGTGTGTTTGCTGGTCGTGATGTTGACAAATCCGAGATTGCGGCACAGTTCGGCGAACGTCGCCGCTTGGGCCTCTGTCCATCCGTGACTCGCGAGACCGCGGGCGCCCGCTTGCGTGTGACGTTCGATGGCTACGAACCGACCGCCATCTCGTAGCACCCGGTGCACCTCACGCAGTCCGGCGTCGAGGTCGGTCCAATGGTGCACCGTCGCGAGGGACCACACAACCGTTGCGGACGCTTCGGGCAGTGGAAGGGCCTCGGCCACGCCCTCGATGTAACGGACCTCCCGCCGGTGTGCCGTGAGCAAGCGAGCCGTTCGCAGCATGACGGCGGCCGGGTCGACACCAGTGACCGACGCACCGAGGGAGGCCGCGTAGCGAGCGGCCGCACCAGGCCCACAGCCAAGGTCCACCACCACGTCACCTCGGGATAGACCGGTCAAGCGCCCTGCCAAGCGGGCGTCGCCCCCTCGTCCGGCGGCCATGCTCAGCGCGGCGACAAGCCCGGAGAATCCGGAGAACCCGGGGTGTTGCGCGTGGTGGTTAGGGACACTCGCCTGGTCGGACACCCCACGACCTTGACAGTTGAAGCTGGGTTCAAGTCAAGTGTTCATCGTGTCCGAGACGCTCCTCACCATCGGCGAGGCCGCCGAGCGTGCCCAGGTGGCGACCTCCACCATCCGTTACTACGAGCGGCGAGGCCTCCTGGTGCCCGATGCCAGGGTGTCCGGACAACGGCGCTACCGGGAATCCACTCTCCGCCGGCTCATCTTCATCGGCATGCTGCAGGACGCTGGCCTCGCTCTCGACGACATCGACGGGATCTTGCGCGCGGCCGACGTCGCCGAGTGGAAGGAGATCGCGGCTCGCCGGCTCGCCGCCCTCGACGGGGAGATCGCCCGGCTGGGGCGAGCTCGCGCGTACCTCGCCGGTGCGTTGCGGTGTCGCTACGACCACCCTGCAACCGACTGCGAGGTCATGGGGGCTGAGATCGACCGACGCCTCGCCACCCACGTCAAGGGGACTCGTTCGGAGGGAACGATCACCGAGGACGTGGGCCCGAAGTCGCGTCGTTCGTAATCGAGGCGTCTGAACCGGCTTGCATGGGGCTCTCGAACCCGATCGTGGCGCGAGGAATGATCGGAGACGCCCCATCTTCGTGGTCGCGGAGAATCGCCTCGCCACCCGTCCGAGGGAGGACTTCCTCGGTCACATTGATCGTTTCTCTCTCGAGGAGGCTCGGCACACAGAGCCAGCCAGCGAACGATGAGGAATCCCGAGGCGCCCGGGAGATCGGTCCCGACCAGGAACCGACCGGTTGGAGGGAGACGGGCGTTCACGAGTAGAGCCTTTCGACCCTCCTCCGCGGGATTGGGCCATGAGATCTTCGTCTCATGGCCTCGGCGTCGGAGCCTCGCGATCAAGATGCTGACGATTCCCCGGTCGGACTGACGGAGGCCGAGGCCGCCGACCGCCTGGCCCGCGTCGGTCCGAACGCTCTCGAAGGGGAGCGTCGGCACCTGGTTCGTCGGCTGGCTCGAAAGCTCACAGGCCCGGTTCCCTACCTCCTCGAGGCCGCCGTGGTCCTGGAGCTCGCCGTAGGGAAGGGCATCGAGGCGAGCATCGTCGGCGCACTGATCGTCTTCAACGGGGTCCTGAGCTTCATCCAAGAGGGTCGTGCGGCGAGCGCTTTGGCGCTCTTGCGAAGCCGACTCGCGGTCCAGGCACGGGTGCGGCGTGATGGCCGTTGGCGGCTGGTCGACGCCGAACGGCTCGTCCCGGGTGACATCGTGCATGTCCGTGTGGGCGACATCGTCCCTGCTGACGTCGCGCTGGCCACCGGGTCGGTGTCCGTCGATCAATCGGTCCTCACTGGCGAATCCGCGGACGTAGAGGTGGTCCCCGGCGGATCGTGCTACTCGGGGTCCATCGTCCGACGGGGTGAGGCGACCGGTGAGGTCACGGCCACCGGATCACGCACTTACTTCGGACATACGGCCGAGCTCGTCCGGACAGCGAAGACGGCCAGTCACCTCGAAGAGACGATCTTCAAGATCGTTTGGGCCCTGCTCGCGCTCGACGGAGGCCTCGTCGTGGCGATTCTCGCCTACGGGCTCATCACCCATCTTCCGGCGGACGAACTGGTGCCCTTCGTCCTCATCTTGGTCGTGGCGACGGTGCCGGTTGCATTGCCTGCGACCTTCACCCTCGCCACCTCCGTGGGCGCACTTGAGCTCGCGCACGCCGGGGTCCTCGTCACTCATCTGGCGGCCATCGAGGAAGCGGCAGCAATGGACCTTCTCTGCACCGACAAGACGGGCACCATCACCGAGAACCGCCTCTCGGTGGTCGCCGTGCACCCCTTCGGGCGGCACGATGAGCGAGACGTGCTCGCCCTGGCAGCGGTGGCATCCGACGAGGCGACCCAAGACCCCATCGACCTCGCCATCTTGCAAGCCGCGGGTCACACGGGAGCGCCGAGGGTTGGCCCGCGCCTCGGCTTCATTCCCTTCGACCCAGCGACGAAACGCTCGGAGGCCACCGTGCAAGTCGCCGGGGCCGAGCTGCGGGTGGTGAAGGGCGCTCCGGCGGTGGTCGGGGCGCTCGCCGGAGCGCGGAACCCACCGCCGGCATCGCTCGAGGCTGCGGTGGGCGAGCTCGCAGCCGGGGGTGCCCGGGTCCTGGCCGTCGCGAGTGGACGAGGCATGCTCGAAGTCGTCGGTCTGCTGGCTCTTGGTGATCCCCTCCGTCCGGACTCCAGAGGCCTCGTCGAACGCCTCGACGCCCTCGGGGTCCGTGTCGTCATGGTCACAGGAGACGCTGCCCCGACGGCGCTCGCTGTCGCCAAGCAGGTCGGGATCGGGGAGCGCCTCGGTGAGTTGGAGGCGCTGCGCGCTCGCCGGACCGGCGAGATCGACTTTGACGTCGCGGCGGGTGTCCTTCCCGCCGACAAGTTGGCGCTCGTCGAACGCGGCCAGCACGCCGGCCATGTCGTCGGAATGACCGGTGACGGAGTCAACGATGCTCCGGCTCTCAAGCGGGCAGAGGTCGGGATCGCGGTGTCGAGTGCGACCGACGTCGCGAAGGAGGCTGCGAGCCTCGTCCTCACCGGCGAGGGACTCTCCAACGTCGTCGCAGCCATCGAGACGGGGCGTCGGGTGTATCAACGGATGCTGACCTACACGCTGAACAAGATCGCCAAGACCTTCCAGGTGTCGCTCTTCCTCGGTGTGGGACTCCTCGCGACGGGGACATTCGTCACGACGCCGCGCCTTGTGCTCCTGTTGCTGTTCGCGAACGACTTCGTCACGATGTCGCTTGCCACCGACCGCGTCGGCTTCTCGCCGCGCCCGGATCGCTGGCGGGTGCCGGCCCTCTCGTTCTCGGCGCTTGGTGTTGCCATCCCCTGGCTCTTCGCCTCCTTCGCCACCTTCTTCGTCGGGCGTGATGTCCTGCATCTCGAGATGGCGGCTGCCCAGACACTCGTCTTCGTGATGCTCGTGGCGACCGGGCAGGCCACCGTGTACCTCGTTCGAGAGCGGGGTCACCTCTGGTCGTCGCCTCCGAGCAGCTGGATGCTCGCAGCGACCGGCCTCGATCTCGTCGTGGTGACGGTGCTCGCCACGCGAGGCGTCCTTATGGCTGCAGTCCCGCTCTTGGACGTCATCGTTCTCCTCGCCTCGCTGCTCGCGCTCACGGTCGGACTCGATTATCTGAAGGGTCCACTGCTCGGCCGGGTGCGCACCGAATCGACGCCTCTATGAGCAACGCGCATCGCCGGCCTCGAGTTGGGTTCCGATCCCGCCGACCCGCGCAACGCCCGCCTCCGAGGACCTCTCGAGGGCGATCCGAGCTTCCGGCCGGTTCCGGCCGGTTCCGGCCCCGGTCGGCGAGGGTCGTTCGACCCTGGACGCTTCCCAACGCGAGTCTCACAATCGATCAGGGCGGTGCTTCGCGTCCGCGATGGATTTCGGAGGTGCGCTGCGCGGTGATCGATGTTTGGGTCCGCCATCGGGGACTTGGACCTACTAGTTCGCCACCTCCGCGCGCGCCGGCCCCCTTCCCGGGCGCGACGCCACGAAGGGGCCCGGCCCGTCCCGCCCAGCGCCTCGAGAACCGGTCGGCGGTGTGTCGCACATGACGACGGTGCCGGTCGTTGCGAGGTCTCCGAAGCTGCAAGCCGGCGGTGGGGTCGCGATCGTCGTCGTGATGATCGGGGTGATGATCACCGCCATCGACACCACGATCGTCGTGCTCGCGCTCCCCGAGATCGAACGATCGCTGCACGTGGTGCTCGACTCGGTCATCTGGGTGGTCATCGGGTACCTGCTCGTGATCACCCTGCTCGCGACGCAGGTCGGGCGCCTGGGGGACATGTTCGGCCGGGTGCGAATGTATGAGGCTGGGTTCGTCGTCTTCGTGGTGGGGTCGGCCTTGTGCGCCCTTGCCTGGGACGAGGCCTCGATCGTGGCCTTCCGCCTGTTGCAGGGCGTGGGCGGGGCGCTCGTCACCGCCAACAGCGGCGCGATCATCGCCGACCTCTTCCCCCGTGAGCAGCGGGGCAAGGCCTACGGCTACAACGGGATCGGATTCAGCCTCGGCGCCGTGCTCGGGATCCTGCTCGGCGGCGCGATCGTCACCTACGTCTCGTGGCGATGGATCTTCTGGATCAACGTGCCCATCGGCCTGCTCGGTGTCGGCTTGGCCCTGCGGCTGCTCCACGATCGTGCCCAGCCAGAGCGACACCGGCTGGACCCCGTCGGGATGGTCACGCTCGGGCTCGGACTCTTCGGCGTCCTGTGGGCGGTGACCAAGCTGGCCACGACGCCACTCAACGCCGAGCTGACGGGCTATCTGGCCGGCGGCGTCGTGCTCATCGGGTTGTTCGTGGTCTCCGAGCGGCGGGTCTCCGAGCCGATGCTCAGCCTGTCGCTGTTCAAGGTGCCTGCGATGACCCCGTCGCTCTTGGCGGCGCTGTTCCAGGGGCTTGCCAACTACGCGGTGCTCTTCCTCGTCATCATGTATCTCCAAGGTGCTCGGCACCTCACGCCCATCCACGCTTCGTTGCTCCTCATCCCCGGGTACCTCGTGGGGGCGGCCATCGGCCCGGTGGCGGGGCGGTTGGCCGATCGGTTCGCTCCGGTGCTGCCGGCTACCGTCGGGCTGGCAGTCCAGGTCGTCGCCCTCTTCGTGTACGCGCACCTTCCGCTTGCCACCGGTCTGTGGTTGGTGGTCGCCGGCAGCGTCATCAATGGCGTCGGTGCGAGCTGCTTCTTTCCTGCGAACAGCTCGGCGGTCATGAAGGCGTCGCCCCCAGAGGCCTTCGGCATCTCCTCGGGGATGCTGCGCACATTCGCCAACGTGGGCATGGTCTTCTCCTTCTCGATGGCGATCCTGATCGCCTCTCGAAGCATCAGCCGGCGACTCGCCTTCGCGATCTTCGTCGGCTCGAGCAGTCTTCGCCCCGACGACGCACGGGCACTCACCTCGGGCCTCCACGCCGCCTTCTACGCGTCGATGGGCCTGATGGCGCTGGCCGCCCTGTTCTCGGCGACCCGGGCGACGCCGGTCGGTGGCTCTCGGCGTCGCGCCTGAGGAGTCGCGCCCGCCTGTGGATGCCCGGCCTCGTGAGGGCTTTTGGCCCTGTTCGCTCGGCTCGGCCGGGCCGACGATGGAGCCATGGTCCCGACCGCCTGGCACGCGCGCCGCCCGGGCGCCGGATCGGGCCCGGTGGCGGCCGTGTCGGGTTCGGCGGTCTCCGGCCGGAGCACCGGGCCGGCCGTCGAGGTGGAGCACCTCCACAAGCGCTTCGGCGACTTCGCTGCGGTCCGCGACGTCAGCTTCGAGGTCGCCCGGGGAGAGACCTTCGGTCTGCTCGGGCCAAATGGGGCCGGCAAGACCACCACCATCTCCATGCTGTGCACCCTCGTGCACCCGACGAGCGGGGGCGCCCGGGTGGCCGGCGCCGACGTGGTCGGGGAGCGGGGCAAGGTGCGCAGCCGCATCGGCCTCGTGTTCCAGGAGCCGACGGTCGACGAGTATCTGACCGCCGAAGAGAACCTGCGCTTCCACGCCGAGCTCTACGGGGTGCCCCCGGCGAGCCTCGGCCCGCGGCTCGATCAGATCCTCGAGATGGTCGAGCTGAAGGACCGGCGCCACGAGGTCGTCGAGAACTTCTCGGGCGGGATGCGTCGGCGGCTCGAGATCGGTCGAGGGTTGCTCCACTCGCCGCGGGTGCTGTTCCTCGACGAGCCGACGGTGGGCCTCGACCCCCAGACCCGCGCCCACATCTGGACCTATATCGAGACCCTGCGGCGGGCCGAGCAGACCACGATCCTGCTCACCACCCACTACATGGACGAGGCCGAGCACTGCGACCGCATCGCCATCATCGACCATGGCGAGATCGTGGCGCTCGACTCCCCCGACGCCCTGAAGGCGGCGGTGGGAAGAGACCGGATCGAGATCGCGGTGCCCGATGCGCACGGGGCCATTGCGGCCCTCGATGAACGGCTCGGCGTCGAGGCCACCGTGTCGGAGGGCATGGTGGCGTTCTACGTCACCGACGGCGAGGAGTTCGTCCCGCGGCTGTTTGCCGAGAGTGGCCTCGCCATCCACTCGGTGCGCATGTCGCGCCCCACCCTCGACGACGTGTTCATGGCATACACGGGTCGCACCATCCGCGACGCCGAGGCCTCGGCCGCCGACCACATGCGCACCAGTCCCCACATGCTCGCCAGGCACCGGTGATGGCGAGCGTCGTCGCGACTCCCGCACCGCCGCCCTCGCTGCCCCCGGTGGCCGAGGTGCGAGAGGCCGGCGGGACGCTCGGTGCCGACCTGCGCGGCGTCCGGGTGGTGTGGCGCAGGGAGCTCATCCGCTTTGGGCGCGACCGGCTCAGGATCGTCACCTCCCTCGTCCAGCCGGTCCTCTTCCTCCTCATCTTGGGCGAGGGTCTGTCGGTCATCGCTCGTACCCCCCCTGGGGTCAGCTTCGAGACGTTCATGTTCCCCGGCATCGTCGGGATGACGGTCCTGTTCACCTCGGTCTTTTCGGCAATGTCGATCGTGTGGGACCGGGAGTTCGGCTTCCTGCGCGAGATGCTCGTGGCTCCGGTCAAGCGGTGGTCGATCGTGCTCGGCAAGTGCCTCGGCGGGATGACGGTCGCGACCCTCCAGGGCGTCATCTTCCTCGCGTTGGCCGGGGCGGCGCACGTCCCTTACGACCCGCTCATGCTCGTCGAGCTGGTCGGGATCATGGCCCTGATGGCCTTCGCGCTCACCGCCTTTGGTGTGCTCCTCGCGGCGCGCATCTCGCAGATGCAGTCGTTCTCGGTCGTCGTCCAGTTCTTCGTCATGCCGATGTTCTTCCTTTCGGGCGCCGTGTTCCCCTTGGCCGGACTGCCGTCCTGGCTCAACGCGCTCACGAAGATCGACCCCCTCACCTATGCCGTCGACCCGCTCCGGCACATGGTGTTCGAGCGCCTCTCGGTCCCGGCGTCGGCCCTCGGCCGCCTCGATCCGGGGATCAGCTGGAATGGCTGGAGGCTCCCGGTCGGAGCCGAGCTCGGCATCGTGGCCGTCTTCGCGGCCGTCCTGCTCGGAGCGGCGATGGTCGCCTTCTCGCGCGAGTGACGATCGGTTGGCCCGGGCGCCCGTGCGGCGTGGCCCGTCGATCCCGAGTGTGCTCGTGGGAGCCCGGCCGCTTGCTCGGGGTGACCCCGAGGTGGTCAGCCGCGCCGCAGCGGGAAGAAGATCTCCCGTCCGGTCCCGAAGGGAAGCAGGAACTCGGCCCCGAGGGGTCCCGTGCCGCCGACCGCCCGTCCGGCCAACGCCGCGTCGGGCGACAGTTGCGAGGAGTGCGCCGCAAGGGCGACCGCCTTCGCGTCGAGCTGTGCTGCGACCCCCACCGCCACCGGGCGGCGGGGGAGACGCGGCCTGCCTCCGGGGGCGGTCGCTCGTTTGACGGCGCGCACAGCGAGGCGGACGGGTCGAGCCCACCCCCAGACGAGGTAGCCGAACAGCCGGGGACCGCCATCGCTCAAGGTGGCGAGTGCTCTGCCGAGAGCGGCGTGATCGGGGTGGAGATCCCACGAGCACGGGCCGAGCACGACGTCGGGCCGAAGCTCGCGCACCAAGCGGGCCAGCTCGTCGGCGAGCCGACCCTCATTGGCGCTGAGGCTCGCGTCCTCGAAGCCCATGCGGACCAACCGGCCCGGGCCGATGCCGAGCGTGCCCGCCGCCCGCTCGAGCTCACCGGCGCGGATCTCGGCCATACGGGCGGGGTCCACCCGGGGATCGCCGTAGCGGCCGTCGGTCGCCACCGCGATGCTCACCCGGCCGCCCTCGGCCAGGGTCCTGAGCACAGTCCCCCCACAAGCCAGGGTCTCGTCGTCGGGATGGGGCGCCACCACGAGCAGGTGGCCCGTGCAGATCTCGGCCGTGACATCCCGGGCGAGGCCCCCGATGGCCGCCGTGACCGGGCCACCGAGGGAGCGTTCGAGGACCGCGAGCGACCGGTGGAGCCCGCTCGGCGCGGGTTCGTCCGGCTGGCTGATCGGGGCGTCGCCCACGCTGGAAGCTTCCCATGGTGCACCAGCGGGTTGGCCCATCGTCGCCTCCACCCCAGGATCCCCCGGCCGGGCGGGCGCGTCGCCGTATTCTAGAAGCCCGCATCGCCAACCCGGTGCGTGGACCGCCAAGGAGCGCAGATGGCCACCGGTAGCGGCCCTCCGGCCAGCGCCGAGCTCACCCCGGGCATCGGCTTTCGCATCGCCGAGAAGATCGAGCGTCCGCCCCGAGACCTGGTGGACGCGGTCGGGGCATTTCCGACCCCCGACATCTCGGACCTCATGAACCGGCTCTACGCCATGAACTCGGACATCCGGCCCTACTCGGATCCGAGCCTGCGCCTCGTCGGCCCGGCCT
Source organism: Acidimicrobiaceae bacterium (assembly GCA_027306525.1). Lineage (GTDB taxonomy): Bacteria > Actinomycetota > Acidimicrobiia > Acidimicrobiales > RAAP-2 > Palsa-461. The sequence continues at coordinate 69,172 of DAHUZM010000079.1, forward strand.
GCACCGTGAAGGTGTTCCCCGGCGACAATCTGATGGTCCACAAGGCGCTCGACCTCGCGCAGCCCGGCGACGTGGTGGTGGTCGACGCTGCGTCCTCCACCATGAACGCGGTGCTGGGCGACACCATCTGCATGAAGAGCAGGCACCGGGGGATCGCCGGCTATGTCATCGACGGGCTGGTGCGCGACCTGCCCGCCGTGCACGCGCTCGGCGACTTCCCGGTCTTCGCTCGTGGGGTCACCCCGATCGGGCCCCTGCACCGGGGGCCCGGTGAGGTCAACTACCCGGTCTCGGTCGGCGGCATCGTGGTCAACCCCGGTGACGTCATCGTGGCCGACGAGAGCGGCATCGTGGTCGTGCCCCGGGAGAGCCTGGCCGACATCGTGGCCACGCTCCAGAGCAAGGCGGCCGGGCAAGAGGCCTACATGGACGAGGTGCGGGCCGGCCGGTTCTCCAACGCCTGGGTGGACGAGCTGCTCACGCGCAACGGCGTCATCGGCCAGCCCTGACGGCCGTGGCGCGGCCCACCGAGCCCCGGCCGCCCGTCTACCTCCTGGGCGGTCGCCTCAACACACTCTCGGCGGCGCGCTCGCTCGGATCGCGCAACGTGGAGGTCCGCGTGCTCGACCACCGGGGCGAGGGCTGGCCGGTCTCCCGGTCGCGACATTGCCGGCGGTACCTTGACACCCCGGCGGATGCCGAGCCGAGCCGGTGGTGGCTCGAAACCCTCGTGGCAGAGGGATCCGGGGCGGTGGTGTTCCCCTGTAACGACGTGGGCCTCGAGCTCCTGGCCCGCTCGGCCGACCAGCTGGTGGCGGCCGGGTGCCGACCCATCGAGTCGGACCCCGCCGGCCTGCTCACGGCGCTCGACAAGGAGTCGACCTACGCAGCGGTCCGGGCGCTCGGGATCGACGCCCCCGAGACGGTCCGGATCTCGGAGCCGGCCGGCATCGAGAAGGCTGCGGCCACCCTCGAGTTCCCCTTCGCTGTGAAGCCGGTCTCCTCGCATCGCTTTTGGCGAGCCCTCGGGTCGCGCCCCGAGCTCACCGCCATGTGGCTGGCCCGACCGAAGGGGGCGGTGGTCGCCGACCTTGCTGGCCTGGACGAGCTCGTGGGCCCCCTCGTCGAGGCGGGCATCGAGATGCTGGCCACCGAGGTGATCGTCGGGCCGGACGCGGGCTACTGCTCCTATTACACGTACCTGCTCGAAGACGGCGAGCCGCTCTTCCACTTCACCAAGCGCAAGCCCCGTCAGTATCCGATCCATTTCGGCGAGGGCAGCTTCCATGTCACCGAGTGGCAGCCCGAGGTGGCCGAGCTCGGCCTCGCGGTCTGCCGGGGCCTCGGGCTTCGCGGCATCTGCAACGTCGAGTTCAAGTGGGACGAGCGCCGAGGGGCGCTGCGGATCGTCGAGAGCAACCCGCGCCTCACCGCCTCCGACGCCCTCGAGCGCAAGGCCGGCCTCGACCTGCCCTGGATCGCCTACCGCCGGGCGCTCGGTCAGCGCGTGGAGATCCCGAGCCGCTTTCCCGATGGCCTGTGCCAATGGTTGCCGCGTCGGGATCTGAAGGCGTTCCGCTCGTACCGCCAGGCGGGGGAGCTCTCCACGCGGGACTGGCTGCGCTCGCTCGCGCACCCGCAGAGCTTCACCGTCTTTCAGGCCGATGACCCGGTGCCCAGCCTGGTCCTTGCTGCTCGAACGGCCAAGGCGGCCGCACGACGGTTGCGGCCCTCGGGGGGCGGGGCGCGGGCACCGAGCGGTGTCCGGCAGGTCTAGCGAAGCCCGGCAACCCTCGGGCCCCGGCGTCAGAGCGCGGGGCGGGACGCGCCCGGCGGGCTGCGCGGCCTCGCGCTCCGGGGCGGCGCGTACCTGCTCGTGCGCGAGTCGCTCGGGATCGTCATCCCTCTGGGCGGGGTGGTGGTGGTCACCCGCATCATCGGCCCCTACGACTTCGGTCTCTACGCGAGCGCGGTGGCCTTCGTCGCCGTGCTGTCGTCGGTCGCCCAGCTCGGGGTGGAGGTGCGGCTCATCAGCAACGCGAGCCGCCGAAGGAGCGCGCCTATTGCACGGCGCTCTCGTTGCTGCTCTTCAGCTCCGGGGTGGCCATCGTCGTCGGGCTGGGTGGGGTGCTCGTACTGCGAGCGACCGGTCGTCTGTCCCCCCTACACCTCCCTCTTCGAGCTGCTCTTGGTCTCGATTCCCATCAACATCTGTTGGGCCCCGGCCCAGGCGCGCCTCGAGCGTGCCTTTCGCTACCGCCGCCTCGCCTACGTCGAGCTCGGCGGCGACGTGGTGCTCTACGGGGTATCGGTGCCCCTGGCCGTGGCCGGCTACGGCGCCTGGGCCCCCACCGCGGGCTACCTCGCCTGGCAGACGTTTCTCTTCGTGGCCAGCCTGTCGGCGGCCCGAGTCGCGCCGCGGCTCGCCTGGGACCCCGCCGAGGCCCGACGCATGTTGCGCTTCGGCGGTGGCTATGGCCTTGCAACCTCGGTGGCGAGCGTGGCCGGGCTGGTCAACCCCATCGTGGTGGGCAACTATCTCGGGCCGACGGGGGTCGGCTACGTGGCCGTCGCGAGCCGTCTGGCTGCGACGGTCGGGTTCGTGAACCGCGCCGTGTGGCGCCTCTCGGTGGCGCCTCTCGGTGGCGGCCCTCGGGCGGGTCCAAGAGGATCTGACGCGCTTGCGCCGGGGCATCGACGAGGCGATGTCCCTTCAGGGTGTGCCGCCGGTACGAGCTGCTCACGAGCTTCGCGATCGTCTCGAGCGTCGCGGTGCCGGCGGTCTTCGGGCACCGCTGGGACCGCGTGATCGGCCTCTATCCCTACCTCGCCCTGGGCGATCTCTTGATGGCGGTGCTCCTCGTGCCCCAGGCCGTGCTCTTCGCTCGGGGACTGAGTGCGCCGATCGTCGTCAAGCAGCTCTTCAACCTCGCGCTCCTGGCCCTGGTGGCGCTCCTGGCC
>DAHUZM010000082.1 GCA_027306525.1 Acidimicrobiaceae bacterium
AACACGGCGAGGCGTCGGCGGTAGATGATTTCGGCGTGGGTCACGGTGATGGACTCCTTGGCTCTGTAGTGGGAACCACAGAGTCCATCGCCGGACCCCATCTGGGGGTGGATGTGCAACCTCGTCATTCGGTCAGGAAGCTCTAGGGCGACGGCCTAGAGGGCGTCGGGCCCTCGTTCGCCTGTTCGCACTCGGATCACCGTGTCGACGGGCACGACCCACACCTTGCCGTCCCCGATCTTCCCGGTGGCCGCCGTGCGAACGACCGTGTCCACGACGTCCTCGGCCTGCGCGTCGTCGACGAGGACCTCCAGGCGAATCTTGGGCACGAAGTCCACCTCGTACTCGGCACCCCGGTAGACCTCGGGGTGGCCACGCTGGCGGCCGAACCCATGGGACTCGGTCACGGTCATCCCTTGGACCCCGAGATCCTTGAGCGCCTCTTTCACCTCGTCGAGCTTGAACGGCTTGAGCACCGCTACGACAAGCTTCATGTCGCGTTCTCCTCTTCCTCGTGATTGGGGTCAGGTGCCCGCCGGGCCCGGTGGCGCTTCGGATTCTCGTCGGGATGCTAAGGCGCCCGACGCCGGAGCCCCGGCCATCGACAGGGTGCCGATCCGCTCGGCGAAGGTCGCCTCGGGGAACGCCTCTTCGTCGTGGATTGCGAGGTCTCCGACCTCGAGGACCTCGTCCCTGTAGCGCAAGCCGCGCAGGACCAATCCGATCAGCTTCAACAAGACGAAGGTGATGATCGCCGACCACAAGATCACCCAGATCGCGGCCCGGAACTGCTCCCAGAGCTGGTGAGCCGATCCTGTGTACATGAGCCCCGAGACCGAGAAGGGCACGCAGGTTTTCGTCGAGGTGGCGTATGCGGCCGCACTCGTGCCGATCACCTGACCAGCCGAGTTGAGGTGCCCGCAGCCGTACTCGAGCATGTTGGGGTCGCCGAAGACGCCGAGGAGCATCCCGCCAACGAACCCGGCGATCCCGTGGGTGTAGACGACGCCCAGCGCGTCGTCGACCTTGGAGAAGGGGCGCACCTTGGAAAGGTAGTTCCAGGCGACCCACACGATCGCGGCGCAGATCGCGCCGACTGCGATCGCGCCCCAGCCGTTGACCCAGCCGGCACACGGCGTGATCCCGACAAGACCACAGATCATGCCGTTCACGCCCCCCAAGAAGGTGGGCTTCTTGCCCTTGGTCAACCAGGCATCCATTCCCATCCAGACGAGGACGCCGACCGCTGTCGCGAGGTTGGTGTTGACGACGGCGGCGGAAGCCGATGCACCGGCGTAGTAGGGATCCCCTCCGTTGAAGCCGTTCCAACCGAGCCAGAGGATTCCCGCTCCGACGGCTGCCATGACCAGGTTGTTCGGAATCGCGTGTTGTCGATCTCGAAGCAGTCGTGGCCCGAGGACCCAGGCGGCGACAAACCCCGAAACCCCCGCTGACATGTGGATCACGAACCCGCCGGAGAAGTCGAGCGCTCCCTCTTGGGCGAAGTAGCCGCCACCCCACAGCAAGAAGGCGTCAATCGCGTACACGAAGGTCGACCAGAGGGGGACGAGCAGGCACCAGGCACTGAACTTGATCCGGCCGAGCACGCTGCCCATGAACAACAACGGCGTGATCGCAGCGAACACGAACTGGAAGTAGGCGAGCGTCGTCGTCGGGAAGTGGAACGGGATGACCGTGTTGGCCGCCGACACTGCCTGAGTGGTCTCGTTCGCCGCGTTGGTGATCTGGCCGGGCTTGCCGACGAAGTTCTCAAAGAAGTGTTTGAACCACCCCACGCCGGAGAGTTGGGTCTGGACTCCGTTGTGGACCCCGCCTCCGAGCGATGTCGACCCGAAACCCATCTTGTAGGACCACAGGACCCAGCACACGAGCACGAGCGAGAACCCGGCGAACATCATCGCCAGCACGTTGACGGCCCACTTCTTCTGGACGATCGACGCGTAGAGCACCGCAAGCCCGGGAAGGCTCATCAGCCCGACGAAGGTGGCGGCCACGATCTGCCACGTGTTATCGCCCGGGTTCAGGTAACTCGGGTACGGGACCGGTACCGCGCCCGCCAACAGATGCACCACCGCTCGGGTCTCCTCTCATGTGCGACGCCTGCGTGGTCCATCCCAGCTCACGCCGGGTGCGCCAGAACCACGGCGGACGGATCGCCTGCCGCCCACAGGATGCAGGGTCGTGGTTTCCGCATGGTCACGCCCGTGTTTCCAGCGCGTGAACTCGCACGCACAGCCCGGCGCGCCACGGATCGGGCGATTTACGATCGGCGGATCGGAGATCCAGAGCACCGATCCATCCCGCGCCGGGCGAGCCGTGCGGCCCCCGTCGCCGCCCTGCGAGGGGCGGAGGTCGGCGCCGACCCCGGCCGCGTCGTCAGGGTGCTCGTGGCGGTGACCCTCACCACCCTCGGGGTTGTCTCGGCCATCCTCTTCGTGGCGGGCGCCCACAAGAACGCACAGATCGACGAGCTGCGAAGCCACGGCATCAAGGTCGAAGTGACGGTATCGAGTTGCCTCGGGCTGCTCGGCGGCAGCGGGAGCAACGCAGCCGGGTACGCCTGCCGCGGCAGCTACGAAGTCTCCGGGCGCCAATTCGTCGAGGCCATCCCCGGCAGGGGTCAGCGAACGCCCGGTGCAACCGTCGTCGGCGTCGTCTCGCCAAGGGACCCCCGGTTGCTCTCGACGCCGGCACAGATCCGCGCGGACCGCTCATCATGGCGGGTCTTCATCACCCCGGCCGTCCTCGCCTTGGCGCTCCTCGGGGCACTCGCGGCGGTGCTCACCGGGTGGCGGGCTCGGAGGCGAGTCGGTTCCTACATGGGGGGCGTATAGCGCTTGTTCGAGCGTGGGTGAGCGGCCCTACCGGGTCCATTGCCCCCGCCAGTGGCGTCTCGGAGCCCCTGATGCGCGCGGTAGGCGCGCACGAGAAGCCACGCGCCACCGAGCAGGAAGGGCACCCCGAATCCCCAGTAATGGAGGTTGAACACCCCGAGGCCGTAGAGGGCCATCGCGATGCCGAGCAAGAGCCGCTTGCGATACCACGCCGAGGCCAACATGACGGCTGCCAACCCAAGAAGCACCAGCTCAAGGGTGTGATACGTCGCAATGCTGGCATGCGCCGGGTTCGGACGGCCGTTGCTCAGGTAGGGCGCTGGGTCGTGATCGATGAGGTAATTGGCGACGAGGAACCCGATCGCGGCGGCCAATGGAGCGGCGAGGAGGCCGACGAAGCGCTCCCGGTCGTCGGCGTAGCGCTCGGCGTTCTCGAGCTCCTCCACGGTGCGCTCGGCATGCGACACGGTCGACGCATCGGCGGGAACCGGCTCCTTCAAGACGGCCGAGCGAAGCCGCTCTCCGAGCGGCGCGTCGGTCCGACCGTGGAGCACCCATCGCCAGATGCCGGGTCGGGGAGCGGAGCCTTCTTGATCGCCACGGAGGGCCATCTCCGGGAGGCTACCGCGGTGGCGGGCAACGTCCGCACCGCTTGGCGGGGTGACCGCATCGGTGTTCGACCCGTGTGCAGGGGGGGTGCTCCGGCTACCCTTTGGCTCATGCCGCGAGCGATTGCCAAGGAAGTGGACCTGTCCAACATCTGGCTGTTCGCGCCGTGCTCGGCGCGTGACCTTCGCAAGGTGCGCCAGTCCCTCGACGAGATCACCGTCGAGGCAGGCGAGATCCTCTGCGAGGAAGGGGCGGCCGGACACGAGTTCTTTCTGATCGTGAAGGGCACGGCCGTCGTGAAGAGGAAGGGCCGCAAGGTCACGACGCTTGGGCCCGGAAAGTGGTTTGGAGAGCTCGCCCTCTTGGACCGCCAACCGCGCTCTGCGACCATCATCGCCGACACGGACATGGTCCTCCTCGTGCTCGAACAGCGACATTTTCTCGGCCTTCTCGACACCATGCCCTCGCTCGCCCGCAAGATGCTCGCTGCGATGGCAACGCGGCTGCGAGAGGCGGACACTCTCGCCTTCGCCGGGTAACCGCGCACCGCAATGGAGCTCGGCGACGCGATCGAGTTCGCGAAGAGCAGGCATCAAGGGGTCGTCGCAACGCTACGACGAGATGGTCGGGCCCAGTTGTCGAACATCGTCTACCTCATGGCGCCAGACGGCACGGCGAGGATCTCGGTGACCGCCGACCGGGCAAAGACCAGGAACCTGAGAAGGGATCACCGCGCCCAGCTCTACGTTCCAGGTGACAGCTTCTGGCAGTACGTGGTGCTCGACGGCACGGTGCAGCTGAGCCCGGTCGCCACGGACCCCCACGACGAGGTCGTCGAGGAGTTGGTCGACGTCTACCGACAACTGCGCGGCGAAGAGCACCCTGACTGGGATGAGTATCGACGCGCCATGGTGAGCGAGCGTCGCCTCGTGGTCAGTTTCGGCCCTGCCTCCGCGTACGGTCAGCTCGGCCTCTGACCGCTCTGACCGTTGCCGACGGCAACGGCGCGAGGCTCAGGTGGCGGGATTGGAGAGGGACTCCTCAACCAACTGGGAGAGGTCCAAGACGCGGACCTCCTCCTCCTTGGCATTGGCCCGCACGGCATCGTCGAGCATGATCATGCAGTAGGGACACGCAGTCGAGACCACGTCTGCCCCGGTCGTGAACGCCTCGTCGGTGCGCTCCATGTTGATCCGCTTGCCGATGGTCTCTTCCATCCACATCCGGGCGCCTCCCGCCCCGCAGCAAAAGCTCCGCTCGCGGCAGCGGCGCATTTCGACCTGGCGGGCTCCGGGGATCGCATCGATCACCGAGCGCGGCTGGTCGAAGACCCGATTGTGCCGGCCCAGGTAGCACGGGTCGTGATACGTGACAGTCCCCTGGTACCCGCGACCCGGGCTGAGGCGGCCGGCCGATATAAGGTGCTCCAGCAACTGCGAATGGTGGATCACCTCAAAGTGGCCCCCGAGCGCTGGATACTCGTTCTTGATGCTGTTGAAGCAGTGCGGGCACGTCGCAATGATCTTCTTGGCTCCGACCCCGTTGAGCGTCTCGACGTTCGCCTTGGTCTGCTCCTGGTACAGGTACTCGTTACCGAGACGGCGCGCCGGGTCGCCGGTGCAGGACTCCTTGGGGCCGAGGATCGCGAACGTCACACCAGCGCGGTGCAGCATCCGCGCCGTCGCTTGGACACCCTTGCGAGCCCGCTCGTCGAGCGCGCCGGCGCAGCCGACCCAATAGAGGTACTCGACGTCGTCGGGGATGGCATCGGTGACGACCGGGACGTCGAAGTCGAGACTCTCCGTCCACTCCGTCCTCTTCGAGCTACCGAGACCCCACGGGTCTCCTTGATTCTCGATGTTCCTCAGCATGAGACCGGCTTCGCTCGGGAACCGGGACTCCATCAGCACCTCGTAGCGCCGCATGTCGACGATTGCATCCACGTGCTCGATGTCGACCGGGCACTCCTGGACGCACGCGCCGCAGGTCACACACGACCAGAGCACGTCGGGCTCGATCGTGTGGGGCACCAGCGTCTCGGGCTCCTCCGATTCGCTGCCATCCCTTCCCAACAGGCGAGACGCCTGGGAGAACATGTTGTCCCGGAGGCCCATGATCACAAGCTTCGGCGAGAGCGGTTTGCCGGTGTTCCAGGCGGGGCACACGGACTGGCATCGTCCGCACTCGGTGCAGGTGACGAAGTCGAGCATCTGCTTCTGGGTGAAGTGCTCGATGAGGCCGGCACCGAACACCGTGTCCTCGCTGACATTCTCCATGTCCATGTCGGGCGTCTTGTCGAGAGCACCGAGAGCGATCGGACGCCTCGAGAGGGCCACGTTCAGCGGAGCGGTCGAGATGTGAAGGTGCTTTGAATAGGACACGAACACCAAGAACCCGACGATGACGCCGATGTTCAAGATGACGAAGATGGTCTCGAGATCGCTGTTCACCCCAGCACCCAGGGGATGGAGCGCCTTGCCGATCGCGTGCGAGGCAAACGCCCACCAGGTGTAGGGGAAGTCGCCGGTGTTGGTCTGCGCAGCACGGTAGAGCAACAAGGTGATCATCACGAGCGCGATCAGCCCGAGTGTGATCCATGCGGCGTCGGTGTGCGACCCGTAGAACCTCGAGGCGCGCTCCCGGCGGGCCGGGGCGTTCTTGATCCTGATCACCGAGAACACGACCAACGCGGCGAGAACGGCGACCATGAAGAAGTCTTCGATGAACCCGAGGACGGGGTTGTGACCGAACCCCCAGATGGCGAACCTCTTGTCGAAGAGATCTCCGTACGCCTCGATGATGGTGAACAGCAGGATCGTGAAGCCCCAGAAGGTGAAGGCATGGGCCAACCCGGGCACCGTCCAGCGGAGCAGCTTCCGCTGCCCGCCGACCTCGACCAGCTCCGCCTCGGCTCGAGCACCCAGGTTCTTGAGCCGTTCGGGCGCTGGGCGCCCCGATCGGACCAGGCGGGAGATGTGCCAAAAACGGTGGCCGGCGACAGCGAGCGCCAGGCCCGTGGCGCTCATACCGATGACTATTCTGACCAGCATGTATAGGCAGCCAATCTCGCTCGTGCGGGGTGAGGCGGCGGTGCGCGTTGGGCACCCTCTTCCCAACGGAATCAGCGCCAAACGATAGTGTGACGACCGCTCGCGGGCGTAGTTCAGCGGCAGAACATCAGCTTCCCAAGCTGAGAACGCGGGTTCGATTCCCGTCGCCCGCTCTCCCCCCGCCGCCTCGATGGCGAGCGGGCCGGCGGGTCGGTGCCCCGAGAGCCCGCATCAGTCGCCGCCGCGGAGCCGACCGCCGGTGCTGCGGGCGGGCGGTCAGTAGCCGATGTCGGCCCCCGTGTTTCGAGTCCTGAGCCGACGAACCACCCACCAGCCGATCGCCGCCACGATCAGGATGCCGATCACGATGGTGACCGGGGTGAAGGCCGATGAGACCGACTTCCAGTTCCCGGCCACCTCATAGCCGGCAATAGCCAGGGCGAAGGTCCACGGGAGGCTGCCCAGGGCCGTGAGCACCGTGAACTGGACGACGGGCATCTCCGCAATTCCTGCCGGCAGGCTGATGAACGTCCGCACCACCGGAAGCACCCTCCCGACGAGCACCGCGAGACGGCCCCTTCGGGCAAAGAACCGCTCGGCACGATCGAGGTCGTGGTGGCGAAGCAGGATGTAGCGCCCCCACCGTTCGACGAGCGGCCGACCGCCAATCCGTCCCACCCAGTAGGCGATGAGCGCGCCGACGACGTTCGCGGCCGTTCCCACGAGTGCAACGGCGACGACGTTGAGGTGGCTGTGCACGCCCGCGACCGTGATCCCCGCCGCAAGGGCGCCCCCGAGCAGCATCACGGCCTCGCTCGGGATCGGGACACACGCCGACTCGAGCACCATGAGGAAGAACACGGCGAGGTAGCCGTGACGGGTGAGCTGGCTGATGACGAGATGTTCCACTCGCACTCCGGTTCGGGTAGGCGGGGGCCGCCCTTCCCGGACGGACCTTCACGGCGAAGGCAACCGTGATCCGCCGGGGCATCTGGGCTGACTAGTCCGAGGTGCCCCGCCGGCCGCCCGCAGGCTACTCAAAAAACCCCTGGTTGCCCTGGCACCCGCATTGACTCGCCAGAAATCTCCGCCTGGGCCGGATCGTTGCCTCACGTAAAACCTCCGCCAGAGAGGAGCTCCGGGTTAGGCCTGATCGATGGAGCTTTCGATGGGCGAACGCCGGGCGGTTACCAACAAGCTGGCGGCCGAGTACCGGCGAGGATCCCGGGTCGAGAAGGCGGCCATCCTCGATCAGCTGGTGAAGCTCACCGGGTGGCACCGGGACTACGCCCGCAGCCGACTGCGAGGGGCCGGGGAGATCCGTGTCGTCCAGGCTCGGAGGCCAAGGACCCCGGTGTACTCGGCTCGGATCGTCTCGGCGCTCGAGCTGGTCTGGCGGGTGGCTCGGTGCCCGGCGGGCAAGCGCCTGGCGCCGATGCTCGAGGTGCTCGTCCCATTGCTGCGCCGTGACGGCGAGCTCGACCTCACCGACGACGAGGCGGGCCTGCTGATCACGATGAGTGCATCGACCATCGACCGCCGCCTTCGGGGGGCCAAGGTGCTGGCCGAGTTCCGGGGGAGGAGCCACACCAAGCCCGGTTCGCTGCTGAAGGCCCAGATCCCGATCCGCACCTGGTCCGAGTGGGACGAGAGCACCCCGGGCTTCGTCGAGATCGACCTGGTGGGCCACGAAGGCGGCAACTCCTTCGGGGAGTTCTGCTTCACCCTCACCATGACCGACGTCGCCACCGGCTGGACGGTCAACCGTTCGGTCAAGAACAAGGCGGCGGTGCACGTGGTCGACGCGATCGACCATGCCACAAGGGCCTTCCCGTTCCCGATCCTGGGCATCGACAGCGACAATGGCTCCGAGTTCTTGAACGCGGACCTCTTCGAGTACTGCAGGGCCAGACGGCTGACCTTCACCCGGTCCCGGCCGGGGAACAAGAACGACGGGGCCCACGTCGAACAGAAGAACTGGACCCACGTGCGCGAGCTGGTCGGCTATCTGCGCTTCGACACCGGGGCCGAGCTCGAGGTGCTCAACTCCATCTGGGAGCTCGACCGCCGCTTCACCAACCTTCTCTGCGCCCAGCAGAAGCTCCTCAGTCGGGAGAGGATCGGCGCAAAGGTGGTCAAACGCCACGACCGGGCGGCCACCCCTCTTGATCGGGCCATCGCCTCGGGGGTGCTCACCCCGGCCAGGAGAGGGGCGCTCATCCGGCAGCGCAATCGGCTCCACCCCGGTCAGCTCCAGCGGGAGATCGATCGCCTGGCCGCCCAGCTCCAGCACCTGGCGCTCACCAAGACCCCCAGCCCGATTCGACGGGTCAACCGGGCCTTCAACGCCTCCCCGTTCCCGGAGGTTTTAGGTGAGGCAACGAATCAGCGTTCCCGGAGGATTTGACGTGAGGCAACAGG
>DAHUZM010000088.1 GCA_027306525.1 Acidimicrobiaceae bacterium
CGAGGGGCCGGCCCGGGCGCCCGAAGGGACGCGCCCCGATGTTGTACTGGAACCCAGGCGGCGGGTGGTTCGCGTAGCGGGGGTCGATCGGGACCCGGGGACGGGCGCGGGGATCGGTCGGGAGCCGCGGGCCCTGGGGGGCCACCGTGCGCGGGTCGACCCGGATCGGCGGGGGCCGCTGGACGCGAAGACGGGGATCGGCCGGGGCCCGAGTAGACGGTTGGTTCGCGTAGCGGGGGTCGATCGGGACCCGGGAACGGGCGCGGGGATCGGGCGGGAGCGACGGGGCGTCCGACGCGCGCCGGCGCGGGTCGGACGGGAGGCGGCGCGCCGCGGGCTCGCGCCGTGAGCGGGGGTCGAGGGGCCAGCTCATCGACGTCGGCCCCCCGGGGCGAGCCGGGCGACGAGCCGTGCCGGCTCGCCCGGGCGCCCTCCGCCCGTCCCGGCGTTGGCGGGGGCGTCCATCACGTGGAGCGCGAGGTGCGGGCACATGTCGACGGCCCGCCCGGCGTGCTCGACGAGATCGGCGGTGATGGGTTCGTCGGAGAGGATGGGAAACCCCCAGGGGTCAAGCGAGATGCGTTCGGGGAACAATTCGGCGCAGAGCCCTTCGCCGCAGCAGGCGATCGGGTCCACGACGATCCTAAATGCCCGCCTCATCGGGGCCTCGTCGCCCGGCCGGCGTGCCGCGCCTCGGGGCGCCCCCCGAAGGGCAGCGCGCTCGGGGCCCCGATGCGCCCGCAGGGCCCGAGACGGCGGTGCGCTGCGAGCTCGGAGGCGAAGACCGCGCACGCGCTCGTCACGAAGCGGGACACCCCGTCGGGGTGCCGGCACGCGCCGCGGCCCTCTACGAGCGCGCAGAGCTGCGTGATCGAACCGACCGAGGCCTGGTGTTCTGGTGCGTGGAAGGCCACCGACTGGAGAGCTTGGTCGAGCGCCCCCAGCCCGTGCACGCATGGTCCGCATTGGCCGGCGGACTCGCCGTTCATGTAGCGGACCACCCGGGCGACCTCGGCGAGCGGGCACGAATCGTGGCCGAGCAGCACGACGATCCCCGGTCCGAGTGTGGCGGAGCGCCGGCGGGCCGCCTCCTCGCTCAGCTCGAGCTCGAGCAACGTGTCGATGTCGACCCAGGTCCCCCCGTAGCCGCCGAGGAGCGCCGCCTGGTAGCGCCGGCGGGCGTCTGGACCGAGGCCGAGGACCTCGCGCAGCGGGGTGCCCAAGGCGGCCTCCTGGACCACGGGGCCACCGGGCCGGCCGGTCACCGTGAGGAGCGTGGTGCCAGGGGCCCGCTCGGTCCCAAGGGCCCCGAACCAGGCGGCGCCGTAGCGGGCGACCAGCGCGACGTGGGCCAGCGTCTCGGCGTTGTGCACGAGCGTGGGCCGGCCCTCGACGCCGCGCTCGCGGATCGGGCGCAGCACGATGAACGAGGGCAGCGCCGGTCTTCCCTGGAGGCCGTTCACCGCCGCGGACTCCTGTCCCGAGATGAAGCCCTCGGGCGCCTCGCGCACCTCGATGTCCACCGGGTCGAGCCGGTGCCGCCGGCGGGCGCCAGCCGCCGCCTGCACGCCCTCGAGGAGATGATGCGGGACGTAGGCGAGGACGCGTCCAGCGCCGATGGAGGCCGCAGCGGCGGCCGCGCCGTCGAGCACGAGGTGTGGGGTGCGGGCGAGCAAGAGCGCGTCCTTGGCGCTCGCCGGCTCGCCCTCGGCCCCGTTCACCACGACGATCGGCCGCCGGCCGGAGCGGGCGACCGAACGCCACTTGGCGGCGACCGGAAAGCCGGCGCCGCCGTGGCCTCGCAGGCCGCTCGCCTCGAGCTCGGACCCGAGGTGCTGGCGTGCCCAGCGCAGGTCCATGGCGCCCCAACGCTCGAGGTGCTCGCCCAGCCCGACGGTGCCCCCGTCGCGCCCGAGCCCGCGCAGCAGGCGGGGCATGGCGGTCGGCTCGGGCCGCCCGAGCGTCGCGTCCGGGCGCACCAGCGTGCTCGTCACGAGGGCTCCCGCTCGCGATGCGCGGAGGTGCCCGAGGGCGAAGCGGACACCGAGCCCGACACGACGTGATGCGCCTGGTCGATGCTGAGCTCCATCACGAGGGACTCCGAGGTGCCTTGCCCCGACACCGTGGCGCCGATCGAGGTGCCCTCGAGCGAGGTGACCTGCCCGCGCAGCGCGCCGAGGGTGACGTTGCTCGAGGTGAGGGCGACCCCGCTGTCGACGGCGCTGCCCGAGAGCGACACGACGAGGGGCACCCCGGCGGGCTGCAGACGCATGGTGAGGACGACCTGCTCGTGGCCCGTCACGTCGGGACCGACAACCGAGACGGTGCCATCGAGCGCGCTCGTGAAGGGCGCGGCCGGGGCCGAGACGGGTGCCGAGCTGGGTGGTGGGCTCGAGGAGGCGGCCCCCGACCCCGCGCTCGGCGAGCTCGCCCCCATGGTGGCCGCAGCGATCTCGGCCAAGACCGACGGTGAGGTCCCCGAGCGCCTGGACCACCCCGGGGCGAGCGGTCCGACGAAGGCGAACACGGCGGCGCCCAGCATGACGAGCGTGGCGGCCGCTCCGGCCCCGACCCTCCACGCGCGACCGGCCGACTGGGCCTCGATCAGGCGCCACCCGAGGGCGGCGATGACCACCACGGCGCAGAGGAGGTAGACGAACTGGGCCCCGAAGAGGTGGGTGTCACTGCCGCTCCCGAGCCCGTGGAAGAGGGCGATGGGCCAGCACGCGTAGGCGGCCCAGTGCACCATGCGCCAGGCCCGTCGGCCGATGCGGTGGCGCAGCGCGCTCGTGATCCCGACTGCGACCAGCAGGTCGAACGCGCAGGCCCCGAGGCCGACCCACACGGGCCGGTACGGCGAGGCGAAGGGGACGACCGCGTCGAGGAGGGTGATCGGCACGAAGCCGTCGGCGACGGTCGTGATGACATGGATGACGACGAGCGTGAGCGAGAGCACCGAGAGGTTGCGGTGCACGCCCTGGGACACGAAGCGGGGCCAGCGCTCGCTCGCCCAGCCGACCGAGGACACGATCCCGACGACGACCGTCGCGCTCAAGAGCACCAGGGCGACGAGGCCGCTCGCCCGCGTGAAGTACCACATCGTCGTCGCGCCGTGGCCGACGGTCGCGAGCACGCTCAGGCCCCCACCGGGGTGCTGGCGCGACCAGTCCCCCAGTTGGCCGTCGTCGCCACGGCGCCGCGCTCGGTGACCAGGCGGGCTGGGAGGCCGCGGGCCTCGAGCCACTCGGGGGCGCCCTCGCCGAGCACGATGGCCGCGGTCGACGCGGCGTTGGCCTCGAGGCAGCTGGCGGCGGCGACCGAGACGGTGCGCCACGGGGTCCTGGCGGGCAGGCCGGTCTCGGGGTCGATGATGTGGTGCACGAACTGGCCACCCCGGCTCCAGCGCCGCCGCCAGATCCCCGAGGTGGCGAGCCCGCCGCCCAGGAGTGCGACGGTCTCGCCCTGCACCGAGGTCGCGGCGTCGTGCAGGGCGACGGCGAAGCCGCCCTCGGGTGGCGCTCCGCCGACGGCGACGTCACCGCCCAAAGAGACGAGGACGCCGACGCCCAAGCGGGTCGCCACCACGCCTGCGATGACGTCGGCCGCCCACGCCTTGGCGGTGGCCCCGAGGTCCACGACGGTGCCCGGTGCGATCCGCACGCTGCGCCGGTCGCGGTCGATCTCAATGCTCCGCCAGCCCGGGGCGGCCTCGCGCGCCGGCAGCGGCGCGGCGGTGGCGTCGAGGATCGCGGCGAAGTCGCGGTCATAGCCGAGGCGGCACAGGGCGCCGCCGACCGTCGGGTCGACGCGGCCGTCGGTCGCCTCGGCCATCACGAGGGCGACGTCCAAGAGCTCCAAGAGCTCCCCGCTGACGCGGACCTCCCGTCCGGCCGCCCGACAGAGGGCGAAGAGCTCCGAGTCGACGCGGAAGCGGCTCGCGACCTCGTCGAGCCGCTCCAGGCGGCGCTCCAAGAGCCGCGACGCCTCGACGAGGGCGTGAGGGTCGCTCACGACGATCTCGGCCGTGGTCCCGAGCGCGCGGGTCCGGTATGCGAGCGGGCCCTTCGATGCCGCCCCCATCAGCTGGCGCCGCTCGAGACGACCGGCGGTGCCTGGGTCCGCGCCGGCGCACTGGTCGGCGGCGACAGCGTGGCCGACGGCGACGGGCTCGCGCCCGACACCCCGCTCGACGGTGCGGTCGTCGAGGAGGAGGACGAGGGCGCCGGCGAGGTGTTCTGGTGCCCGGGGAAGGCCCTTGCCACGTAGACCCCGAGGGCGGCCATGGCGGCCACCGAGCCGATCACGGCCTTGCGGGTCACGCTCCCGATGCGTGCGAGCGAGGCGTCGCGGTTGTGGCGAGCCAGGCGCTCGAACCGTCCATGCCCGTGCTGATGGCGCCCGGCCATACAGCCACCGTAGGGAGCCTTCCTGAAGGCGGGATTACAGGAGTGCAATTTGGCCCTAAGAAGGTGCTAAATCGCCCCTAAAGGGGCTCTCGGGAGCCCTCCCCTCGACGTCCGGCACCCCGCCCGGCCCGGTCGAGGGACACCGGCAGCCGGTCGGCCTCCTCGGGCGTGCGGGGCCCATCGGCGGCGGGCGGAGCGTGGCGGGCGGTGGCCCGCCGCCACGACACCTCCATGTGGGCGCCCCCGAGCGCCGAGCGCCGCACCGCCCAGGTGCCACGGGTCGCCTGGACCACCGCGTCGGCGATGGCCAGGCCGAGCCCGGTCCCCTGGTCCCCGTCGGTCACCCGGTGGAAGCGGTCGAAGATGAGCGGCACCTGGTCCTCGGGGATGCCCGAGCCGCTGTCGTCGACCTCGAGGGTGACCCGGTTGCCGATCCCGCGCACCCGCACCTCCACCCGGCCGCCCTCGCCCGCATGCTTGAGGGCGTTGTCGACGAGCACCCCGGTCAGGCGGTCGATGCCCTCCTCGGACCCGTGGACGGCGAGGGGGGACCGGCCCTCGGTCGAGAACACGAGCGCGACCCCCCGCCGCTCGCTCACCGCCCGGAAGCGCTCGGTGCACGCGCCGGCCACCGCCTCCACCTCGACGGCCGCCCGGCCGCCCCGGTCGCCCTCGGCGTCGGTGCGCGCCAGCCACAGCAGGTCGTCGACGATCCGGCGGAGGCGGCGCCCCTCACCCCCGATCCGTCGCAGCGCCTCCTCGTACGCCGGCCGGTCGCGGGCTCGACTGAGTGCGAGGTCGACCTCGGCCTCGATCACGCTCAGGGGGGTGCGCAGCTCGTGGGAGGCGTCGGCGGTGAACTCGGCCTGCCGCCGCCGGATGAGCTCGAAGGGCGCCGACGCGCGGAGCCCGATCAGGAACGAACCGACGAAGACCGCCACGACGAGGACCGCGCCGAAGACGAGCTCGGGTCCGATGACGACCGAGCGCACCCGGGGGATCTCGAGCGCGCTCGCCCCGGCGACCACCCACCCCTGGCCGTGGCGCTCGGCCAAGAACCGGAAGGGCGTCGTGCCGATGGTGAGGGTGACCGGGGCGTCGTTCCACCGGCGCCTCGGGAGGGTGGGGGCGCCAAGGGTGCTCGCGCTGGTGGCGCCGTTCGCTGCGAGGACCCAGGTGAAGATCGGCACGTCGTCGACGTCGGCACCCCTTGAGAGCAGGTCGGGACGCCCGTTGTCGCCGTTCACGGTGGCCGGGAGCCCGGCCGGGACGAGTGCGCTCAGGCGCTCGCGCAGCCGATGGTCGACCTCGCCCGCCAGCCGGGAGGTGATCACGAGGTTGAGGACGAGCACGCCGGCCACGTAGCAGGCGAGGACGATCGCGGTCGCGGCGCCCGCCACGCGCGCTGCGTGCGCCCGATGGTCCCGGTGGATCCTCACGGCCCGACCAGGCGGTAGCCGGTGCCCCGGACGGTCTCGATGCGCGCCGTGCTCCCCTCGAGCTTGGAGCGCAGGCGGGCCATGTGCACCTCGATCGTGTTGGAGCCGAGCGCGTCGGCCTCCTCGGCCCATACCGAGCTCGCGATGGCGCGGCGGGTGACGACCGAGGGGAACCGGCGCAAGAGGAGCTCGATGATGCCGAACTCCGTCGCGGTCAGCGTGACCGGTTCGCCGGCCCGGGTGAGCACCCTTGAGGCCGGGTCCAGGCGCAGGTCGCCGCACTCGATGGGCGCCGCGAAGCGCAGCGGGGGCCGCCGCTGGAGGGCCTGGAGGCGGGCCAGGAGCTCGCCGAAGTCGAAGGGCTTCACGAGGTAGTCATCGGAGCCGGCGTTCAGCCCGCCGATGCGGTCGGCCGGGGTGTCGCGGGCGGTCAGCATCAGGATCGGGGTGCGCACGCCGCCGGCCCGGGCCTCACGGAGGGCGTCGAGGCCGCTGCGCACCGGCATGCGCCAGTCGAGCACCGCCACCTCGTAGTCGTAGAGCTGCAGGTGGCGCAGCGCCTGCTCCCCGTCCTCGACGGCGTCGACCACGTAGCCGTTCTCCCGGAGGCCCCGCGCCAGCACCTCGCGCAGCGCCGCGTCGTCTTCGGCGACGAGCACCCTCATCCCCGGAGCCCTCGTTCCATGGGCGAAGTCTTCACCAGGCAGGTGGCCGAGGTGCGACGGCTCAGCCCCGGCCGGCGGGCGGGCGCCGGGCCCGGGGATGGGCCGCCTCGTAGGCGGACCGGAGGTGCTCGGCCGAGACCTTCGTGTAGAGCTGGGTCGTCGAGATCGACACGTGGCCGAGCAGCTCCTGGACCACCCGGATGTCGGCCCCGTGGGCGAGCATGTGGGTGGCGCAGGAGTGGCGAAGGGCGTGCGGGCTCACCGGACGGCTGATGCCGGCCTCCCTGGCCCGACCGGCCACGATCGCGAACGCCCCCTGGCGCGAGAGCCGGCCGCCCCGCTGGTTCAAGAACACGGCCTCCGAGTCGCCCCGCCGCCGCCAGCGCGCCGGGGCCATGGCGCCGCGGCCGAGGTCGCAGAGCCAGGCCGCGAGCGCCGCTGCGCACATGGCGCCGACCGGCACGATGCGCTCCTTGGACCCCTTCCCGTAGAGGCGGATGAGGCCGTCACCGCCGGCCAGATCCGAAAGGTCGAGGCCGACCGCCTCGCTGATCCGGGCGCCGGTGCCATAGAGGAGCTCGACGAGCGCCCGGTCACGACGTGAGCGGGGGTCGGTCGCCTGCAACGTGGAGATGAGGCGCGCCACCTCCTCCTCGCTCAACGCCTTCGGGAGGCGGCTCGGCAGGCGGGTGCCGTCGACCTCTGCGCTCGGATCGCCAGTCGCCCGGTCCTCCTCGAGCAAGAACTGGTGCAGGCCGCGCACGACCGACTGGGCGCGGGCGACCGAAGCCGGGCCGTGCCCGCTCGAGCGCAGGGAGGCCAGGTGGTCCTCGATGTCCGCCGGCGACGCCTCGGCGAGCGTGGTGCCCTTGGCGGCGAGCGTCGCCTCGTAGGCGGCGAGGTCGCGGCGATAGGCGCGGATCGTGAGCTCGGCCCGGCCACGCTCGACGGTCAGCCACGAGAGGAACTCCTCGGCGTCGTTCGAGAGGACGGCCGCCGGCACGGCTCAGCGGTGCCGGCCGAGGGCGGCCCGGGCGAGCGCGACGCCGGCCAGGGTCACCGCGTCCATGCGCTCGCCGGCCGCGACCATCGAGGGGACCTCGTCGATGGGCACCACCTCGACGCGCATGGCCCGCTCCTCGGGGCCCTCGCGTGCGGTCGGGCACGCGGTGAGTCCGGTCGCCAAGAAGACCCTCGTCACCTGGTCGGTGACGCCGGGCGACACCGGCAGCCCGGCCAGCTCCTCTAGGTGTTGGGCCTCCAGGCCCACCTCTTCGGCCAGCTCGCGGCGCGCCGTCGCCACCGGTTCCTCGCCCTCCACGTCGCAGGTTCCGGCGGGCATCTCGAGCACCGTGGCGCCCATGGGGCCGCGGAATTGCCGCACCAGGACGACCCGGCGCTCCTCGTCGAGCGCGATGATGCCGACCGCGCCGGGGTGCTCCATGTACTCGCGCTCGAACTCCTCCCCTTCGGGACTGGCGAAGCGACCTCGCGCGATGGCGAAGCGGCGGCCTTGCCAGAGGACCTCGCTCCCGAGCGATGCGAACCCCTCGCCGTCATCGGTCCCCACGGGGCGACCGCTCAGCGAAGGTCGAGCTCGATGAGGTGCGGCTCGCGGCCCTCGGCCCGCTCGAGCGCCGCCGCGACGAGCTCTCGAAAGAGGGGGTGGGGCCGGTCGGGCCGGCTCTTGAACTCTGGATGGCCCTGGGTGCCGATCCAATAGGGGTGGCCGGGTAGCTCGATGAACTCGACGAGGCGCCCATCGGGCGAGTTGCCCGAGCACGACAGCCCGGCCGCCTCGAGGCGCGACCGGTAGCGCGAGTTGACTTCGTAGCGGTGCCGGTGGCGCTCGGAGACCACCTCGGTCCCGTAGATCGTCGCCACCTGGGAGCCCGGCGTGAGCATGGCCGGATACGCGCCGAGGCGCATCGTGCCTCCCATGTCCACCACGTCGAACTGCTCGTCCATGAGGGCGATCACCGGGTGCGGGGTCGTCGAGTCGCACTCGAGCGAGTGGGCCCGCTCGAGGCCCGCCAGGTGCCGGGCGACCTCCACCACCATCACCTGGAGCCCGAGACACAGACCGAGGCACGGGATGCCGTGCTCGCGCGCGTAGCGCGCGGCCACGATCATCCCCTCGACGCCCCGCTCGCCGAAGCCCCCCGGGATGACGATGCCGTCGAGGTTGCGCAGCCGGTCGGTCTCCAAGAGGCCGGGCACGAGCTCGGCGTCGATCCAATCGATGTCGACCACCGCCGCGTGGAAAAACCCGGCGTGGCGGAGCGACTCGACGACCGAGAGGTAGGCGTCGGGCAGGTTGACGTACTTGCCGATCATGGCGATCCTCACCCGGCGCTCGGCCGTCTCGGCGCGGGTGACCACCGTCTCCCAGCCCGAGAGGTCGATCTTGTGGGCGTCGAGGTCGATCCCGAGCGTGTTGCACAGGTAGGCGTCGAGGCCCTCCTCGTGGAGGACGAGCGGGATCTCGTAGATGTTCCCGGCGTCGGCCATGGAGATGACCGCCTCGACGGGCACGTCGCAGAGCAGCGAGATCTTGCGCTTCAAGGCGTCAGAAATGGGCTGGTCGCTCCGGCACACGATGGCGTCGGGCTGGATGCCCCGGCTGCGCAGCTCGGTCACCGAGTGCTGGGTGGGCTTGGTCTTCTGCTCGCCGGAGGGCGCGAGATACGGCACGAGGGTGAGGTGTAGGTAGCAGACGTTCTGGCGGCCCACGTCGGAGCGCAGCTGACGGATGGCCTCCAAGAACGGGACGATCTCGATGTCGCCGACCGTGCCGCCGATCTCGACGATGACGACGTCCACGTCGTCCTCGGCCAGGCGCCGGACCCGCTCTTTGATCTCGTCGGTCACGTGCGGGATGACCTGCACCGTCTTGCCCAGGTAGTCCCCCCGCCGCTCCTTGGCGATCACCGTCGAGTAGATGGAGCCAGTG
>DAHUZM010000099.1 GCA_027306525.1 Acidimicrobiaceae bacterium
ACCAAGGGGCCATGGATCGGGTGTGGACCTCTGCCATCACCTTCATGACGACCGGTGAAGGTGCGGCCTACCTCTGTGCCATCCGTGACGAGCACTCCGGACGAGTGCTCGGCTTCGCGGTGGCGGACCATATGCGAAAAGAGCTTGTCGAAGAGGCCTTGCGAGGCGCCCTGTTCGTCCGACGTTTCAGCTGTGCCGGAGTGAAGTTCCACACCGACCGCGGATCGCAATTCACCGCTCGGTCGGTTGTCGAGCTGAGCACGAGTAACGGGCTCGTCCGTTCCATGGGCAAGACCGGGTCCTGCTTCGACCACGCGACCGCAGAGTCGTTCTGGTCGATCTTCAAGCACGAGTTCTACTACCGCCACAGCTTCGCCAACCTCGAGGAACTTACCGCCGGCATCGCCTGGTTCATGGACTACTACAACCATCAAAGGAGGTATTCCAAGATCGGCTACATGAGCCCGATCGACTTTCGAACTATCGTTGTCCACGGCGGCTCGAGCTGCCTGAGACCGTGTCCACTTTTTGTGGGGCAGCTCAATGGTTGATTCCGGTGACCTGCAGCTTGGGAGCAGCCACTGGTCCTCCTTTCGGTTCTGGCGCCCTATGTCAGCGGATCAGTTCACGCCGGCCAGGACCGATGCGCTGTCTTCAGCGCTCATAGGAGGCCCGACTGGCCTGAGGTCATGGGACGTTGCGATGCGCACTATTTCGTCCATGGACGGGAAGGTTGGGTTGGCCGGCACGACATGGGCCGTAGCCGGAATGCTGAGGTCGCGGATGAGGTCACGGAAGCTGACGTTGTCGTGTACGAGCAGGATCCGCGCCTGGCGCTCACCGACGACTCTGAACGTGTGCGGCACGCCTCGTGGCATGGAGACCCAGTGCCCGGCTCCCACGACCAACTCGTCGTCGCCACATCGCACCACTATCCGGCCCTCGAGGATGTACCACGTGTCGTCGAGGCCGTCGTGGACGTGCAGCGGGGGCGCCGAGCCCACCGGGAGGGTCATCTCGAGCACGACGGTGTCCATTCCGGGTGCGCAGCGATGCTCGACGACCAGGGTACCGAGGAACCACCACGCCTGCGCTTGCTCATTCTCTGGGGAGTCAACAATTGCTGTCGTCACTTCGGCCACCTCGTGGGTGAAGCCTGTCCCCAGTCTGGTAGTCAGGCGTCCTTACGACGAGATCGTATGGTATCCTTACGACAAATGTCAAGCGGTTCGCGCGCTGGAGAAGATCCCGGCGGGGAGTCAGGCCCGTACATCGGCGCCATGTTGCGGGTTGTCTGGCAGTGGGTCCGTGACCAGGTGTATGCCGGCGTGGTTGCGGCCGGATACGACGATCTGAACGCCGCGCATGTCGGGCTCTGGCGCTATCCGGGCCTCGACGGGATACGTCCGAGCCAGCTTGCCGACCATGCCGGGATCACGAAACAGTCGATCAACGACCTGCTCGGGCACCTGGAGGGGCATGGATACCTTGAACGCGTCCCGGATTCGGCCGACGGACGGGCTCGCGTGATCCGACTCACCCCCAAGGGACAGCGGCTCGCGGACACCATCTACGCCGAGGCGGGGGCCGCCCAGCAGCGGATCGCAGAGATCCTGGGGCCACGACGCTTCGCCCAGCTACACGACTCCCTCGAGCTGCTGACCGAGCTGCTCAACTAGGAGCTTCATTGGCCGTACCCAACCGCATGGGAACGGCTCAGGCTGACCTGCCACCGAACGCCGAGTTGGTGGGACATGTTCTGATCTCGGCTCCCTCATCTCCCGAGCAGTGCACCGTGCTCAGATCCGAAGAGCCGCCAAGACCCACCAGGGCCCTGTGCACCGCGTGTCGTCCACCTGGATCGCCGTTGCCGAGATGCCGCGTCTTGCGACATCTGACAGTCGGTGCCTCAGCCAGACTTCGAACCGCTTGGCGCGGAACGGAAGAAGCCATTGGACAGTGTGTTCAACGCCGCGACCGTGAGTTGTCGGGCCGATACCCCGCCGTGGTAGTTCGAGGTGAAGTTGTAGGAAGCCAGCAAACCGGGATAGTTCGCGGTCTGAAGGTATGTCTGGACGTTGGCCGCGCTGGATGAGTTGATGGTCGTCGCGGCGGTCGCCAGCATCTCGACGGAGTCATAACCCTCTGCGTAGGGGATCACGGAGTTCGGCAACGTCGACACGTGGAGCTCGGCCTTCAGCCGCCTGACGAACCCAATCATCGACGGGTCGGAGGGGCCATGCGCCTTCGGTGAGAGGACGACGGCCTTGGGCACGAGCGCATACACACCGTTCGCCCCGTTTGCGCCGAGCTGCCTCAGGACCGACGCGTTGGCGGCGCTCGCCCCGACGAGGGTCGGCACGGTCCACCCCAGCTGCACCCGAGCCACCAGAGGCTTGGCGACCTGAAGCGTGTCGCCCAGCACCACGAGTGCATTCGGGTGGGCATCGCGCAATGACGTGAGCTTGTCAGCCGAGAAGGCCCCCTTCGCCGGGACCTTGAGGGTAGCGACGACGGACCCGCCGGTCTTCGCGACGTCTGCTTTCAACTCAGCGAGTTCCTCCTTGCCCGCCGGGTCGTTGAGCGCGGCAACCGCGAGGCTGGACCAGTGCTGCGCGCGCGCGTACTTCGCCAAGGCGGAGGCTTCAAGTGACGTCGATGCACCGGTCGGGAACGTCATCGGGTAGTTCTTGGGTTGGCGGACCATGTTCAGTGATGACGAGGTTGTGCTCGGTATGCCTGACAACCCCAGGTCGGAGCCCGTGAACTGGACGACCGAAGACTCGAATGGAGCGACGAGGAAGTTGACCCCTTCGCCGTTCACCAGGTCCAGCACGGCCTGGTCGCCGACGTGGGGTTGGTCGGTCCCGATGTCCTTGTAGAGAAGCTCCAGGCACGTGTGGTTCTGCATGATGCCGTGGCTGTCGTTGACCTGGGTCACGGCCATCTTGACGCCGGTGAGATATGCCTTGCCAACAGGTGCTTCGGCTCCCGACAGGGGGAGTGCTGCACCGATTGCGTCGACTCGGGACGTGTTGCAGTTGCCCTTGACCGGGTACGTGTGGGTGCTCACGCCGTAATGCTTCTGCAGGCTGCACGCGCTCAAGACCAAGGCGCAGACGACCAAGGGTGCGGCGGTGCGCAGCAGCCGGCGATGACGCTTCATGTGCACGGTTCGACCTCCGGGAGACAAGTTCGGCCGGCTGAACTCACAACGTCCCGGCAGCAGCACCGAGGTATGACTCGACCACCCTCGGGTGGCTGAGGACTTCTTCGGGAGCACCGACGACGACGACCGAACCCGTATCCATCGCGATGATCCGGTCTGAGAGGGCTCGCATGAGCCCCATGTCGTGTTCGATCAGCAACATCGAGCAGTTCAGCTGCTCTCTTGTCTGAAGCAGCACCGGAGCCAAGGCCTCGGTCTCGGCCTGGGCGATGCCCGCCGAAGGTTCGTCGAGCATCACGATGCTCGGCCGCATGGCCACGATCACGGAGAGCTCGACGAGCCGTCGAGTCCCAGTTGAAAGGTCCGAGGCTAAGAGATCTCGATAGTCACCGAGGCTGAGCCATTCGAGCACCTCGTCCACCTCTTTGGCCACCCGCTTCTCGGCACGCGACACGTTGGGAGCGCAGAACAGCGTCGGAATGATTCCGGGCGTGTGGATCCTCTTGGTCACCGCGAGCGCGATGGTCTCCTGCACCGTGAGGCCAGGCCAGAGCTTTGCGGCTTGGAAGGAGCGACCGAGGCCAGCCTCGGCTCGGCGCTCCGGGCTCCACTTGCTGACGTCGCGACCGAGCATGGTCACCCGGCCGGCGTCTGTGGTGACGTGCCCGGAGATCAATTCGAACGTCGTGGTCTTGCCGGCGCCGTTCGGTCCGATGAGACCGAGGATCTCCCCGTCGTAGAGGTCCAGATCGACGTCGTCGACGGCCACGACGCCGCCGAAGCTCCTGCGCAGACCCCTGGCAGAGAGGACCACCTGGCGTTCGGTCGTCCCAAGTCCGGCAGCGACCGTTGCGGCCTGTGCCGCGGCGGCACCGGCCGGCACAGCGGCCTCTGGGGCCTTCGCCTCGATTGCTTCGCCACGGGCACCCTCGAGGAAGACGGCGCGCACGATGTCGTCGCGTCCGAGGAGCTCGGCGGTGTCGCCGGAGAAGACCACCTCACCCTTCTCGATGAAGGCGGCGCGGTCACAAAGGCGAAGCGCGATGTTCACGGACTGCTCCACCAGGATCACCGTGGTGCCGTTGTCGTGGATCGCCTTCACGATCTTCAGCAGGGACTCGACGACGGTCGGCGCGAGCCCGAGCGAGAGCTCGTCGATCATGAGGAGGCGCGGCTTGGCGATGAAGGCTTGGGCAAGGCTCAGCATCTGCTGCTCGCCGCCCGACAGGCTCCCCGCCGCCACGTTCATCCTGCTCCGAAGCACGGGGAAGTAGTCGAGCACCTGCTCGGTCGCTTGCTTCAGGTATTCGGGTTCCTTCTCATACAGCCAGCCGGCGACCCGGAGGCTCTCAGCGACGGTGAGCCCTGGGAAGATCCCTCGACCGCCGGGCACCTGCATGATCCCGCTCTCGGCGATCTTGTTCGGGTCCGAGCTGGTGATGTCCCGACCATCGAACAACACCGCGCCGGCGTCGGGCACCATCAGGCCCGAGATGGTGCGCAGCAGCGTGCTCTTTCCGGCACCGTTCGTTCCGAGGATGGCCAACATCTCGCCGTCCTCGACGTCCAAGTTGATGCCGAAGAGCACCTGCACACCGTCATAACCCGCTTCAAGGGACCGGACCATGAGCAGCTTGGCGCGGCCTTCGGTCCGAGCCTTGCGCACCTCGGCGCGGGCGAGCGTCGAGACACGGACCTTCTCGATGTCGTTGTTCAAGAAGTTGCCCGAGGACCCCAAGATGAGCGAGCCGATGACGTAGACGGGGGCGAAAATCAAGATGCCGGTGCGCAAGCCGTAGGCGTCCCCGATCGTGCCGACGATCGGAATGATCGGCACTCCCATGAGGAACCAGAGCGACCCGGTCGCGAACCCGAGCGTCCGCATTCGTGCGGGCACCGCGAGGGAGATGACGGCGAAGATGCCAGGGGTGAGCGCCGAGGAGACCAGCACGTACATGAACTGGGCACCGAAGGCCCACGGGAGGTTCGGGGCGAAGGCGAACACGCAGAGGAAGGCGGCGGCGCCGATCCCGCTGAGCGAGACGATGCGCATCGCTCTGCCAGGATCCTTCGTCATCAGGCGTTGGACGATCATCAGGCCGAAGAACAGGCCGATGATCTCGCCCGGTTCGGTCAGCGAGACGATCAGGCCCCGCCGGGAGGCGTCCAGGTGCAGGATCTCTTGGTAGAAGAGGCTGGTGAACGTCGTGATCCCGAGGATGGCCGCCGTGAGGAACGGCAGGGAGTAGTAGATCCGGCGGGATGATCGGTTGGCGAAGAGCACGCGGAAGGTCTCGGAGAACGTCGGCGGCTCGTCCTCGATCTCGGCGGTGGCTTCATCGGCGCCCAGGTACCGACGCTCGTGCACGCCACGGATGGGCTCCTTCGTCCGCAACCCGAGGAAGATGAAGATGCCGGTCGGCAGGGCGAGGAAATAGAACGGCACCTGCCACCCGTAGAACAACTCGAAGGCCGCCACGATGAGCGGGCCGAGTGCGAGGCAGACGGCGATCGCGCCGCGCTGGATGTAATAGACCCGGGCTCGGATGTCGATCGGATAGAAGTCGGCCAGGAGGCTGTTCTGGGTGGAGGTGAATGCCCCGCCGACCGCGACGCCGCTGCGAGCCGTGTAGAGGAGCCCGAGACTGAGCAGGCCGCCAGCCACACCGGTCAGGACCGAGAACCCCATGAAGAGGACGAGACCGATCGAGGCCATCCGCAGCCGGCGGACCCGGTCTGCGTAGTAGCCGATCGGGATGTCTGCGAGGAGACCGAGCGGCGTGCTGATCGCGATGATGAACGACACGCCGGCGAGGCTCAGGTGGTACGAGTTCTTGATGTTCGGCACCAAGATGTTGAAGGCCGAGGTGTCGAGCATCGGGACCGACGCGAACCCGATCAAGACGATGAGCGGAGTGAGGGGGTAGGGGGAGGTGATCCGCCGAGGGTCGAACCTGGAGAACTGCCTTTCTCCGCTCGTGATCGGCTGATCGGAGGGTTCGGCGATCGCCGTCGTCGCGGTGGTCATGGGTTCAGCCCCCCTTCGGCTCCCGAGCCAATCCCGATGTCGTGGGTCGCCGAAGTGACCGGCTCAGCGTGCACGTGGATGTTCAGGTGGTCCTCGCCGTGGTGTGTCGGGTCAGCCGCCACGATCACCTTGTCGAGTGACGGCCCCCCGCCCTCCTCGGAGACCTCGGCGATCAGCGCGGCTGCCCCCTCGTCCACGGCCTCACCGGAGCGGGCTCGAGTCATGAGGCCTGGAACCTCGAGCTTGTGCGCCCGGGCGATGCGACGCAAGAGGCGGTCACGGATCATGTACAAGAGCCCACCGAGCCCTTCTGGCAGGATCATCAGGAGGATCAGGACGCCACCACCACTTGCGACGAAGGCCCAGCCCCCGGTCAAGAAGTACTGCGTGCCCCACACGTAGATGGCACCGATGACCACGCCAGGGAGCGATCCCAGTCCGCCGATCACCACCATCGTGAAGAGCGCGATGTTGATGTCGGCGCTGTAGGACCCGGAGTTCACGCCGAGCTGGTAGGCGACGAACAGGGAGCCGGCAAACCCGGCGATCGCCCCCGAGATGAGGAAGGCCATGAGCTTGACCCGGGTGGTGTGGAGGGCGGCCGCCCTGGCGGCGGGCTCGTTGTCCCGCGTCGCGATCATCGAGCGACCGAACCGCGAGGCCCGAAGCGATCGGACGCCGAGCAGGATCAAGACGAAGAAGAACAGACAGAGGAAATAGATCCCACGGTCAGAGCCAAACCAGTTCTGTCCGAACACCGTCGGCCTATTGATCGAGCTGGTGACGAACCACGGCAGATACTGCGGTGTGAGGATGTATGCCGAGACGCTGACACCGAATGCGAGGGTGGTGACCGCAAGGAAGGGGCCGCTGATCCGCAGTGCGGGCAACCCGATGATCAGCGCAGCGAGCCCGCCGACGAGGACGCCGGCCAGGGTCGCCGGGATGAAGTTCCATCCGTGCGACCCGAAGAGCACGGCGGTCGTCGCCCCGCCGAACCCCGCAAGCCCGAACTGGCCAAGAGAGATCTGCCCGGTCCATCCGGTCAGGATCAGCAGCGACAAGCCGACGATTGCGTAGATCACGATGCCGGCAAACAGGTAGGTGTCGCTCGTCGGCACGACGAATGGAAGCAGGATCGCGACGCCGAGGCACAGCCCGCGAATTCCCCAGAGGCCCCATCGCACCTCTGGGAGCTTGCGCATCATCTGGGGGATGGGCCGCACCTCGGCGATCGATCGCCACGTCGAGCTGTCGGACTCCGAGACCCTCGCGAATCGACGGCGTTGGACGACGAGGGCGGCGATGATGACCAAGACCAAGGTGGCGTCGACGAACACCGTGTTCGAGAAGGTCCAGGTGGCGCCGGCGTCGAAGATGCCGATCCCGACGGCGGCGATGGCCGTGATCGGGAGGCTCTCCATGCCTCCGATGACGGCCGCGGCGAGCGTGCGCAGCAGGATGTCGGTGCCGCCACCGCTTACGGTCTGGAACCCGCTGAAGCCGAGGACCGGGACCCGCAGGAGGATGGCCAGCGCCGAGAGGAGGGCGGCGAGGGACCAGACGATGGTGTCGAGACGCGGCACCGGGATCCCGAGGAGCGTCGCTCGGTCGCCGTTCTCGGCAGCGGCTCGGATGGCCATGCCATAGCGCGAGAAGCGGAGGAAGAGGGCGAGCGCGATCACGATGATTGCTGCGCCGCCGACGGCCACGATGTCGTTCCCGCTGAAGATGACCGGCGAGATCGAGAAGGTCGCGTGCAACGGGGTGTTGAAGGTCTGCGTGTTCGCGGCGGTCACGCAGCTTTGGTTCTGCGCCGGGTTGCAGAACTCCAGGGGAATGATGGCCGAGAAGCCATTCAAGAGCTGCGAGAGGCCGATGACCGCGACCATCAAGATCAGTCGGGAGCTTCGCCTGAAGCGTCGGATGATGACGGTCTGGATGAAGGCACCGAGGAACAGCGAGCCGGCGATCCCCACCAGCATCGCGACGAACCAGTTCACGTGGTACGTGACCACGAGCTCGATGGCGACGATCGCGGCGAGCACCCCGATGTAGGGCTGGGCGAAGTTGATGATCCGGTTGCCCCGGTACACGAGCACCATGCCGATGGCGATGAGGGCATACAGCGAGCCGTAGATCACCCCGAGGAACACGACACCGAGCGGCAGCCCCTTGGAGAGGCCGTTGTTGAGGATCAGCCACAGCGCGACCGCCGCCGCGGCCCACACCAGGGGCTTACGCCACGCCTGAAAGGAATCGCCAAGCGCCTGGCCGGTCCGTCCGCCGAGGCCGGCAGCGCCCGGAGGGTCGATCGCAACCGGCTCGATGCCCTCGGCTTCGATCGTCGAGGTGCCCGCCAGCCCGTTGGCGTCTTCCGGTCGGGAGCGGGCCATCCTCCACCTCCCCGTGGGTCCCGAACCGGAACCTTTCACCATCTCGTCACACCCCCCCCTGCCGTGTGCGAACGGCCCGTGCCCCGCCATCTGGTATCCCAGCGCGCCCGGGCCCGGGGAACTCGGATTTTCCGCTCGGTCAAGCCGATCTGAGACTGCGAGGGGACTTCCCCCCGTCCGGTGTGCACGAACGGTGCGCAATCCGGACTGCATGCATAGCAGCGGCAGGGTAGTCGTGTTGATCGCCCCGCGCCGGGTCGGTCCCAGGCACCCCGGGCGCCGAGAGGTGTGGTGAGGTCACCTCGGTGGGGTCGCTGAGCAGGTCGCCGACCCAGTTTCATTGACTGCCCCCGCCCGTTGGCCGCTTGGCACGATGATACGCGAGACCCTTTGCCTTCGCCCTGACGGGTGCCTCGAGGCTCCACGTGAGAAGGACCACGTCGGTCGCGGGACCGCCCTCATTTCCAGCCACCGCCCGCCCCCCGGTCAGACGCCCACACTGCGTCGCTGTCGGTGCCCCGGTCGCGGCCTGCCCCCGAGAAGGAACGAGCGAAGTCCTATCGGCCCACGACCTGAGCCCGGGGAGGATCTTCTCGCCGCCGCTGACCGCGCGCAAGCTGAGGCCCGAGTCGGATGCCGGAGCATGCCCCGAGCGCGACATCGGTCGTCCGCGGCCGCGCCGGCGCAGCCCCCTGCGGGTCATCGCGCGCTGCGCTCGTGCGAGCCCGAGGCCTCAAGGGACGACGGATGTGCGCTCGGCACCGGCCCCTTCGTCTCCCGTGTGCTGACCGATCCATGCCCGGTAGAGGTCGCTGTAGCGGCCGCCCAGCGCAACCAGCTCGGCGTGTGAGCCGAGCTCGAGCAGTCCTCCGGCGTCGACCACGCCGACCCGGTCGGAGCGCTCGGCAGTCGAGAGCCGGTGTGCGATGACGATCACCGTGCGACCGGTCATGAGCCGCGTGAGGGCGTTCTCCACCACCGACTCCGTGCCGGGGTCGAGGCTCGAGGTCGCCTCGTCCAAGATGAGAACCTCGGGGTTAGCGAGCGCGGCGCGGGCGAGCGAGACGAGCTGGCGTTCGCCGGCCGAGAGCCGAGACCCGCGCTCGTGCACCTCGGTCAAGAGCCCCTCGGGCAGCGCGTCGAAGCGATCCTCGCAGTCGATGGTCCGCAGCGCTCGGCGCACATCCTCCTCGGACGCCTCGGTATCGGCGAGCCGGACGTTGTCGAGGATCGTCCCGTGGAACAAGAAGCCCTCTTGGGGGACCACGGCGATCTTGTGTCGCACAGAGGCGAAGGTGGCGTCCCTGAGGTCGACGCCGGCGTAGCTGACCTTGCCCTCGACGGGGTCATAGAAGCGCGCCATCAGCTTGGCGAGTGTCGACTTCCCGGCGCCGGTGGGCCCGACAAGGGCGATCCGCTCTGCGGGTGCGATCGTGAGGTCCACGTCGTGGAGGACCGTCTCGGTCTCCCCGGGGCGATAGGAGAAGCTCACGCCGGAAACCACCAGGTCGCCACGCTCTGGCAACTCGACGGCGCCAGGCTTCTCGGACACCGTGGGCTCGGTGTCGAGCACCCCGAGAAGCTTCTTCATCGCCGCACCCGACTGCTGGACGAGGTTGAACAACTGGCTGAATTGCTGGATCGGGTCGATCAGGTAGCCGAGGAAGAGCACGAAGGCGCTCACCGCCCCGATGCTCGTCCGGTGCCAGTGCACGAGCAGCGCCCCGAACCCGATGATCACGGCGGTCGCGGCGGCGTTGGTGAACTCGACGATCGGGAAGTAGCGGGCCGACAGCCGTACGGCGTGCACGTTGGCGTCGTACTGCGCGTTGTTGTGACCGACGAACCGGGAGAACTGCGACTCCTCGCGGCCGAAGGCCTGAACGACCCGGATGCCGGCGAGCGACTCTTGGAGCGTGGAAAGCGTCTGGCTGATGGCGTCGCGCACCACGAGGTACGCGGTGTTGGACTCACGCCGGAACTTGCGGCTCGAGATGACCACCGGCGGCAGCACGACCATGGTCGCGAGGAAGAGCAGCGGCGAGAGCACCGCCATGATCACGAGCACGCCGACGACGAGGAGGCCGCTCGTCACGAAGATCACGATGCCCTGTTGCACGAGGTTCTCGAGGGCGTCGATGTCCTGGGTCATGCGACTGACGAGCCGGCCGGTCTGCTCGCGGTCATAGAAGGACATGGAGAGTGACAGCAGGTGGCCGAAGACGCGCTTGCGCAGGTCGCGGAGGAAGGACTCGCCCACCCTGTTCACCAAGATGATCTGGGAGCGCTCGAGGACGGCCATCGAGACCGCCATCACGAGGTAGATGCCGGCCGACCACAAGATGACGCTCTTGTCGAAGTGCTTCGGGTTGAGGCCGTGGTTGATCGCGTAGCCGATGATGACCGGCCCGGCGACCGTGGTGAGGGTGAATCCGACGAGGACCGCCAACGAGGCGAGCAGGCCGCGTTGGTAGGGCTTCATCATTCGCCAGGTGCGCACCGCGATCCGAGAGGCCTCGGCGCGATCGACCCGGTCCTCGTCTTCCACCGTGCCCTGAGACCAACCGCCTCCCGCCCCGCGCATCAGCCCGCCACCTCGTCGAGCGCTGAGGCCTGGCCCGGCGTCGCGGCGGCCGTGAGGGCGGCCTGCTGGGCGAGGACCTCGCGGTAGCGGGCGTTGTTCATCCGGAGCTCGTCGTGGGTGCCCGTCGCCACGATCCGCCCCTCGTCCAAGAGGACCACCCGCTGTGCGAGGGCGATGGTCGCCGGGCGGTGCGCGATCACGATGGTCGTCCGGTCCCGCATCACCTGGGTCAACGCGTCGCGGATCTCGTGCTCCTTGGTGGCGTCGACCGAGGACGTCGCGTCGTCGAGGATGAGGACACGGGGGTTGGCCAGGATCGCGCGAGCCAGAGCGATGCGCTGGCGTTGGCCTCCCGAGAGGGAGAAGCCACGCTCGCCGAGGATCGTGTTGTAGCCCTCGGGGAGCTCGCCGATGAAACCGTCGGCCCCGGCGAGCGCGGCCGCCCTCTGGATGGCCTCGAGCGAGGATGCCGGCTCGGCAAAGGCGATGTTCGCGGCCACCGTGTCGGTGAAGAGGAACGTGTCCTCGAACACGACCGCGACCGCCTCGCGCAGCTCGTTCATCTTCAGGTCCCGCACGTCGTGGCCGTCGAGGATCACCCGTCCACCGGTCACGTCGTAGTAGCGGGGGATCAGGCGAGCGACCGTGGTTTTCCCCGAGCCGGTCGCTCCCACGATCGCCACCGATTCGCCGGCCCTGACGGTGAGGTCCAGAGCATCAAGGATGAGCGGCGCGCCGGGGGAGTAGGAGAAGGACACCCGCTCGAAGCGCACCTCGCCGGGCCCGGGCTCGAGATGCGCGGCGTTCGGCCGCTCGGCGACCTCCGGGAGGGCCTCGAGGACCTGGCTCACCCGCTCCGAGGAGGCGATCGCACGTTGTGCCTGGGCGATGATCTGCCCGATCGAGCGCAGCGGGTTGATGAGCATGGTGATGAAGAGGTTGAACTCGACCAGCTGGCCAACCTGGATCCGGTGGTCGATGACGAGGATCCCGCCATAGGCGAGGACGGCGACCATCGACACCGCCGGGATGGCGTCGAGGAGAGGCTGGAACCGGCCCCGGATGGCGGCGAGCTCGACGATCCGCTCGAAGACCCGATCCGCTCGCCGCGAGAGGTGCCCGTGCTGGCCGGCCTCGGCACCGAAGCCCTTGACGGCGCGGATCCCGGTGACCGTCTCCTCGACGACCGTCGACACGGTCGAGAGCTCCTGCTGCAGCGACATGGCGACGGGGTGCAGCCGGTTCGAGAACCGTTTTGCCGCGACGTTGACGAAGGGAAGGCAGCACAGCGCGAGCAGGGCGAGCTGCCAGTCGATGACGAGGAGGATGATCGAGACCAGGACGACCGTCAAGAAGTTGGCGATCGTGATGGGGATCATCGTGCAGAACTGGTTGATCTGCAGGAGGTCCGTCGCCGAGCGGGCCATCAGCTGCCCGGTCTGGGCGTTGTCGTGGTACTTGAAGTCGAGCTCTTGGAGGTTGGCGAACATCCCCTGCCGCAGGTCGGTCTCGACGGCGTAGGCGACCTTGAAGGCGTGGTAGCGGCGGAAGCCCGAGCAGGTGGAGGAGAGCGCCCCGAGCACCAGGATCGCCCCGGCATAGAAGAGCAGGCTGCCCGGATGCCAGCCGTTGGCGATGTCTTTATCGATTGCCGCCCCGGTCAAGGTGGGCACGACCACCCGGATCGCACTCCAGAGCAGGCCGGCACCCACCCCGGCGAAGACCGCTCCTCGATGTCCGAGGATCGTCTTTGTCAGCAGCGCCCAACCGACCGATTTGCCAGATCTTTGGTTGCCCCCCTCAGCCACTGCGAACTGCCCGATCCGATCCGTTGACGCGCCAAACGGCATGAACTTCGCCCCCAATTGGTCACCATTCTAGGACCAGGACGCGACCCCCCCGAGAAGGTCGCGCACGGAGGGAGTCTGCATCGGTGCCCGAGGGGCTCGAACGCTTTGTGGTGGCGCAGGACGCGGGGCGCACCTATGACCGAGCGCTCGGTGAGCTTCGCGTCGGTCGCAAGGCCAGCCACTGGATGTGGTTCGTCTTCCCCCAGCTGGCCGGCCTCGGGCACAGCGCGATGGCACAGCGCTACGGCATCGGGTCCCTCGTCGAGGCCCGCGCCTACCTCCGCCACCGCATCCTCGGGCCACGCCTCGTCACCTGTGCCA
>DAHUZM010000107.1 GCA_027306525.1 Acidimicrobiaceae bacterium
AACTCGGTGCTGGGAGCGCTCGAGGTCATGTTCGACGAGCGGCCCGAGATCGTGCCGTGGCCGGTCGAGGGCCCCGCAGGCTGGGACAAGGAGTTCTTTGGCGCCCTCGAGTCCGCCGAGCTCCGCCCGGCCGCGTGACGCGCCCCGAGGGAAGCGACCTACCCTCCTCCATCGTGGCGCCACGCAAGCCCCAGAAGTCGCCCCCGAACCGTGCTCCGCAGCGCGAGCCGGCCGAACCGGGCGAGGCCGAGGTGACCCCGGCCGACCCGGCGCCGGGGTCGGGGGGTCTCGGCCATCGCCTGCGGGGCATCGAGGAACATGCGAAGTCGGGCGTTGCCGCCGGTGCACGCGCGGTTTCGACGCTCGGCGACGCCGCCGAGTCCCTGCACCTCGAGGTGGTCGCCACGGGCCTCAAGGGTGACCGGGCCCTCGCCGGTCACATCCTTGGCACCCATCTGGTGCTTGCTGCCAGGGGTTTGCACGGTCCTCGGGAGACTCCGGCGGTCGTCTACCTGTTCGCAGACGCGCTGGCGGTGCGACCGAGCGACGACGCACCGATGTCGACGGTGCCGGTCTTCGGTTTGCACATGGTGTTCCCGCCGCTCGCGGTGACCCGGTGGCTCTACAAGGCGGGGCGGATCGGGCATGCCAACGTCGATCTCGTCGAGGTCACTCGGAAGTTCGAGGCGGCCATCGGCGACTGGACGGTCGACGACTTCGCCGGTACGGATCCAAAGCTCCAGGTGTACCGGTTCGACTCGTTCACCGGCGCCGTCCACGTCTATCAGCGACTCGGCTTCGCCCACCTCTCCTTGCCCGTCCCCGGCGGCCGCCCGGTCAGGCTCAAGAGCACACTGCCCTCCAGTGCGGAGGCCTTCACCAACATGTGGGACCTGTGCAACGCCTTGCACTGGCCCCATGGCCTTACGATGGAGGAACCCCATGGGGAGGGCGAGCCCTCACCCCAGTGACCTGGCCCGAGGACCTCAGACGAACTGCTTCGTGAGCTCCGCGACCTCGTCAAAGTTTCGCTTGATGGCCCCCAACGCCTGGCTGCCGTCGCGGTAGGCCTGCTTTGACATGTCCCTGTCTCCAAAGCGGAGTCGCCCCGAGTCGCTGTCTATGACGTCGGCGACCAACAGCGCGCCGGTCTCGTGGTCGAACCCGCATTCGATCTTGAAGTCGAAGTACGTGGCGCCGAGCCTCGCCCAGGCGCTCTCCACGATCTCGAACGTCCTGACCGTGAGGTCGCGAAGTTGTTCAAGGAGCTCAGGGGTGATCCTTGCATAGCGACTGCGCGACAGGGCCTCTTCGCCAATGAGATCACCGGCGTGGACCTCGCCGAGCCCGAGAGCCGCCGTCTCATTGGGGACGAGGCGCCGCAGGAGGTCGCGGCCGAAGTCGAATTCGAGTAGCGGATCATGGTTCGCGTCGTCTTTCTCGAAGACCTCGAAGACGAGATCGGCAAAGACGGTGCCCTCTGTGATGCCGGCATAGCGGTTAAGGAAGCTGCCCGTCGCGATCCGCCGGGCAACCAGTTCGAGAGGGATCATGTCGACCTTGCGCGCCCGAAAGGTGATTTCGTCGAGTCGCTCGACAAAGTGCGTTGGCACGCGATTGTTGTCGAGCAGTTGGAAGATGTTGCAGGTCGTCGTTGTCGCCGCCGCCGCCTTGCCCTCGATCACATCGTGCTTTGCTCCGTCGCCCGCCGTGATGTCGTCCTTGCTTCGGACCAACACGGTGCCGTCGCCGACGTCGATGATGATCTTCGTCTTTCCCTCGATGGCCTGCATGAGCCTCTCCTTCTCCCGGCCGAGAACGGCCGAGGTCACACCGGGGATCGTCATCAGCCGATCGGGGCGCACCGAGCGGATCCGGTCGATCTCATCCATGCCGGCACGAATTCGGCGTCGAGCGCGGTTCAGCCGTGACCGCACCGTGCCGAGCGGGATGTTGAGCGCCCTGGCAGTCTCGTCGTAACTGAGCGCCTCCCACGCGTGGAGCAACAGCACATCGCGTTCGCCCGATGGGAGCTCCTCGAGCAGTCTGGTCATCGCTCGCAGTTGCCGTTGCGCGTCGACGATGTCTGCCACGTCGTCGACCTGATCGTGTGGCTCGCTCTGCGCGACGATGCGGCCCAACATCTTGAGCTCGCCGGCTCGCCGCCGAAAGTGCTTGCCCAATAGGTTCGACGCGATTGCATACAACCAGGGGAGCGCCGTCGAGAAGTCGGAGGAGTAGCGCAGACGGGCCTCGAACCCGGCGAGGAATACGTCAGCCAGGAGGTCGTTGGCATCGTCGGGACCGATCCGCCGTGCGAGATACCGGAAGACCGTCTCGGCGTGCCGATCGAAGATCTCGCCGAACCGGGCGGGTTCGGCCAACGATTCGATGATGAGCTCAGCATCGGAGGGGCCCCTCACATCTCATTCTTACCGGCAAGCCCGACTTCGGTTCGCGGGACGGTTCCGGCCTCTGCGTTGGGGCAGGCGTCGATGGCGGGAACGGTAAACGGCGGGCGACCCTGACCACGGCCCACGTTGCCCGCTGGCGGTCACCTCCAGCCCGAAGGGCGCGCCGACCACGCCGTGGTGACTGGCACCGAAACCGTTCGGGGACATCGCGCGCATTGGCTGGTGCGGCGCCAGTCTCTCTCGGGCGGGCCTCGGTCCTAACGTTGCCCCATGCCTGATCGACGAAGCCTTTGGATGTTCGGCCTCGAGTCAGAAGAACCGAGCTACGAGCAACGGTCCGAGATGGCGGCCAGGATGTCGGAGCGCCTCGGCGTGGAGCTCGTCGCGCCGCACATCCCGGGCGCCGGGGCTCTCCAGCTGCGAGCGCCCCGGATCTCGCCCCCCGGGGCGCTTGACGGCTTTTGCCGCCAGGACACCTGGGACCGCGCGTACCACTCCTATGGACACGACCGGACGCTGCACGGGCCCTTCGGTCGCTATCCGAACCCACCCGACGTCGTCGCCCATCCGCGCGATGAGGCCGAACTCGAAGCGGTCTTGGAGTGGTGCTCGGACAACGGCTACTGCACCATCCCCTATGGCGGTGGAAGCTCGGTCGTAGGCGGCGTCACCCCACCGGACGATGTCGGCCCGATCGTGACCATCGCCCTCGACCGGCTCGACCGGGTGCTCGAGATCGACGAGGTGTCCAGGGCCGCTCGGATCCAAGCCGGCGTGTTCGGCCCGGCCCTGGAGGACCAGTTGCGCCCGGCGGGCTACACCTTGCGCCATTTTCCCCAGAGCTTCTCCGGCTCGACACTTGGTGGCTGGATCGCCACCCGTTCGGGCGGCCATTACGCCACCAACCACACCCACATCGACGAGTTCGTCGAGACCGTGCGGATGCTCACACCGCAGGGCTGGTGGGAGGCCCGGCGACTCCCCGGCTCGGGTGCCGGGCCGGACCCCAATCGCCTGGCGATCGGATCGGAGGGGATTCTCGGCGTCATCACCGAGGCATGGATGCGGATCCAGGCCCGACCGGTGTTCCGGGCCACGGCAAGTGTCCGCTTCGGCTCGTGGCAGGCCGGCTACGAGGCGACGCGCCACGTGGCGCAGGCCAAGCTGTGGCCGGCGAACCTGCGCCTCCTCGACCCGGTCCTGGCGGCCGCGGCAGCCGGCCTCGATGGCACCGAGTCCGTGCTCATCGTCTCGTTCGAGTCCGCAGAGGTGTCCCAACGGCCCCAGTTGGACCAGGCGCTCGAGATCCTTCGTTCCGCTGGCGGGGTCGCCCCCGAGGAGGAGGTGGTGGTCGACGACGCCGGAGGCACGACCGGACGCTCGGGGGCGGCCGGTGCATGGCGGAACGCCTTCATTCCGAGCGGGCCCGGGGTGACCGCCGGGCTCGGCCTGATCGCCAACACCTTCGAGACCGCGATCACCTGGGACCGCTGGCCGGAATTCGACGCCTCGGTGCGGGAGGCGACCGAGCGGGTGCTGCGCGAGGTGTGTGGAGGGGGCAGCGTCAACTGCCGGTTCACCCACGTCTACACCGACGGTCCGGCGCCGTACTACACCTTCGCGGGCCGCTACGTGTCGGGAATGGACCCGGTGGCGGCGCTGGCGGTGATCAAGGCGGGGGTGTCCGACGCAGTGATGACCGCCGGTGGCACGATCACCCACCATCATGCGGTCGGCCGCGAGCACCGGCCCTGGTACGACCTCGAGCGACCGGAGCCCTTCGCCCTGGCCCTGCGGTCCGCAAAGAAGGCGCTCGATCCGAGCGGCGTGCTCAACCCCGGTGTGCTCGTCGACCCGATGACCTAGCTCGTCGGGTGGCGGGCGGGCGTCGTGCTTCGAGCTCGGGCACTTTGCCGGCACACTTGGCGAGGGGGTCCGAGGCGCCCGGTTGCCGTTGCATAAGGACCGGCTAACAATGCGCCCGGGCTGCCCTTTGTGGGACGTTGGTCCCTATTCGTCGCTCCGAGGGCCTCTCAGACTCGACGCAGTCGATGCGTCTTCGCAGGGAGGTCTTGGCCATGCGCATGCTCGTTCTCGGTGGCGACGGCTACCTCGGTTGGCCGACCGCGATGCACCTCTCCGCAGTGGGTCACGACGTGTCGGTCGTCGACAACTTCGCTCGGCGGGGATACGACCGGGAGCTTGGCGTCACCACGCTCGTCCCGATCGCCCCCTTGGAACAGCGGGTATGGACCTGGCAACGCGTCACCGGGCGTCGAATCGGGGTCCACATCGGGGATCTCACCGACTCGGCGTTCACCCACCGCGTCGTCGATGGCGTCCGTCCCGATGCCATCGTGCACTTCGCTGAGCAGCGCTCCGCTCCGTTTTCGATGATCGACCAGCAGCACGCCGTCTACACGCAGATGAACAACGTCGTGGGAACTCTCAACGTGCTGTACTCCATCGCACAGGTCGATCCGAGGATCCACCTGATCAAGCTCGGCACCATGGGCGAGTACGGGACACCCAACATCGACATCGAGGAGGGTTGGCTCGAGGTCACCCACCATGGGCGAACCGACCGGATGCTCTATCCGAAGCGACCGGGCTCCTTCTACCACCTGTCCAAGGTCCACGACAGCCACAACATCGAGTTCGCCTGCCGAGCCTGGAACCTGCGGGCCACCGATCTCAATCAGGGCATCGTCTACGGTCAAGAAACCGGTGAGACGGCGTCGCACGGTGACCTCGCGACGCGCTTCGACTACGACGCGGTGTTCGGCACCGTGCTCAACCGGCTGGTCGTGCAGGCAGCGTGCGGAAGGCCGCTCACCGTCTATGGCACGGGCAACCAAATTCGGGGCATGCTCGACATCCGCGACACGGTCGAGTGCATCCGGCTCGCCGCCGAATCTCCGCCCGAGGCCGGCGAATTCCGCGTCTTCAACCAGTTCACCGAGCAGTTCTCGGTCCTCGAGCTCGCCCAGCTGATCGAGCGCATCTACCCGGGCCCGGTGCGCATCGAGATGATGGAGAACCCGAGGGCCGAGGCGAGCGACCATTACTACAACGCCGCCCATCGCCGTCTTCTCGACCTCGGGCTCCGGCCGCACTACCTGAGCGACACGCTGCTCGATTCACTCTTCGCGATCGCCCGACGCCACCGGAGGCACGTCGACGCAAGGCTCTTCACACCCACCGTTCGGTGGACCGCCGAGCCCGACCCGGTCGGACCAGCGGTGGCGAGCTTGGCCGCGTGAGCCATGGACCGGTTCGGACGATCCGTGCTCGATCGGCTCCTTGCGGCGAATCCATCGCTCCGGCGCTGGTGGCGCTACGCCGTCACCTCCGCTGTGGCGACGGCGGTGAGCGAGACGACCCTGCTCGCGCTGTACGGATCCGGCCTGCTCGGCGCGACGACGGCGGCCGTCGCGGCGAACCTGGCCGGCACGCTCCCGTCGTATTTCATGAGCCGCTACTGGATCTGGCCCGAGGGCGATAGGACCCACGCGGCGCGCCAGGTGGTCACCTATTGGCTGATCTCGATCGTGAGCCTCGTGGTGTCGACGGTCGCCACGGGCGTGGCGGCTGCGCACGCCCCGGGCGATCACGCCGCCCGTGTCGTGGTCGTGGGGGTCGCCTACGTCGGGACCTATGGCGCCCTCTGGATCGCCAAGTTCGCCTTGTACCATTTCGTGGTCTTCCGAGCTCCCTCCACCGCTGCGGGCCCGGATGCAGCGACCGGCTCGGACGCCGAAGGAACCCTGCTTGTTGACACGCAAGGCTGATCGCCGCCGGTTCGGACCGGCCGCGGCAGCGCCGATTGTGCTTCTCGCGCTCGTGACGATCGTCGTGTCACCGGGGACCGGCTCGCCTTCGGCACCGCCGGTTCTTCCCAGGCTCTCGTCGCCGCTCCAGGCGGCGCCGACGCTGCACGGGGCGGCGCCGGTCAGTGGGGTGCTCCGCGCCCCGGGTGGCCCGTACCTGGTCGACTCGTCGGGTCGGGTGATCTTTCTCCACGGGGTGAACGTGGTCTACAAGCACCCCCCCTACGAGGTGTTCCCGGATCCCGGCAAGCCCTGGAACTTCGACGCCCATGACGCCTCGCTCATGGCGAGGCTCGGGTTCAACGTCGTGCGCTTGGGGATCGTCTGGAGGGGCCTCGAGCCCGGGACCGCACCGGCCAACGATCCGGCCATTTGCACCAAGGGGACCCCCCGCGATCCGCACCAGTTCAACCAGCGCGTCCTCGATCGTTACCTCGCCCGGGTCAAGCAGACCGTCGATCTGCTCGGTCGCTATCACATCTACACGCTGCTCGACATGCACCAGGACGTCTACAGCGAGATGTTCGACGGCGAGGGCGCTCCGAACTGGGCCGTGTGCACGAACGGTGTCGCGAGCGTCGACCCACCCGGTCGCTGGTCGCTCGAGTACTCGACCGCCGCCGCCGCCATCGCGTATCGCCACTTCTGGACGAACAATGTGGTGGGGGACCTCCAAGGCGAGTTCGATCGGGTTTGGGCGAACGTGGCCCAATACTTCAAGAACGATCCCTGGGTGGTCGGCTACGACCCGTTCAACGAGCCGTTCTCTCGCTCCCTCATCACGATGGGTGATGAGCACTTCGACGCGCAGCTGCAGTGTTTCTACGCGGGCACCGCCTACGTCGGACAACCCTCCCACGGTGCACCGGCGATCCACTGCCCGGTCCACGTCCCTGCCCAGGGCGCGATCCCGACGATCTTGGCCCATG
The DNA here is from genome assembly GCA_027306525.1 of Acidimicrobiaceae bacterium. Taxonomy (GTDB): domain Bacteria; phylum Actinomycetota; class Acidimicrobiia; order Acidimicrobiales; family RAAP-2; genus Palsa-461. The sequence continues at coordinate 7,174 of DAHUZM010000107.1, forward strand.
ACCCAGGGCACCTGGTGTTCGAGGAGCCCGACAATTTCGCGAGCCGGGGGTATCCGACGTTCATCGGCCCGATTGCCCTTCCCAACCTCGTCTACAACGTGCACATCTACTGCTCGTTCCGGAGCCCGGTCACCGGGAACCCGACCGATCTGAGCGCGTGTGCGGCGCAGGACGCGGCGTCACTCACGAGGAGGAGCGAGGACCGCCCCGACCTCGCCTCCTCGCGGCAGCCCGGTGGGCCTGCGTGGTTCGTGAGCGAGTTCGGAGCAACCTCGAGCCCGGCTCTCGTCGGGAGCTTCGCCGCCGACGCGAACCGCCACCTGGTCGGTTGGTCGTACTGGTCCTGGCGGTACTACCGGGATCCGACCGGAAGTGCCGACGAAGCGCTGGTCGCCTCCAACGGGCGGCTGCGTGCGACGGCCAGGGTCCTGTCGCAGACCTACCCCATGGCGATCGCGGGGACACCCGTTGCACTGTCGTTCTCGCCCGAGAGCGGCGCCTTCCGTCTCGCGTACCGGCCGAAGAAGGGGTCCAAGGCATCCACCGTCCTCTTCGTTCCGACCCAGGTCCACTACCCGAACGGCTACTGCGTCACCGCCTCGGGGGCCCGGGTGGTCGCCGGCGGGGGCACCGAGCAGCTGGTCGAGCTGGCGAACCGTCCGACCGCCCGGCTCGTCACGGTCAGGGTCACGGCCGGCGCGTGTGCGCACTGAGTGGTCGCGCGGTGGCACGCGCCCGATGGGCCGCCACCTCGTGACGCTGCGCACGAACTCTCATCGTGCATCTCGCCCGATCGACGGCGCTGCCAGAGCGCCTCGCCTGCGGTCGAGATGCGGCGTCGGTGGCTCGCGCAAAACGCAGTTGACCAGCTCGTTTCACGATGCAAGGGTCTGCACTGAGGGGAGGGCGCAGTCGGCTTGCAAGAACCGACGAGCCATCAGGGAGTAGCGGCATTGCCGAGCCGCCCGAGCCCAAGCGGTCACGACAAGAGGGGGAACCGCTCATGCGTTCATTCATCATCATGCGTACCGTCAGATCCCTTCGACCAAGGGTCAAGGCAAGCCGGCGTGCGCTCGTCGGCGTGGCCGCTGTCACGCTCGCGATCCCGGTCGTCCTCGCGACGACGGCGGGGGCCGATGGCAACCCTGGCCGGGGATTCGGCGACCACCACGCGACCTTGTATGTCTCGCCTTCGGGTGTAGCAACGAACTCCGACTCGGGCTGCTCGAGTGCCGCCTACGCACACATCCAAGACGCCGTCGACGCGGCCAAGTCCGGTGAGACCGTCCACGTGTGTGCAGGGAACTACGCCGAGCAGGTCACGATCTCGACGTCGGGGATCACGCTCAGCGGAGAGGGTGCCACAACGATCATCGATCCGACCTCCGCCACGCCGTCCACGGTGAGCGACCTCGACACCGCCACGACAACGGTTCCCGTTGTCGAGATCTCGCCCGGGACCGTGGGCGTCGACGTCGAGAACCTGACCATCGACGGCAGTGGTCTGAGCGCGGGCTTCGCGTGGCCCGGATGCGCAGACAACTTCGTCGGTGTCTTCTTCCAGGCGTCCTCGGGATCCACGTCGGGGCTCATTGTCCAGAACGTGGAGCTGCCGCCGGCCTTGTTCGGATGCCAGCAGGGGCTCGCCATCGAGGTCCAGGCGGGATTGTCCGGCCGAGCCAATGTGTCGGCGACGCAGGACACCATCAGCAACTACGACAAGGGGGGCATCGTCTGCAACGACTCGGGGGTCTCGTGTGACCTGCGCGACAACACGATTCGCGGGGTCGGCCCCACTTCAACCGGAGCGAACGGCGTACAGATCGGCTCCGGTGCCACCGGATCCGTCCAGGGCAATGCCATCAGCGCCAACGACTACGCCGGCCCGACGAACTCCACGGAGCCGCAGGCCGACTACGCGGCGGGGGTGCTGCTCTATGGCGCCGCGGGCCAGAGCCAGGTTGACGGGAACACCTTGACGAACGACCAGATCGCCGTGGAAGTGGTGCACAGCGACGCACAGGTCAACGGCAACAACATCCTTGAGACGTCGGCCATCGACGGGAGCGTGGGCATCTTCGCCGTCCCATGCGATTACTACTGCTCGTACTTCAACCTCGCCGGTGGCAATCAGCAGGTCGGGGTGACCGGCAACACGATCAGCCTCGCCGGTGCGGGCACGACCGGCATCTGGATCGGCGACGGCGCGGCCTCCTCGACGGGGTCAGTCAACGCGATCGTCGCGCAGGACGCCATCAGCGGCGCCGAGAACAACGTGGTGCTTGGACCGACGGCGACGGGCACCGTGTCCATCGGACGGGGGTTCCCCGACGGTCCGGGTCAGGGCTTCTCGGGCGGCCGGTAGAGGAGCTGGCGTCGGGTCCCGGCGGGGAGGGCGTGGTCCCTCTCCGCCGGGGCGTCACCCGCACCACGGCGGCTCGCGCCGGTCGGCGAAGGGTCGGCAAAGGGTCGGGGTGCGCCGGTCGCATGCGCGGTCGGCGTCCGCGACGCCAGTGGGGACCCGCCAATCTGCACCGCACCGAGGAACCCTCGCCGAGCTCTCAGATGGACACGGTGGTTGGTTGACGGTGAGCCGGCCTGTAGGCGGGGTTCTGTGCCTCCCTTGCGGGAGCGGTGGCCATCCATCTGAGCGGCCTACCTGGGGATTGCTCCTCTCGGAACGGGCGGGTCACCCATGTCCCACGCTTGGCCTTGCTCCGGGTGGGGTTTGCCGAGCCGCCCGGGTTGCCCCGGGCGCTGGTGCGCTCTTACCGCACCGTTTCACCCTTGCCTGTTCGGGCGGAGCCCGTCATCGGCGGTCTGTTCTCTGTGGCACTTTCCTGCGGGTCGCCCCGACTGGCCGCTAGCCAGCACCCTGCCCTGTGGAGCCCCGACCTTCCTCGGCCCGGTCCGACGAGCGGTCCGAGCCGCGGCCACCCGGCCGGCTCACCGTCTTCACCAGTGTGCCAGGCGCAACGGCCCCTCGGGCGCGCTCGGCCCTAGCGGATCTTGTCCTCCACGAGGGGGAGGAAGTGTTCGATCGGCTCGGTCGGGTAGTCCGGGTCGAACGAGCGCTGGTCGTACTCTTCGCAGAACTCGACGGTGAGGTCGTAGAAGGGATGGCCGGCGTGGCGGTCCCGGACGTTGCGATCCCGGCCGGTCAGGTGCCCGAAGTGGTAGAGCTGGAACTCCCCGTGGTGCTTCACCATCCAGTGGAGGTCCTCGGGCAGGTGCGGGCGCAGGATCGCGCCTGCAACCTCGGAGTGGTTGGCGGGCCCGAGGATGTCGCCGATGTCGTGCAGCAGCGCGGCCAGCACGTAGTCGTCGGGCCGTCCGGCGCGCTCGGCCCGGGTGGCGGTCTGGAGGCTGTGGGTCGTCCGGTCGACGGCGAACCCGCAGGGCACCCCGCCGATCTTCCGGAGCTGGTCGATGATGGACGCCGACAGCGGCGTCTCGGGCGCGATGCTCCTGATGATCCGCCAGTCCTCGAGGGTGCCCTCGGACATGGCTCGGAAGGTGGCCCTCGGTTGGGTGCTGAGCTCGGTCATGGTGCCTCCGTTCCTTCCCGGCGATCCTATGTGGACCCCGGCGTCGGTCGCCGACGCTCCGGCGCGTCGAGCACCTCGGGGTTGACGATGGTGCCAGGCACGCCGCCGTCGAGCGCGACGAGAACGTTCTGAGCGGCCTTCTCCTCGAGCTCGGCCACCGACTCGGCCGAGGAGAACGCGGCATGCGGGGTGAGCACCACGCCGGCGGCGTGACGCATCGGGTGCTCGAGGGGCGGAGGCTCCTCGTCGAGCACGTCGAGACCCGCGCCCGCGAGCGCGCCGCGCTCGAGGGCATCGATCAGTGCGTCATTGTCGACGAGCAGGCCGCGAGCCGTGTTGACGAGGAACGCCCCGGGGCGCATCAGCGCCAGTTGCTCGGCGCTGATCAGATGCCGGGTCGCGGCGCTGAGCGGGGCGTGGAGCGAGACGATGTCGGCGCGTCTCAGGAGATCGTCGAGCGACGTGGCCACCTCGACGCCCTCCGGTGCCCTCGCCGCGAGGCTCGGCGACCAGGCGATGACCGAGAGCCCGAAGGCCCGCGCCTTGTCGGCGACCCGCCGGGCGATCCGCCCGAACCCGACGAGCCCGATCGTCCGACCCCGCAGGCGGTGCATCTCGCCGAACTCCTGGTTGTCCCATCGTCCGGCCCGGGTCTGTTCGGCGAAGAACACCACTCGGCGAGCGAGCGCGAGGACGAGCGCCATCGCGTGATCCGACACCTCCTCGATGCAGTAGTCCGGCACGTTGCTCACGATCATGCCGAGCCGCGTCGCCGCCGCGATGTCGATGTTGTCGACGCCCACCCCGTAGCGGGCGACGGTGAGGCAGCGCGTCGCAGCCTCGAGCACCGCCGCGCGCACCGGCTTCCAATTGGTGAGGATGGCGTCCGCGAGCGGCGCGAGGGAGACCAGCTCCTCCTCGCTTCCGCTCTCAGCGACGACGAGCGAGCATCCGCCGCTCGCGAGGATCTCGCGTTCGACGTCCAGGCTCGGCCAGGCGTAGTCGGTGACGAGGACGGATCGCATCTGGGAACCTCCGCTGAAGGGGCGGTGCCGGGGCGGACGGTGCAGCGTATCGCCCCTCTTCGCATGGCCGACGTGGTGCGCGGGTAGGCCATCCAGGTACCTTCAAGGTGCGCTGAGGCGCGCCCGCAAGCGAGTAGGAGAGCAACCCACATGGGACGACGACGCGTGGCAAACCAACCGATCCGGCTGGCGGCCGGCGCCTTCATCTTGAATGCGGGCATCGGGAAGCTGAGCGCCGATGAGCAACGGGCCGCGGGGGTGCACGGGATGGCCAAGGGCTCGTTCCCGATCTTCGAGAAGCTGGCGCCCCAGCAGTTCACCAAGGCGCTCGCCGCCTCGGAGGTGGCCCTCGGCTCCGCCCTCGTCCTGCCGCTCGTCTCCGACCAGCTGGCCGGGCTGGGCCTGACCGCCTTCGCCGGGGGCCTCGTGTGGATGTACCTCCAAACCGACGGGATGCGCCAAGAGAACAGCATCCGTCCGAGCCAGGCGGGCACCGCGCTCGCCAAGGACGTGTGGCTGCTCGGGATCGGCCTGACCCTGCTCGCTTCGGGAAGGCGCAAGAAGAGCGACCGCTCCTAGCCGGGGGCCACGCCTGGCCTACATTGCTTCGGTGCTCCCCGAGAAGCGACTCTTCTCGTCGCTCGGCGCGTCGCTGCGATGAGCCCGGCCGCGTCCAAGGGCCGGCGGAGCTCGGTCGCGGCCGGGCTCGAACCCGACGCCGACGTGCTCTCGATCGCGCAGCTCTACGCGCGGATCGACCGCGCGCTCGTCAACGAGCTCCCGCCCCGCGTCCCGATCTGGGTGCGCGGCGAGGTCCAGACGCTCTCGGACCGCACCGGACACTGCTACATCGACCTCGTCGACCCGGACCAGGTCGGCGACCGCCAGGCGCCGGTCTTGAAGGTCCGATGCTGGCGCCAGACCTGGGGACCGTTGCGCGCCCAGCTGGAGCGGGCGGGGCTGGACCTCGCCCCGGGCACCGTCGTGCACCTCGTGGGGCGCGTCGAGTTCTACCGCGCCCGGGCGGAGATCAACTTCGTGATGGCCGGGCTCGACGTCACCGCGCTGCTCGGGCGGATGGCCGCCGAGAAGGCCGAGCTCATCGAGCGACTGCGTTCGGAGGGGATGCTCGAGGCCAACCGGTCACGGCCGCTGCCGCCGGTTGCTTTGCGCGTCGCCCTCGTGGCGAGTCCCGAGACCGAGGGCTACCGGGACTTCGTGGGGCAGCTCAGCGCGTCGGGCTACTCGTTCCACGTCGAGGTGGCGCGGGCGCTGGTCCAGGGGGCCGACGCGCCGGTCTCGCTCGCCCGGGCCATCCGGCGGGCCGGCGAATCGGACTGTGACCTCGTCGTCGTGGTGCGCGGTGGGGGCTCGAAGGGCGATCTCGTCGCCTTCGACTCGGAGCCCGTCGCCCGCGCGATCGCGAAGAGCCCCCTCGCGGTGTGGACCGGCATCGGCCACACGGGCGACGAGTCGGTCGCCGACATCGTGGCCAACCGGTCCTTCGTGACCCCGACCGAGTGCGGGCACGAGCTGGTCGTCCGAGCAGACGCGTGGTGGCAGCGCTTCGTTGCTGGACCGGCCGGGGCGCTCTCGCACCACGCAGCGGGCCGGATCGAGGCGGCCGACCGGCACCTCTCGGCATGCCGGGGTCGGCTGTCGGGGACGGCCCGCCAGCAGGTCGGATGGCACCACGAACGGCTGGCCGGGCGGGTCGCCGCCCTGCTCCGGGGGGCGCCGGCCGCTCTCGGGGCCCGCGCCGCCGCCCTCGAGGCCGCCGCAGGGCGGATCTCCCCCGCTGCGCTCCGGGCGCTCGGCGCCGCCGAGGCCCGCGCCGCCACCTGGCGGAGGCTGCTCGGCGCCTTCGATGTCGATCGTCAGCTCGAACGCGGCTACACCTTGACCATGGACCAAGACGGCAAGATCCTGCGCTCGGGCAACGGGCTGTCCGATGGCGACGTGCTCGTGACCCGGTTTGCCGACACGACGGCGCGTTCGGTCGTCGAAGGGGCGGGGGGTGCCCGGTGAGCGCCGAGCCGGGCGGCCCGGCCGTGCCGGTGGGCGAGCTCAGCTACGCCGCGGCCAGCCGGGAGCTCGACGAGATCGTCGCCTTCTTCGAGCAGGGCGACCTCGACGTGGACCAGTTGGTGGGGCGCCTGGAGCGGGCGGCGTCCATCGTCGACGAACTCGACCACCGCCTGCGGCGGACCCGCGCCCAGGTCGAAGCGCTCGTGCCGCGCCTCGAGGCGGCGACGAGCGCCTCGCGCGATGACGAGGGGTCCGAGGCCGACGAGAGCGCACCGGGGCTCTTCTGATGGCCGGGGTCGCGGCGGCGGACCGCCTGTACTTCCGCCAGCTCCTCTCCGGACGGGACTTCGCGACCGACGACCGGGTGGCGCGCCAGATGGTCAACTTCGTCTACCTGATCGGTGACCGCGAGAGCGGCGAGGCGGTGATCGTCGATGCCGCGTACGCGGTCGGGGACCTGCTCGCGGTGCTCGAGGACGACGGCATGCGCTGCACCGGCGTGCTCGCGACCCATTACCACGCCGACCACGTCGGGGGTTCGCTCGGCGGCTGGCCGATCGAGGGTGCCGCGGCGCTGCTCGAGCGGGTGAGCGTGCCGGTCCACGTCCAGCGCGACGAGGTGCCCTGGGTGCGCCGGGCCGCCGGGCTGTCGGAGGCCGACCTCGTCGCACACGACAGCGGGGATGTCGTCTCGGCGGGAGGCATCGACATCACCCTCGTGCACACCCCGGGGCACACCCCGGGCAGCCAGTGCTTCTTGGTCGAGGGCAGGCTGGTCTCGGGCGACACCCTCTTCTTGGAGGGCTGCGGGCGGACGGACCTGCCGGGGAGCGACCCGGCGGCCATGTACGAGTCGCTCACCACCCGGCTCGCGGCGGTGCCCGACGACACCGTCCTCTTCCCCGGGCACCGCTACTCGCCCGAGCCCTCCGCACCGATGGCGGCCGTGCGGCGCGAGAACTACGTGTTCGCCCCCCGCTCGGCCGAGCAGTGGCTCGCGATGTTCGGGCGCTGAGGGGCGCCGCGGATCATCTCGGGCTTCTGGCGCGGGCCCCGGCCCGCCGCCTCGGGCGCCGCCCGGCCCGCCGGAGCACGGCGCGCGCTTCGCGGGCCAGCCCGGCCCGTGCCAGAAGCCCGAGGCCCGGGCCCCCGAAGGCGTCGCGCTCGGCGGCGGCCGCGACCCCCGACGCGCTCGGTTCGCCCCTGGCCGGCGGGACGGCGGCGTCGAGACGTGCGCCGATGCGCGCGAGCGACTCGGTGTCCTTCGGTTCGAGCCCCGCTCGGCGCGCCGCGCGTTCGAGGGTGCGGCCGGCGGCCGCCGCCGGCGTCGGTGGCCGCCGCCGCCGAGCGAGGAGCGACGCGGCGAGCATGGCGAGCGCCCCGGCGACGAGCACGCTCGGGACGAGGGGGATCCGGCGGAGGGCTCCGAGCACGTCGTGGCCGATGGTCGCGGCCGGGGACGGGTTGACCGGTGCCACGTCGGCCGTCGGGTCGAAGCTCTGCCAGCCGAAGCCCGGGAACCAGACCTGCACCCAGGCATGCGCGTCCTTCGCCTCGATGTCATAGAGGTCGGTGATGGGGTTGTACTGGCCCGGCACGTAGCCGGTCGCCTCGCGTGCGGGGATCCCGAGCGTGCGAAGCATGACCGCGAGCGAGGTTGAGATCTGCTCGCAGAAGCCCCGCCGGTTGCCGAAGAGGAACTCGTCGACGGTGTCGGCGCCCCTCGGAAGCGGCGGGATGTCCGTCGTGTAGCGGGTGTGGCGTCCCATCCAGGCCTCGAGCGCGAGCACCTTGGCCTCGGTCGTGGCGGCGCGGGCGGTGATCCGCCTGGCGAGGGCGGCGACGCGGGGATAGGGGTGGGGGAGCTGGGTGAAGCGGGTGAGGTCCGCCGCGTCGAGCGGCGGGCCGCTCGCCCGGGCGAGGGCACCCGGGCCCGGGGTGGCGACCGAGGAGACGACCGTGTAGATGGAGCCCGGGCCCATCGAGGTGCCAGAGCGGATGTTGCCGTCGCGGTCCACGAACAGGCGCGGGGCGGGGAACCACACCTGGTCGGCGACGTCGGCGTGGAAGACCAGGTTCGGCCCCGCCTGGGCCAGGTAGAAGGTCTGGATGTCCTCGGTGCCTGCGCCTACCGCGACGCCCGGCCCGACGCCGAAGGGGGAGCTCCCCGACAGCGAGCGCCATTGGAGGCCCGAGCGCCCGGTCTCGAGCCAGCTCTGCCCGTTCCACTCGTCGAAGGTCTCGGCCACCCAGAAGGTGGGGCGGGTGGCCCGGACCCGGAAGACGAGCTGGTCGCCGAGCGACCCGCGCAGGGCCGTGTCGAGCGGCCCGGCGAAGCCGAGGTAGCCGCCCACCGCGCTCGGTCCGCCAGGCGAGCCGGCGCGCACCGGGAGGGTCGCGCCGCCGGCTGTGCCCTCGAGGCCGGCCGGCGAGGCGAGGGCCACGTCGCCGCCGAGCGTGGACGGGAAGACCAATCGGCTCGAGACCGACGGCGCGGGGAGCGCGAGCAGGCAGCCGACGCCGACGACGACGAGCATCAGGGCGCCGAGCGCGACCGTCGTGACCCGGGGGCGGCTCGCGCTCATGGAGCCCCACATCGCGCCCAGGCCGACCAGCATGCCTGCGGCCCAGGCCGCGACGAAGAGGGCGAACCCCATGTCGAGCGCCTGGGCGGCGGCGACCGCCATGAGCGTCACCGACCCGACGAGGCTGAACGCGAGGTCGCGCCGGGCGGGGGTGTCGAAGGCGTGGGTGACCTGGATCCAGGTGAAGAGCACCGCGAGGGGGCCCTCGACGGCACCCAGGTTGCTCACCCCGTCGGCCCGCGAGATCTGGAAGAAGAACCACCAGAAGGCGACCACCGCCACGATCGCGAGGACGAGCTTCAGCAACGGCATGGGTCGCGTCCGGCGCCGGTGGGACACGACGCTGCCGACGACGAGGGCCCCGATCGCGACCAGCGCGCTCGAGGGTGCGAGCTCGCCCTGGGCGGCGCACGCAGCGACGCCGACGCCGACGGTCCAAGTGGCCGCGACGCGCAGGGCGACGGAGTGCTCGGGCGGCCCCGGCGCGTTGGCGGCCCGGATGCGCTCCACGACGCTCATGGGCTCGGCCGGGCGACCGCCCGGGCCATGCGGCGCCTGGCGTCCGACGGGTCGTAGACGGGGCCGGTGCGCGCCCCGTCGCGCTCGATGGTGGACACGACGACGGCCGAGCCGGACGCGAGCAGCGCGAGCAGCGTCCCGAGCGCGCGTCGGGCGGCCTCGTCGCCCGCCGGTCCGTCGTCGGGGAGCGCGACCCGGACGCGGGGGAGCGCGGCCTCGGGACGCTCGGTCTCGCGCACCATGAGCTCGCCCCGATGTGCGGTCGCCGGCCAGTGGACCAAGGGCCGGGGGTCCCCGGGCACATAGGGACGGACCCCGCGGGGCTCGCCGACGCGCCCGTCGCGAGGACGCGGCGAATCGAGCGCCGCTCCGGGGGCGCCGCCCACCACGAACGAGGGGTCGAAGGCGCCCGGGGCGGGCGCCACCCAGAGGGGGCGGGCGAGGGGGATCCGCACGCGGCGCCGCCACCACACGAGTCCGAACGGCGCCGCCGAGGAGAGCTCGAGATCGAGGTGCTCGACCGGCCCCCGCCGCTGCGCCACGACCTCGATCGCAAGGACGCCGCTCCCGGCCGTCGCGCCCCCGTCGTGCGCCACCCGCACCCGCACCGGTGCGCTCGTCCGCACGAGCACGGACGCCGGCTGTCCCTCGGTCGCCTCCGCCGGGTTCGACTCGGCCCGCACGCGTACGCGCGTGACGGCCAGCGCCGGGCCGAGCAGCCCCACCGCGACGAAGCCGGCGAGCAGGCAGCCGAGCGCCTGCATCCATCCAGAGCCGCTGTTGTGCGCGACGAGCGCCCAGAGCCCGAGGGCGACGAGCGAGCCGGCGAGGGGACCGGCGGCTCGCTCGGGGCGCGGACCGCGGCCCGTCGGGCTCACGGCCGCGGAGCGGGGACCGACGCGAGGACCGACGCGACGACGCTCGTCGCGAACCGCGCGTCACCCTCGACGACCAGCCGATGGGCGAGGCTTGGCACCGCCATCGCTGCGATGTCGTCTGGGGCCACGTAGCTGCGGGCCGACACGAGCGCATGGGCCTGGGCCGAGCGCACGAGCGCGATCGAGGCGCGGGGCGAGGCGCCGAGGCGCACCCCGGGGGCCTCGCGCGTGGCGCGGGCGATCGCGACCGCGTAGGCGGCGATCGCGGGGACCACCACGACCTCGGCGCTCGCCGCGATGGCGGCCGCCCAGTCGCCCACCGAGCAGACCGGTCCGAGCGCCGACATCGCGTCGCGCCCGCCGTCGTGGAGCGCGAGGCGGGCCTCGCTCTGCGCGTCGGGGTAGCCGAGGGTGCTCGACAGCGCGAAGCGGTCCAGCTGGCTCTCGACCAGAGGGAAGGTGCCGAGCTGGCCGACCGGGTTCTGGGTGGCGAGGACCAGGTGCGGCTGGGGGAGCGGCCAGGTCTCGCCGTCGAGCGTCACCTGCTGCACGTCCATCGACTCCAAGAGCGCCGACTGGGTCCGCGGCGGCGTGCGGTTGAGCTCGTCGAGCAGGACGACGTGGCTGAACACCGGCCCCCGGCGGAATTCCCACGACCCGCTGCGCTGGTCATAGACGCTGACCCCGGTCACGTCCCCGGGTAGGAGGTCGGGGTGGCCCTGGATGCGGGACAGCTCGGCACCGAGCGAGCGGGCGAGCGAGCGGGCGAGGACCGTCTTGCCCACCCCCGGGACGTCCTCGATGAGGAGGTGCCCGCCCGAGAGCGCCGCCACCACTGCGATGCGGAGGGCTCCCGGCGCGCCCTTGACGACGGCGGTCAGGTTCGCCTCGAGGGCCCCGGCCAGGGCGGCGGCCGCCCGAAGGCGTCGCGCACGCGCGTCCTCAGCGTGCTCGGGGGCGGCCCCGGCCGCCGCGATGGTCTGAGACGGTGCCCCTCGGGCGACCTCGGTCACGCACGCTCCCTGGTCGTGCGGCCCCTCCGGGGCCCTGGTCGCCCCCATTCTCGCCCAGTGGGGCCGCCGGATCGGTGATGGCCGGACGGCTCAGAACTCGATGCTCGAGAGCGCCGGGATCGTCCTGAGCGCCCGGCTGCGGGCCTCGAGCCAGCGGGCCCGGATGGCCTCGCGCTCGGCGTCGCGGCGCCCCGGCTCGACCGTCCGGGCCGGCGCGTACGCGTCGGCCACGTCCTGCTCGTCACGCCACAGGCCGCTCGCCATCCCCGCGAGGTAGCCGGCCCCAAGGGTGGTGGCCTCGAGGGTTGCCGACAGCTCGACCGGGCGACCGATCGCGTCGGCGAGCGCCTGGACGAACACCTCGTTGGCCGACATGCCACCGTCGACCCGCAGCGTCTCGATGGCGCGCCCGCTGTCGGCCTCGGCGGCCTCGAGCAGATCGGCCCCCCGGTGCGCGACGCCCTCGAGGACGGCCCGGACGATCTCGGCCCGGCCCGTGCCCCTCGTGAGGCCGAGCAACGCACCACGGGCACCGAAGTCCCAGAGCGGGGTGGCCATGCCGAGGAGCGCTGGCACGAACCACACGTCGCCCGTGTCAGCGCAGCGGGCCGCCACGACGGCCGAATCGGCGGCATCGGCGACGAGCCCCATGTCGTCGCGCAGCCACTCGACGCAGCTGCCCGCCGAGAGCATCATCGCCTCGACCCCGTACGCGTTGGCGCCGCCCCGCCGCCACGCGACGATCGGGAACGTCCCGCCGGGGCTGCGGTCGAGGGCGCCGGGGACCGCGTCGCCGGTGCACTGGTCGAGCATCGCCCCAGTGCCGAAGGTCGCCTTGGCGAGCCCCGGGCGCGTGCACCCCTGGCCGACCAGCGCGGCCTGCTGGTCCCCGGCCATCCCCGCGATGGGCGGGGAGCCGGGCAGCGCCGAGGCCTCGCCGATCGCGCCCGAAGAGTCGACGATGGTCGGCAGCATCGAGGCGGGAATCCGCAGCGCCTCGAGCACCCGCTCGTCCCAGCGCGTCCCGGTCGGGTCGCTCAAGGCGGTCACCTGCGCGTTCGTCGGATCCGTGACGTGCAGCGCACCGTCGCTCAAGACCCACGCGCACCACGTGTCGATCGTGCCGAAGCACAGCTCGTCGGCCGCCCGCGCCCGGTCCGGGTCGATCTCGTCGAGGATCGCCGCGAGCTTGGTCGCCGATGCGTTCGGGGCGAAGCGGAACCCCTCGGCCCGCAGCGCGAGGCAGGTGCCCACGGTGCGCAGGTCCTGCCAGCCGAGCCCGGGGCCGACCGGTCGCCCCCCCTCGCGCTCCCAGACGAGGGTGGTGGCCCGCTGGTTGGCGATGCCCACCGCGGCGACGGCGCCGGCCTCGCCCAGTGCGCCGAGCGCCGTCGAGCGGACCGCCTGCGCGATGCGCGCCGCGTCGACCTCGACCAGGCCCGGAGCGGGCGTGGAGGGCAGGACCGCCTCGTGGTGCACGCGCGAGACCGCCCCGTCCCCGGTCACGATCGCCGAGCGCACCCCCGAGGTGCCGACGTCGACGACGAGCAGCTCGCTCACGGCCACGGCGGCGGCCCGAAGGGCGAGTCGAGCCCGAGCTTGCCCGGGTTGAGGATCCCCGCGGGGTCGAGCGCCCGCTTGACCGACGCCAGCACGGAGAACCCCTCGCCGAGCGCCGGCGCGAGGAACCGGCCCCGGTTGAGGCCGATCCCGTGGTGGTGGCTGATGGCCGCGCCGTGCCTGAGGACGCAGGCGGTGACCGCGTCCCAGGCCCGCTCGTAGTAGGCCTCCTGCCAGGCCAGTTCCGCTCCGTCGTCACCCGCGGCGCCCTTGGCGCGCCGGCCGGCGAAGGTGAAGTAGAGGCAGGCGCCGTCGCGATAGGCGTGCGACTGGTGCACCGAGGCCGCGAGCGTGCCCTCGATCCCCCTGATGGTGGCGACGACCTCTGTGGCGAGGCCCGCCAGGGTGGACCACCGAGCGGCGATCTCGATCGTGTCGACGACGATGTTGGCCTTCCACAGGGGCCCGAGGGCGGAGGTGTCGTTGCGCTCGTGGAGCCAGCGCGCGACCAGCTCGTCGTCGAGCCGCGCCGCGGCGGCGCACGCGTCGTCGCAGATCGCCATGGTGGCCTCGACGAGCACCGGATCGGCCTCGTCCAAGACGAGCAACACGCAGCGGTCCTGGCCGAAGTTCCGCTTCGACTCGGTCTCGTCGTAGAGACGGAGCACCGCCGGGGTGCCGCCGCGCCGCAACATGGTGCGGCACGCCTCGAGGCCGCCTGCGAAGGTGTCGAACGCCCAGGCCCGGCGGGCCTCGCCCGTTGGTTTGGGCGAGATCCGCAGCCGCGCCTCGGTCACCACCCCGAGGGTCCCCTCGCTGCCCACGAACAGCTGGGTGAGGCTGGGTCCGGTGGCGGCCCGTGGCGCGGTGCCCTCGGTGCGCAGCACCGTCCCGTCGGCCAACACGACCTCGAGGCCCTGGACGAGATCCTCGATCTTGCCGTAGCGGGTCGAGTACTGGCCGGCGCCGCGACACGCGACCCATCCGCCCACCGTCGAGATGTCCATCGACTGGGGCCAGTGGCCGAGGGTGTACCCCGAGCCAGCCGCGCCGAGCGCCGCTTCGAGATCTGGCCCGAAGGTGCCGGCGCCGACGTCTGCGAGGAGGGAGGCCTCGTCGAGGTCGCGGACCCCACCGAGCGCGGTCAGGTCGAGCGAGACCCCGCCGAAGACCGGCACCGAGCCGCCGCACACGCCGCTCCCCCCGGCGGCCGGCGTCACCGGCACGCTGGCCTCGTTGCACCGCCGCAGCACCGCCGCCACCTGCTCGGTCGTCGCCGGCCGGGCCACCGCGGCCGGGCGGGCGGGGACCTCGCCGCGCGCCGCCCAGGCGATCGAGAGCGGCCACCAGTCGCGGGCGAGCTCGGCGCGGGCGTCGTCGTCGGTCGAGACCGGCACGCCGTCACGCCCGAGCGCGGTCACGAGCGCGTCGGGGACGCCGACCGACGGCGCGTCGATGGCGGACCCGAGGCGGTCGAAGGCGACCTCGAGTGAGCTCGGCCGGGCGCGGGCCGCGCTCAACCCGGCTCGCTCCGGGCGCCCTCGGCCGACCCGACGCCGGCCGTCTCGAGCTCGGCCTCGGTGGACGCCACGAAGTCGGCCACCTCGGCGTCCCGCCGGTCGGCGTCCCAGCCGAGCTCCTCTCCCATGATCGATGCGACCGCCCCGGCCGCGTCGATCGTCTCGCGCGCCAGCTGGATGACCGCCCGGGTCCGTCGCGCGAGGACGTCGGAGAGGTGCCTGGCCATCTCCTCGCGCACCGCGTAGCGCACCTCGACGCCGAGATAGGGGAGCCCCTCGATGACCGGTTGGAGCAGCTCGGGGCGGCCCTCGGCCAGGGCGGCGACCCCTCCGGCGAGCGCGCCGTAGCGGTGCTCGAGGTGCGCCGGCAACCCGGGGGGGCCACCCCTTTGTGTCGCGAGGCCAGGCGAGCCCTCGAGCTCGAGGGATCTGGTCACGCACTTGGCGGCCGGTCGCCCGAGGCTCCGCACCACGAGGTCGACCGTGTCCTCGGCCATCTTGCGGTAGGTGGTGAGCTTGCCGCCGGTCACGGTGATGACCCCGTCGGCGTCGCGCCACACCTTGTGGCGGCGCGAGAGGTCAGCGGTCCGCTCCGACACGTGCCCGTGCGCGGCCGAGAGCAACGGCCGCAGCCCCGCCCACACCCCCGTGACGTCGGCCCGGGTGAGCCCGGCCCCGCTCACCGCGTTGGCGGCGTCGAGGAGGTAGTCGACGTCCTCGGCCGTGCAACGCGGGTCGTCGAGGTCGCCCTCGTAGTCGGTGTCGGTGGTCCCGAGGTAGACGAGGTCGGCCTCGGGCCAGGGGACGGCGAAGATGGAGCGCCGGTCCTTGCGGACCGGGATGACGGCCGCGATGTCGGCCGGGAACCGCGAGGCCCGCACCGTGACGTGGACCCCCTTGGCCGGCCGGAGCGAGCCCTCGGCGTGTTCGACGCCGAGGGCTCGCACCTCGTCGGTCCACACGCCGGTCGCGTTCACCACCACCCCTGCGCGCACCTCGAAGGCACCGGTAGCGGGATCCTCCAGGTCCTCGACGGTGGCACCGGTTACCTCGCCGTGGGCCCCCCGCACGAAGCCGACGGCCGGCGCGTAGTTCGCGACCGCCGCGCCGTAGCCGTCGACCGCGCTGCGCAGGACGGCGAGGGTGAGCCGGGCATCGTCGGCACGGGCGTCGAAGTACAAGAAGCCGGCCACGAGCCGATCCGCGTTGAGGAGCGGGAGGTGCTCGAGGGCCTCGGCGCGGGTCACCCGCCGGTGGCGCTTGCCGATGCGCAGCCCGCCGGTCAGGTCATAGAGCCACAGGGCGCTCGAGTACGACCGGGCGACCGTCTTGGACACGACGCCGGAGTGCCCGAAGAGCGGGATGAGGAACGGGAGGGGGGTGACGAGGTGCGGCGCGTTGTCGAGGAGGCGCTGGCGCTCGGCGAGGTTCTCGTAGACGAGGCGGAACTCGCGCTGTTGGAGGTAGCGCAGGCCGCCGTGGACCATCTTGGAGGACTTCGACGAGGTCCCCGAGGCGAAGTCGGCCTTTTCGACCAGCGCCGTCTTGAGCCCCCGGCTCGCCGCATCCAGTGCCACGCCCGCACCGGTGATCCCCCCGCCCACCACCAGGACGTCGAAGCGCTCGGTGGCGAGCCGCTCGAGGTTGGCGGCACGCGAAAAAGAGGAGCGACGCTCCGGGTCGGCGGCCACGGGCTCAGCCTGCCACAGCGGCCCGACCCGCTCTCTGTCAGACCGCGAGCCAGGGCAGCACGACGGGCTCGGCGAAGCGCTCCTCGGCGGCGATCCGCCGCGCCAGTCCGGCCAGCCCGGCGGGCAGCACCGGCTCGGTGGTCGCGTCCAGCTCGTCGGGGGTCCACCAGCGCCAGCCGCGGTGCAGCTCGCGCTCGAGGGGGGTCCAGCGGGAGCGGTCGGGCTCGAACGCATGGGTCTTCCAGGCGAAGAACCAGTCCTCCGAGTAGATGGGCGCCCCCCGGAACACCCAGTCGCCCCGGGCGACCGCGACCGGCGGACCGAGGTCGCCCGGGTCGACGACGAGGCCGGTCTCCTCGCCGAGCTCGCGCGCCGCCGCCTCGGCGGGCGACTCGCCCCTCTTGATCCCCCCTCCGGGGGTGACCCAGGTGCGCGGCTTGACGTCGTGCGCGTCGAGCACGACGAACAGGAGCACCCGCCCGTCGTCGTCGACGACGACCACCCGGCCCGACGGCCGGTCGCGCCTGTGCTTCGCCGATCCCCTCACCAAGGAGGCGAACGTAGCGCCCGGGCGTGGTCCGCTCTGGCGTCGGCGACACTGTGGGCATGGGAGAGCGATCGGCGAGCGAGGCCCGGGCGGCCGGCGTCCATCTCCCCTGGGTGCTCGCGCCGCCGCGCGTCCGCGCCTGGGCCGGCTCGCTCGGCCGGGTGCTGGGCGCCCGCGACGCGTCGGGCGGGTTCTCACCGGGGTGCTGCGCGGTGCTCGAGCTCGCCGGCGGGCGATCGGTGTTCGTGAAGGCCGTGGGCACCGAGCTGAACGAGCAGTCGCCCGACATCCACCGCCAAGAGGGGCGGATCGCCGCTGCCTTGCCGCGCCTGGCCCAGCTGCCGCGCCTCGTCGACACCTACGACGACGGCGACTGGGTCGCCCTCGCCTTCGAGGCCGTCGAGGGGGCCATGCCGAGGCACCCCTGGGAGGACGGCGAGCTCCGGGCGGTCCTGGAGAACCTGGCGCGCGTGCACGAGGCGCTGACCCCGTGCCCGCTCGACGACGCGCCGGTCGCGTCCGAGCGCGAGCGCCGCCTCCTCGACGGGTGGCACACCCTGGCCGGGATGGGCCGGCCGCCGGCGGGCCTCGACGGATGGTTCGTGCGCCACCTGGACCGCCTCTGTGAGCTCGAGGAGCGCGCATGGGACGCCGTCGCGGGCGAGACGCTGATCCACGGGGACCTGCGGGCCGACAACATGCTGATCGACGGGACGACCACGGTGTTCGTCGACTGGCCGCACGCGTCTCGGGGCACGCCCCTGCGCGACCTCATCGGCTGGGCCCCGAGCGTCGCCCTCGAGGGCGGCCCGGACCCCGAGACCCTGCTCGCCCGCTACCGCCCGGCGGCGGGGGGGGGCGGACCCCGAGGCGGTCACGGCGCTCGTGGCCGCCCTGGGCGGGTACTTCGCCCAGCACGCCCTGCGGCCGTCGCCCGCCGGGCTCCCGACGCTGCGCGCGTTCCAGGGCGCGCAGGGCCGTGTGATGGGGGACTGGCTGCGGCGGCGCACCGGGTGGCCCTGAGCACAGCGCCCGGGCGCACATTTCAACAATGATTGTGAGAAAACAACGATTGTGTATTGTGTGGGAGCGATGCGGACACCCGAGGAGCTGACCGACCTGTTCCGGGCGAACGGCCGCAAGGTGACAGCCCAGCGCCAGTGCATCTTCAAGGCGCTCCAGGGCAACGTCACCCACCCCTCGGCCGAGTCGGTCTTCGAGGCGGTCCGCTCCGAGATGGAGACCATCTCGCTCAAGACCGTGTACCAGACCCTCTATGAGCTGGCCGAGCTGGGCGAGCTGCTGACGCTCGACCTCGGCACGGGCGCGGTGCGCTTCGACCCCAACGTCGAGGACGCCCACCACCACCTCGTCTGCCGCCGTTGCGGCAAGGTGCGAGACCTGCACGTCGACTTCGAGGGCCTCGACGTGCCACGCTCGGCCACCCAGGGCTACGACGTCTCGAGCGCCGAGGTCGTCTTTCGGGGCCTGTGCGAGGAGTGCAGGGGCCTCGGGTCCCCGGCGCCGGCCGGGCGCCGCAGCGCGTAGGGCACGAGGCGGTCGCGGCGAGGGCTCCCCCGGAGTTCGCAGGGAAGCTTCAAGCAGAGATACACAGGACAAAAGAGAGACGGGACACCAACATGGCCGAGCTCAAGGGTTCGAAGACCGAGGACAACCTGAAGACGGCATTCGCAGGGGAGAGCCAGGCGAACCGCCGCTACCTGTACTTCGCGCAGAAGGCCGACGTCGAGGGCTACCCCGACGTCGCGGCGCTGTTCCGCTCCGTGGCCGAGGGTGAGACCGGGCACGCGTTCGGGCACTTCGACTTCCTGCGCGTGGTGGGCGACCCGGTGACCGGGCACGCGGTCGGCAGCACCTCGGACAACCTGCAGTCGGCAATCGAGGGCGAGACCTACGAGTACACCGAGATGTACCCGGGTTTCGCCAAGACGGCCCGCGACGAGGGCTTCGAGGAGATCGCCGAGTGGCTCGAGACGCTCGCCCGGGCCGAGAAGTCGCACGCCGGCCGCTTCGCCAAGGGGCTCGAGTCGCTCTCGTGACCCCCGTGGGCGACCCCGGGCGCCCGCTCGAGCTCGCCGACATCGCGGATCTACGCGCCTATGAGCGGGTGCGCGACGACTACCGGCGCACGATCATCGAGCTGAAGCGCCGCCGGCGCGTCGCGCTCGGCCCCATCGTCTCGCTCGTCTTCGAGAATGCCGAGACCGTTCGCTTCCAGGTTCAAGAGATGGCCCGCGCCGAGCGGATCGTGACCGACGAGGGGATCCTGGGCGAGCTCGAGGTCTACAACCGCCTCCTGCCCGCTCGGGGCGAGCTTTCGGCGACGATGTTCATCGAGCTCACCTCGGAGGCCGAGCTGCGCGAGTGGCTGCCCCGGCTGGTCGGCATCGAGCGGGCGATCGGGATCGAGCTCGCGTCCGGCGAGGTGGTGGAGAGCGAGCCCGAGGCGACCCACGCCGAGGCGCTGACCCGCGAGGAGATCACCCCGGCGGTCCACTACGTGCGCTTCGCGCTCGGCCCGGGCCAGGTGCGCTCGCTCGAAACCGGGCCCGCCTTCCTCGTCGCGCGGCACCCGCACTACGAGGCCCGCTCTGCGCTCGAGGGAGCGACACGGGCCGAGCTCGTCGCCGACCTCGCCGGCGGGCCCGCGCTCGGGCCCCTCGGCTGAACCTGAGCGGTGCCCGACCAGGGCATTCTCGGGGCGGCCGCCCCACCCTGACCTTTACAGTGGCATCGGCCCTGGGCCATAATTCCCGTTCGGCCGATTGCCCGACCCCCCCTCGGGTGGCGGGCCGATCGGCGGAGCCAGTCCCGTATCCGCCTTCTGACAAGGACTTTTCCGATGAGTGCCACCACGTGGCGCAAGCATGCCGCCTGCCGGGGTCTCGACGCCGAGATCTTCTACCCCGGTACAGACGACGAGGCCGACGCGGCCGAGGCCAAGGCGATCTGCGCCCTGTGCCCGGTCCGGCAGGCATGCCTGGAGCATGCCCTGGCCTCGCGCGAGCGCGAGGGAGTGTGGGGAGGCACCACCGAGCGCGAGCGCCGTCGCATCGTGCGCCAGCGCCGCAAGTCGGCCTGAGCCGCCCCTCGGGCGTGGAGCCCCATCTGGGCGGCTCGGCGCGCGGACGTTAGGGTTCGCCCGTGGATTTCGAGCTGCCCCCCGAGCTCGCGGCACTCCGCGACAGCGTCCGTCGCCTCGCCCGCGAGAAGGTCAAGCCCCGGGCGCGCGAGATCGACAAGTCCGGCCAGTATCCCCAGGACCTCTTCGAGGCCTTCAGGGACGCCGGGCTGCTCGGGCTGTGCATCCCCGAGGAGCTCGGGGGGTCGGGCGCGGGCATCCTCGGGCTCACGCTCGCCATCGAGGAGGTGGCCAAGTACTCGAACACGGCCGCCCTCATGCTGCTGCTCACCCGGCTGCCGACCGGCCCGGTCATGATCGCCGGCTCCGAGACCCAGAAGGCCAAGTACCTGCCCCCGATCGCCGACGGGTCGATGCGGGCCGCCTTCGGGCTGTCCGAGCCCCAGGCCGGGAGCGACGTCATGGGGATGCGCACCCGGGCCGTGCCCGACCCCGAGCGCGACGGCGGCTGGGTGCTCACCGGCGCCAAGTGCTGGATGTCGGGGGTTGCCGAGGCCGACTGGTACACGGTGTTCGCCAAGACCGCCGAGCCGACGAGCCGGGCCCACGACTCGATCACCGCGTTCATCGTCGAGCGCGCCTGGGACGGGGTCTCGGTGGGCCGGCGCGACCACAAGATGGGCGTGCGCGGCGTGGACACGGGCGAGCTCCTGCTCGACGGGGTGAGGGTGCCGCCCGAGAACGTGATCGGCGAGGTCGGGGGGTTCCGCCTGGCCATGCTCGGGCTGAACTCCATGCGGCCGATCGTGGCCGCGCGGGGCATCGGGCTCGCCGAGGGGGCGCTCATGTACGCCACCGAGTACGTGAAGCAGCGCCAGGCCTTCTCCAGGACCATCGCGGACTTCCAGGGCATCCAGTGGGAGATCGCCAAGTGCGCGGTCGACATCGAGGCGGCCCGCCTGCTCACCTACCGGGCCGCCTCCCTCGCCGATCAGGGCAAGTTCACCAAGGAGCACGTGCCCTTCTTGTCGATGGCCAAGTTCCACGCGACCGAGCTCGCGGTGCGGGCCTCGGGGCTCTGCGTCCAGCTGCTCGGCGCTGCGGGCTACATGGAGGACCACCCGGCCGAGCAGTGGTACCGCGACGCCAAGCAGCTGACGATCGTGGAGGGGACCTCCCAGGTCCAGTTGGGGCTCATCGCCAGGGGGGTCCTCGACGGCGACCTGTGGTGGGACTGAGTGGCGACCTTCGCCGGGCTCGGGGGCTGGCCCGGGATCCTGGCCCGGGTGGTGTCGGGGGGGACGCTCGACACGGCCGAGGCCGAGTGCGCCTTCGGCAAGGTCCTCGACGGCGAGGCGACTGACGCCCAGATCGCCGCACTCGCCATCGCCCTGCGGGCCAAGGGCGAGACGGTCGAGGAGATGCACGGCTTCGTGCGGGCGATGCTCGCCCGGGCCGAGCCGGTGCACATCGAGGGCGAGCTTCTCGACGTCGTGGGCACCGGCGGGGACCGCCTCGGCAGCATCAACGTGTCGACCCTGGCCGCGCTCATCGCAGCGGGAGCGGGGCAGCGCGTCTGCAAACACGGGAACCGGGCCGCCTCCTCCTCGGTCGGCACGGCCGACGTGCTCGAGGCCCTCGGGGTGGTCGTCGACCTCGGCCCCGAGGGAGTGGCGGCGTGCGTGGCCGAGGCGGGCATGGGGTTCTGCTTCGCGCCGCGCTTTCACCCGGCGTACCGGCGCGTCGCACCGGTGCGCCGCCAGCTCGGGGTGCCCACCGTGTTCAACTTCCTCGGGCCGCTCGCCAACCCGGCCCGGGTCCGCCACCAGCTGGTGGGGGTCAGCGATCCTGCGATGGCCGAGAAGATGGCGGGGGTCCTCGGGGCCAACGGGTCGTTGCACGCGATGGTGCTCTGCGCCGACGACGGGCTCGACGAGCTCAGCGTCACCTCGCCCTCGACCGTGGTCGAGCTGATGGGGGACGGTCGGGACTACGAGCTCTCGACGTGGCGGCTCGACGCGCTCGACCTCGGGTTCAAACGGGCGACCATGACCGAGCTCTCCGGTGGGGACGCCGCGTTCAACGCGCTCGCGATCCGCCGGGTGCTCGACGGCGAGACCGGGCCGCACCGGGACATCGGCGTGCTCAACGCGGCGGCGGCACTGGTCGTCTGCGGACGAGCCCGCGACGTGTCCCAGGGCATCGAGATCGCAGCGCTCTCGGTGGACTCGGGTGCCGCTGCGGCGGCCCTCGAGCGGCTCGCGGCGACCTCGGTGCGGGCCGCGGCCGGGTCCAGCTGAGGGGCGGCCCGACCCGGAGCGGCTCGGGGGTCACCCTCCGGGCGCGCACCGATGCCGACCTCGACGACTGCGTCAGGATCGCCGCCCTGGTGCACGCAGCCGACGGCTACCCGATCTACGGGGCCGACGACCTGCCCGGCTTCCTCACGCTGCCCGACGCGCTCGGGAGCTGGGTCGCCACCTCGGAGGGCGAGCTCGTCGGGCACATCGCACTGCGCCCGTCGGCAGAGCCCCGGGCGATCATGGAGTCGGCGGGCCGGTTCCTCGCCCTCCCGCTCGACGCGCTCTGCGTGGTCACGCGCCTGTTGGTGGCGCCGGTGGCCCGGCGCCTCGGGGTCGGCGTGCTGCTCCTCGAGGCGGCGGTCGGCCGGGCCCGCCATCTCGGCCTCGTTCCGGTGCTCGGGGTCGACGAGGGTTCCGGGGCCGTCGCCTTCTACGAGCGCTGCGGCTGGCGCCGGGTCGAGCCGCTCGCCGTGACCACGCCCTCGGGTCAGGAGATCGTGCAGGTCGTCTACGTCGCGCCCGGCTGATCGACGCGCCGGGCGACGGCCAGGATCGAGAGGAACCGGCGCACGACGGACCCGCCGAAGCGCTCGTCGATCAACGCCTCGATGCCTGCGAGGACTCGTTCCCGGTCGGCCCCGGAGAGCGCCAGATAGGCGGAATAGGTCGAGAGGAGGCGCACAGCGTCCTTCGCCCCGTACTCGTGCTCCCAGAGCCTGCTGCGCAGCAACGGGGGCTCGAAGAGGCGGCCGGCTCGGAGCGCCCCGCCCTTGGGTTCGGCCACCGACCACAGCAGGCCGATGTCCCCGGACTTCCGCTCCATCGCTGCGATCAGCTCTTCGGCGGCCGGGGACGTGCCCTCGTCGGTCATGCCCGGGGCGTGGCGGCGGTGCAGGTCGACCGATGCCGCGTCGAGTTCGTGGAAGCTGCCGCCGGCAACCGTCCGGTTGGTCATGAGCGCCAGGTGGCCGCCCTCCTCGAGCACCGCCGCGGCCTTGACCCAGCGCACGTCGGGCTCGACCCAGTGGAAGGCGGTGGCCGAGAAGACGAGATCGAAACGTCGGGCGTCCGGGTGCCAGCCCTCGAAGGTCGCGTGCTCGACGACGAGCGACGCCCCGGCCGAGCGCGCCCTCGCGACCTCGGCCAGGTCCGCACCGGGCTCGATGGCGCGGACCCGCCAGCCCCGGGCGAGCAGCGATCGGGTCGCGATCCCGGTGCCCGGACCGATCTCGAGTACCCGGCTCGACGCTCCGAGGCCGGCGATCGCAGCGAGCTCGTCGAAGAGTTCGTCGGGGTAGCCGGGCCGGACCGCGTCGTAGTCGGTTGCGACGGAGTTGAAGAGCAGGCCGAGCCCGCTCGGGACCGCTGGGTGCGCCGGGTCGTCCATGGTGTCTCGTCCAGACTCCCACGGCGCCGGACCGCGCCGGGCGCCCGTGTGTCAGGCGCCCGGCCCCTCGCGGACCCACGCGCCGGGCGAGGGTGCGACGCTCCAGCGTCGGACGCCCAAGTCGAGCGCGGTGCCGGGCCGGCAGAGCACGATCAGGCATCCGCCGAACCCCGCCCCGGTGAGCCGGGCGCCGTAGACGCCCTCGGTCGCACACGCCTCCTCGACCAGGCGGTCGA
>DAHUZM010000111.1 GCA_027306525.1 Acidimicrobiaceae bacterium
GCGGCCGGCCTCATCAACGATCATCTGACCACCTGCTTCAGGTGGCAGCCGCTCGCGACGAGCGCGAGGAGCACCCGCCTCTGAACTGCGCCTTTGCGGGCCGGGCGGCGCCTGAGGCGATCGCTCGCGGCGGCCCTTGCCAGGTGGCTCTCGTCGGGACGATTGGGCACGGGCGCGACGCATGCGATCGGAGGCGAAGACCTCACAGCGGACGGATCATGACGACCCGCACGCCGAGTTCGTCGAGCCCATTGGACCGCTCGCCCCCGCGGATCTCACGCAGCTCCTCACAGCACTCTTCCTCTTCGACCTCGACGAAGCCGGCCGAGCGATAGAACGGGCCGTTCCACGCCACATCTCGGAAGGTGCACAGCGTGATGCACGGATATCCCGCCTCGGTCGCCCAGCCGATGGCGCCCTCGAGGAGCGCTCGGCCGAGGCCCCGCCCGCCGTGACCCGGCACGACCGAGATCTGCTCAAGGTGGGCGTGGCCGCACACGAGGGTGAGCCACGCGAACCCGACCGGCGGATCACCCGCCACAAACGCCGCGAGCGGCAGTTCGCCTCGGTCGGCAACCGAGATCGAGGCGCCAAGGTGCATGCCGATCCCCTCGAACAGCGCTCCGGAGCGTCGCTCGATGTCTCCGAGCAGCGCGAGGTCGCGCGGCTCGGCCGGACGGACCGATGCTCGGCCTACGCTTTCTTGCGTCGTGGCGAAGGCTCCTTCACCATCCGGGAGACGAGCTGGCGAGACACGCCCCAGGCCCGCGCGATCTCCGCCATCGTGCTGCCCTCGGCGGCGGCCAGCTTGAACTGGGCCTGCTGGGCCCGATGGCGCGCTGCTTGAACCTCGCGGATGATGTCGGAGGTCGCGGCGCGTCCCTTCGCCGCGTTCGCAAGGTTGGCGACCTCCGTCGCGTTCTTGCCCGATTCGACCATGCGGCGAATCCGGCGCATCAGCGTCTCCATCATCTTCATCTGGTTGCGAGTGCGCACGATGGCCTCCTCCATCTCTCGCAGCGTGCGTGTCGCATCCTCCCGCAGGAGTGCCAGCTGGGCGGGCGAGGCCACCTTCGCCTTGGGGTCCTTCGGGGGTGTCGGCATACGCCTCCTTGGTCTCGCGCCGGCTCCGGAGCGAGGGCAACTTCGTGGATCATCTCAGGCGCGGGACCGACCGGGTCCCGCCAGCGGGCTCGGAGGCTCGCTAGGAGGCTTTCTTGCGGGTGCGTCGCTGGGTCTCGCTCGTCTTCGCGGTCGCCCGCTTGGCCGTCGAGCGCGCGGCTGCCCGCTTCTTCGAAGCCTTGGCCGGCGTCTGGGACCCGGCGCCGCTCGCGGCCTGCACGCTCGCCTCGAGCGCTGCCATGAGGTCGACGACCTTCGGTTGAGGCGCTGGCGCCTCGAGCACGATCTCACGGCCCTCGTGCTTGCTCGCGACGAGCTCCTCTACCCGTTCGCGATGGGTGTCGTGATATCGCTCGGCGTCCCACCCCGAGCTCATGGCGTCGATCAGCTGGCGCGCAATTGCGACCTCGCGCTCGTTGAACTCCTCCTCGCGGGGGAGGTTCGGCAACTCCTCGGCGGGCGAGCGCACCTCGTCTGCGAAGTACATCGTCTGCATGATGAGCACGTCGTCGGTCTCTCCAGGCCGGACGGCGACCAGGTACTCCTTGTTGCGCATCACGAGCGAGGCGATGGCGATCTTCTGCTCTTCTTGCATGGCCCGGCGCAAGAGCGCGTAAGCGCGGCGGGCGCCCTCGCCCTGTGGTGCGAGGTAATAGCCGGCCCGGTAGAAGAGCGGATCGATCTCCGAGGCGTCGACGAAGTCGACGATCGAGATGTTGCGCGAGCGCTCCGGGTCTGCCGCCGCGAGCTCGTCGTCGCTCAGCATCACGTACTCGCCGTCTCCGAGGTTGAAGCCCTTCACGATCTTGGACTGGTCCACCTCGCGCCCCGTCCGCTCGTTCACCTTCTTGTAGCGGATCCGGTCCGAGGTGCCCGACTCGAACTGGTTGAAGTGGATGGTCCTGTCCTGGGTGGCCGAAAACAGGCCTACCGGGACATTGACCAGCCCAAAGCTGAGAGATCCCGACCAAATCGCTCGTGCCATCGGCGTAGTCTTACCCACCCCACAGGTGGGGTCCACCATCCTGTTACACCCATTCGCCACACTGGCCGCATGGCTATTGTGCCCAACCCGATGAAGTTGGTCGTGCTGGCCGCAGCGGGGCTGGCGAAATTGAACGACGACGACCTGCGGGGCAACCAACTGCACCTCGAGCTTGAGGTGAGCGTGTGGCTCCGTCGCTCTGGTGCCGACCTCGCTTCGGTGCCTCGGGCGCTTCTCGCGCTGCGGCGTGCGATCTTGGAGGTGGCAGCGCTGGACGCGCACAGCGAGCCCACGCCCCTCGTGATCCCGGACACCCAGCAGGCCGTGGCCAACCTGTGCATGTACCTCCACGGCCTCATCGCCCGCGCAGCGGCGTCGCTGCACATGGAACGGGACGAGTTCGTCGAGGCCGCGCTCGCACATCTACGTGAGAGCGCGACGGGCGCCCGTCTCAGCTCATAGGCCCGGCCCCTCGCCCGCTCCGGCCCCCCCGATAGGGTGGGTCCATGTCCCACACGACCTGGTCCGACGTCGATTCATACCTCTGCGGGCGCCTGCTCGCTCCCTCCCCCGAGCTCGACGCGGCCCTCCAATCGAGCGCCGAAGCCAGCTTGCCAGCGATCGCCGTGGCCCCGAACCAGGGCAAGCTCCTCGACGTTCTCGTTCGGGCCAGCGGGGCGCGCTCGGTCCTCGAGATCGGGACCCTCGGCGCTTACAGCACGATCTGGATGGCAAGGGCGCTGCCAAAAGGGGGTCGACTCATCACCCTCGAGGCGGTCGCCAAGCACGCCGACGTGGCGCAGGCGAACCTCGAACGTGCCGGGGTCGCCGACAAGGTCGAGATTCGCCGGGGCAACGCGCTCGAATCGATGCACCAGTTGCTCGACGAGGGAGCCGGACCGTTCGACTTCGTCTTCATCGACGCGGACAAGGAGAACACCCTCCCCTACTTCACGCTGTCGCTCCAGCTGTCGCACCCAGGGACCGTCATCTTCGTCGAC
This sequence comes from Acidimicrobiaceae bacterium, assembly GCA_027306525.1. Classification (GTDB taxonomy): domain Bacteria; phylum Actinomycetota; class Acidimicrobiia; order Acidimicrobiales; family RAAP-2; genus Palsa-461. Next base: position 3,109 of record DAHUZM010000111.1, read on the forward strand.
AACGTGGTGCGGAACGGCAGCCTGATCGACGAGGAAACCAATGACGCCCAGGTACGCGGGATGCGTGAGTTCGTCGACCACGCGAGGAGCGAGCGGCGGGTCGAGATCACCGCGGTGCAGACCGTCGGCTCCAAGGGCTACGACGGGTTCGCCATCGCCTACGTCACGGCCTGAGGGCCGCCCGCTCAGCGACCGGTCAGCTCCCACAGCTGGGGGACGCCGCTCGTCCGGCGCACGTCCCCCCGCGACTCGAGCACGATGAGGTGCGCAAGGGTCTCGCCGAGCGCGGCGCGCTGCATCCAGAACTGGATCTCGGACCAGGGCCTGCTCCAGGTCATTTCGATGGCGATCTCCCACGCCGTCGACCCAGGGCGCTCGCGCAGGGCCTTGCGGATCTCATCGAGGCGCGCCTCGTGGTGGCCGCGCAGCTGCACGATGCGCTGGGCCAGATTCCTGAAGCGGTACTCGTGGGCCGGGAGGACCTCGTCGACCTCGAGGCCAGCGACCTTCTCCAGCGCGTCGAGGAAGTCCGAGAGCGGGTTCGAGGTCTGCTGGGGGTGGAAAGAGATGTTCGGGGTGATCCTCGGCAAGATGTGGTCGCCCGACATGAGCACCCGGCGGCGCTCGTCGTAGAAGCACAGGTGGCCCGGCGAGTGCCCGGGCGTCCAGATGGCCGTCAGGTCCCAGCCCGGGACCTCCGGTCGGTCGCCGTCCTCCAAGAGGACGTCGGGGAGGACCGCCTGCACGAAGGGCCGCACCGGCATCGATGCCCCCCGCATCGTGTCCATGGCGTCGGTCGGCACCCCGCACTCGAGGAGGTGCTCCCGCATCCGGGTGAGAAGATCGTCCATCTGCATGTAGCGCTGCGGCAGGATCTCGGCGTCCGCCGGGTGCAGGGCGATCCACGCTCCCGACGCCTCGCGGACCCGACCCGCCAACCCGTAGTGGTCCGGATGGATGTGGGTCACGAGCACCGAGCGCACGTCGGAGATCGCGTACCCCGCCTTGGCGAGGCCTGCGTTGAGCGCCGCCCAGGCCTCTTCGGTGTCCCAACCGGCGTCGATGAGCGTGACGCCGTCGTCGAGCTCGAGCAGGTAGACGAGCACGTAGCGCAACGAGCTCTGCGGCATGGGGACGGGAACCGACCACAGCCCCTGCCCGAGGCTCTCGACCGGCGGAAGCACGTCGTCCTCCCACGCGCGCAGCTGCGCGGTGCCGCTGATCTCGATGGCTGTGAGGTCCCTCTCCACGTCACCCCCGGGTGGGAGGCCGGACGGCCTGCGTTCGGTTCACTTTAATGAGCGCCGAGAGAGGTCCCCGCCCACCCCCGGTGAGGGCACCGAACCACCGCTCGCGCGCCGCCGGCGGCCGGTAAGCTGAAGGCCCCATGGCCCAAGCCGAGCCATCGGTGGCCCCCTCCCCCGGCCGACATTTGGGCGTGCGCGGGTGAGCGCGCCGACATCGCGCCCCTCGATCGGCGTGCCGGTCGAGGACCCGCTCCGGCCGGTCGCCCGACGCCAGCGGGTCCGGAGGGCCTGCTCGCTCGGGCTGGGCGTGATCGCGGTCTTCGACCTCGTGACCTCAGTCCTGCCGCCCTCGCACCACAGCCTCACCTTCCTGCTCCGCTTCGCACCGCTCGTGGTCGCGCAGGGGGCCGCCGCCCTCCTCGCGCTCTGCGGCCTGGTGCTGCTTGCGCTCACGCGGGGCCTGCGGCGGGGCCAGCGTCAGGCCTGGGCGCTGTCGTGCGTCGTGCTCCTCGTCGCGGCCGTGCTGCACCTCGCACGCGGGGTGGACGGGGTGCAGAGCGCGCTGAGCGTGGTCCTGGTCGGGTTTCTCCTCGTGCTGCGCGACGACTTCGCGGCCTCGACCGACCGCTCGGCCAGGCGGTCGGTCGCGCTGCTCTTGACCGGGGGCGTCGTCGCCACGGTCGCCCTCAGCACGGCGGCCGTCGAGGCCTTCCTCGCGCTCGACCGCGACGGCAACAGCCTCCCCTTGCACCAGGCGCTCCTCGGCGTGGCCGAGCGAATCATCGGCGTACAAACCGTGACGTTCCCGTCGAACGTCAATCGCTTCCTCTCGCCGACCCTCCTCGGCGTGGGCCTCGCGCTCGGGGCCTTCGCGGTGCTCGTGATCTCCCGGCCGCTCATCGACCGACACCAGCGCAACCACGAAGCCTCCATCGCCCAGGCGCGCCGCGTGCTCGACGCCCACGGCGGGGGAACCCTCGACTACTTCGCGTTGCGCCACGACAAGCGGCACTACTTCGCCGGCGAGACGCTGATCACCTACGCCGTGCACGGGGGCGTCTGCCTGGTCTCGCCCGATCCCATCGGGCCGGCACATGAACGCGACGAGGCATGGGCCGCCTTCTGCCGCTTCGCCGACAGCCGGGGCTGGATCGTCGCGGTGCTGGGCGCCGATGAATCGGCACTTTGCACGTATCGGCGCGCCGGCATGCGCTCGCTGTACATCGGTGACGAGGCGATCGTGAGTCTCGCCGACTTCGATCTCGGCGGGGGTCACAAGAAGGGGCTTCGCCAGGCGGTCAATCGCATCGTGCGCTACGGCTATCACGTGTCGTTCCACGACCCTCGGGATCTCGAGCCCGAGCTCGCCGAGGCGCTGCGCGTCCTGCACGAGGAGAGCCGCCGGGGCGAACGGGAGCGGGGGTTCTCCATGACCCTCGGCCGGGTCTTCGACCCCGAGGACAAGGGGTTGCTCTTGGCGGTGGCCCATTCGAGCGAGGGCACCCCGGTCGCCTTCTGCCAGTTCGTCCCGGCTCCCTCGATCCACGGATACTCCCTCGACCTCATGCGACGGGACCGTGGCGACCACCCCAACGGGCTCATCGACTTCCTCATCGTCTCGACCATCGAGCACCTGCGCGAG
>DAHUZM010000113.1 GCA_027306525.1 Acidimicrobiaceae bacterium
GACTCGAGCGCCTCGAGCGCCTCGAGGAGGACGTCGTGCACCCGAACGCCGGGGACCTCGATCGGTTGTTGGAGCGCGAGGAACAGCCCGGCGCGCGCCCGCTGCCAGCTCGGGAGGGCGGTCAGGTCCAGACCGCCGATCGAGATGGAGCCCCCGGTCACCGTCGTCCCGGGACGACCCATCAGCGCGTGGGCGAGCGTGCTCTTCCCCGAACCGTTGGGGCCCATGACGACGTGCACCTCACCCGACGCGACCTCGAGGTCCACGCCGTGGAGGATCTCCACGCCGCCGGCCTCGGCTTGCAGGCCGGTGACGCGCAGGGTGTCGCTCCGCTTCGCCGTCACCGGGTCACCACGATCACGTCGTCTCCCTCCACGACGACCTCGTAGACCGGGACCGGCTTGGTCGCAGGCAACGAGCAGGGCTCCCCCGTCGTGAGATCGAAGGTGCTGCCGTGACGGGGGCACTCGAGCTCGCGCTCCTCGGCCCACACCTCCCCCTCGGAGAGGGAGTAGTCCTCGTGGCTGCACCGGTCGCTCAAGGCGTAGAAGTCATCGCCGATCCGCACGAGCGCGATCGACGTGCCGCCGGCTTCGACCCGCCGCGCCTCGCCGGAGGCCAGATCGTCGCGCCTGCACACGACGGTGCGCTCGTTCATCGGGCACCCTCACGACCAAGGAGCGCCTCGAGCCGCTGGCCGATGCGCCGACGGAGGGGCCCCGTGGCGCTCGCGATCGGTGCCCGGCCCACGACGTCGTCGAAGAACCCGAGCACGATCAGCCGCTCCGCCCGCTCCGGGGAGAGCCCGCGCGATTCGAGGTAGTAGCGCTGGTCCTCCCCGACCGGGCCGACGCTCGAGGCGTGGCTGCAACGCACGTCGTTCTCCTCGATGTCGAGGTTCGGCACCGAGTCGGCGTGGGCCGTCGCGTCCAGCACGAGGTTGTGGTTGGTCTGCATCGCGTCGGAGCGCGTCGCGCCGTTGCGGATACGGATGAGCCCGCTGTAGATCGAACGCGAGCGCTCTGCCACCGCGCCCTTGCAGAGCAGGTCGCTCACCGTCTTGGGGGCGATGTGGTCTTGGAGGGTCCGCACGTCGTGGATCTGGTCGCCCGAGCCGAGGTAGACGCTCGTCACCTGTGTCGAGCTGCCCTCTCCCCGGGCCGCCACATCCACGCGACAACGGTCGTAGGCGGCGCCCAGCCCGGCCGTGAAGCTGCGCAGCGTCGCGTCGCGCCCGATGCTCGCCGCGAGCCGGGCGAGGGACCAGGCACCGAACCCGAGATCCTGCACGAGCACGTAGGACAGGCGAGCACGGTCACCGACGGCGAGCTCGCCGACCGGGACGACGAGCGCTTCGCCCGCCCCGGGTCCCGCCACGACCTCGACGACGCGCGCCTCGGCATCCTCGCCGAGCCCGATGAGCGTCCTCGGGAAGCTGGCCGGTGCCGGCCCGTCGGGCGCGCCCGCATCGCACCAGTGGACCACCACGATCGGCTCCTCGACGACGAGCCCGTCGGGCACCCCGAGGACCACGGCGTCGGGCCCGAAGGCGTCGTTCAGCGCGACGAAGAAGTCCTGGCCGCTGAGCGAACCGAGTGCCGCCGGACTCGAGGGGAGCGACGACGCCGAGGCGAGCGTGACCGCGTCGGGCAGAGCGGCGCGGTCGATCGAGCGCACCACCCCGTTGCGGACCACCGCGACCGGACCTCCCCCGAACTCCGCCCCGAGCGCCAGCGCCGCCTCTTCGACCTCTCCGTCTGCTCCGGCGTCCGCCGGGCGATAGGCGCCGAGGTCGAGCCGGTCGATCGGTGAATACCGCCACACCTCGGCACCATCGGCCGTCGGAGCTGCGAGCGCGGCCAAGCGATCGAGCGCCGCGGAACGCCGGGCCGCCATCCAGGCTGGACCGCCGAGCGCAGCGGAGTCCTCGCGCCGAAAGGTGGGGAGGCTCATGGCTGCACCCTGGGACGACGGCCGGCCCCGCTCCGGGTCAGCCCCGGCGACGGAACCAGCGCCGACGGATGGCCCGCTCGTCGCGGGCACGAGCCTCGGCCACGGCCTCCTCGGAGATGTCGCCCACGATCGTCTCGGCGCGCCGCAGCACGTCGGACATCGCCTCGGCCGGCACCTCGGGCTCGTCCTCGACCGGCGACTCGATCAGGCTGCCGTGATCCCAGCCGGCATCGGCCAGCCGCCGCTCGTAGCGCGGGCAGTCGTCCGGGCACCGCCAGGGGGCCTCGGGGGCCAGATCCAACACGCAGAACCGGGCGACCTCGCCCGACGCGTACGTCCTGCTCTGGAAGTGCTTGCACTCCTCGCGCATCGGCACGGCACCATCGTGCCACCCGATCCGACTCGCGGTGACAGCGGCTCAGCCGACCGAGCCCTCCATCTGCAGCTCGATGAGCCGGCTCCACTCCACGGCGTACTCCATGGGGAGCGTCCGGGTGATCGGCTCGATGAAGCCGTTCACGATCATGCCCATCGCCTGGGACTCGGACAGGCCCCTGCTCATCAGGTAGAAGAGCTGATCGTCGCCGATCTTGGCCACGGTCGCCTCGTGGCCGATCGAGGCGTCCCGCTCGCCGATCTCCATGTAGGGCTTGGTCTCGGAGACCGACTCCTCGTCGAGCAGCAGGGCATCGCAACGGACGAAGGACTTCGCGCCGGTCGCGCCCTTGTCGACGTGGACCGTGCCGCGATAGGTCGTCGCGCCGCCGTCCTTGGAGATCGACTTGGACACGATCGTCGACGTCGTCTCGGGCGCGGCGTGGATCATCTTGGCCCCGGCGTCCTGGTGCTGGCCCGGTCCCGCGTAGGCAACCGACAGCACCTCCCCGGAGGCCTTCGGCCCCATGAGGTCCACCGAGGGGTACTTCATCGTCAGGCGAGACCCGATGTTGCCGTCGATCCACTCGACCCGAGCCTCGGCCTCCGCCCGGGCCCGCTTGGTCACGAGGTTGTAGACGTTGTTGGACCAGTTCTGGATGGTCGTGTAGGTGATCCGGCTGCCGGGCAGCGCGATCAGCTCGACGACGGCGGAGTGCAGCGAGTCGGTGGAGTACACCGGCGCCGAACAGCCCTCGATGTAGTGCACCTGGGCACCCTCGTCGGCGATGATCAGGGTCCGCTCGAACTGGCCCATGTTCTCCGCGTTGATCCGGAAGTAGGCCTGCAGCGGCATGTCCACCTTCACGCCCGGCGGCACGTAGATGAACGACCCACCGGACCACACCGCCGAGTTCAGCGCGGCGAACTTGTTGTCGTTCGGCGGGATGACCGTCCCGAAGTACTTGCGCACGATGTCGGGGTGTTCGCGCACGGCGCTGTCCATGTCGCTGAACAAGACGCCCTGGGCCTCGAGGTCCTCCCGGTTGCGGTGGAAGACGACCTCGCTCTCGTACTGTGCGGTGACCCCGGCCAGGTACTTGCGCTCCGCCTCGGGGATGCCGAGCTTCTCATAGGTCCGCTTGATCGAGTCGGGCAGGTCGTCCCAGTCCTTCACCTGGGACTCGGTCGGCTTCACGTAGTAGTAGATGTTCGAGAAGTCGAGATCGGCGAGGTCATGCTCGATCCGCTCGCCCATGCCGCGGAAGAGCGGGAAGAGCGGCTTGCGCTCGAAGCGGCCGAGCGCCTTCAGCCGGAAGTCCCGCATCCAGTCGGGCTCGCCCTTGATCGCCGACATCTCGCGGACGATCTCTTGGTTCAGCCCCTTCTTGGGTTTGAAGACGTAGTCCTCTTCGTCGCTCCAGCCGAGCTGGTAACGGCCGAGATCGAGATCCGTCAGTGCCATTCGGACTCCGCACCTGCCTGGGGTCGCCGGGCCGCCCGGGGGTGGCCGACCAGGGGATTTCCCCTATCTCGATAGTAACAACTCGGCGTCAGCGCCGGAACGCCCGAACGACCAGGCCCGATGCCGCGTCCTGGCAGCGCAGGGGGCCGGGAAATCCAAACGGCCCTATCCGGCCGGCGAGGTGGTGGTCGTGGTGGTCGTGGTGGTGGTGTTCGACTGGGGCGTGTTGAACACGAGAACGAGGGGATCGGGGAGCGGGGAGGGGAACGTGACCGGCGTCCTGTCGATCGACACCGTGGCGTCGGTCGATCGGCCGAGCTCGACCTGGCTGTTCCCCGTCAGGGTGAACTGTTGGCTCTGGCCCGCCGCGAGGACGCTCGCGTAGGGCACGGTGCCGTTCGCCTCGGTGATCTGCACCCAGCTGCCGCCCGATCCGGTCCCCTGGATGCTGAGCGTGTAGGAGGGATACGGGAGGCTGTAGGTCGCATCGGGGGCGCTGACCGACGCAGCCACGAACCTCGGGGGCGCGGTCGTCGACGTGGTCGTGGTGGTCGGCGTTCCGTGGTGGTGGGTGCCGTTGTGCGTCTGGCCGGCCGTGCTCGGCTTCGACGGATTGGCGTGGGCGCCGAGAATGGCTAGGACGATCACGAGGACGATCACTGCGGAGGCCGCCGCGATCGGCGCCCCAAGGCGTCGTGGGCGGTGGCTCATCCGCGAGATCGAATGGTCGTAGCGCCCGCGGCGATAGGGCGGCGGAGGCCGTCGCGGGCCGCCCGGCGGCGGGGGGCCGGCGTCCTCGAAGGCACGGCGACGCGCCGAGGACGACGATGACGAGATCTCGATCCTCCCGTCGTCGTCTTGGATCGGCTCGTCCCTCAGGCCCTGGCCGGGGCCTCCCACGATCCGGACTGCTCCCCCCTGGCGGCGACGCACCTCCTCCAGCCGCTCCAGCCGGTGCTGGTAGCCGGCGACCGAGTGCAGCTCGTCGGACCCGCGCCGGCGGAACGCCCACACGGCCGTGCCCGCCAGGAGGGCGACGACGAGGAGGACCCCGACAAAGACCATCCCACCATTCAACAGGAAACGCGTGACCCCGTACCTGGCCACGGCGGTACCAATTCTGGGTTCTCGCTGGTGAACGGCCCCTTTTATTCGGGGAGCAGGTGCTCGGGGATCGCCGATCGGGGCGGATTCGACGCGTCGCGCGCGGAGACGATCGGCGCGTGGAGGCCCCAGTCGATGGCGAGCTCGGGGTCGTTCCAGGCCACGCCGAGCTCGTCTTGGGGGTCGTAGTACCCGTCGACGAAGTACCAGAGGACGAAGTCGCTCAGGGCGGCGAACCCGTGGGCCACCCCCGGTGGCACGTAGATGCCACGCTGGGCCTCGCCCGTGAGCTCGAGCACCATCGTCGCCCCGCGGGTCCCGCTCGCTCGCCTGAGGTCGTGGAGCACGACCCGGGCACGACCCGAAACGGCATACCAGAAGTCCGCCTGATGGAGGTGGTAGTGGAGGCCCACGAGCGAGCCGGCTGCCTTGTCCGACCGGCTCGCCTGCACCATCGCCTCGGCTCCCGGGAACCACTCCCGGCGCCAGGTCTCGACGAAACTGCCCCGATCATCCGCGTGCACATCGAGCTCGACGATCAGCACGCCGGCGATCTCGTTCGACGCGTGGACCGAGGGCACGCCGCCGAGGGTAGCGGCCCGTGCCGCTCAGACCCGGAAGCTCGCCCCCTCGTGCGCCGAGGTGACCGTGAAGCCGTCGCGCGCCGCAAGCTTCTCGGCCTCCTCGAGCATGTCGTCGAGCGTCTCGTCGTCGTGGGACGGGTCATGGTGGAAGAGCACGAGGTGGCGGGCCCCGGCCCGGCTCGCGAGCTGCACGGCGAACTCGACGGTCGAATGACCCCAGTCCCCCTTGTGCTCGAGCTCGAACTGCGTGTACTGCGC
>DAHUZM010000124.1 GCA_027306525.1 Acidimicrobiaceae bacterium
GCGGCCCTCGAGGGTCACCCGCCCAACGCCCTCGTCGTCACCGGGACCGAGCCCCGCTGTGCCACCCTCCCAGAAGAGGGGATCTACCAGCGGCTCAGCTCACTCTTGCGCTGGGCCGAGCGCCGCGGGGTCTCCATCTTCTCTTCGTGCCTGTCCTCGCATGCCGCGCTGCTCGCGCTCGACGGCATCGAGCGGCGGCCGCTCGCGGCCAAGCTGAGCGGTGTCTTTCCCCAGTGGGTCCGCCCCGGGGACCCGATCACGAAGGACGTGTTCGACGTCTCGTGCCCGCACTCGCGTCTGAACGAGGTGCCCGTCCAAACGCTCGAACGCCGCGGTTATCGAGTGCTCGTCGGGTCTCGAGAGGTCGGTTGGAGTGTCGCCACGCGCGAGCGAGCGGGCATCACGCTGCTCATGCAGGGCCACCCCGAATACGACGACGCCACCTTGTTGCGTGAGTACCGGCGCGACGTGCGCCGCTTCTTGGAGAAGGCCGCCCCCGCGTACCCGGCCACGCCGGTCGGCTACCTCGACCAGGACGGGGTCGGCCTGCTCGAGCTGTTCAAGCTCGCCGCCACGGCCGACGGGGTGGGGCCGGCGATCATGGAACGCTTCCCGTTCCACCTGTGCGCCGAGCACATCTGCGCAGACTGGAGGGGTCCGATGGAGCGTCTGGTCGGCAACTGGCTGCGCGAGGTCGCCCGCCGGGCCGACGGCCTCAGGTCCTTCTGAGAGGAGCGCAACGGTGCACGACGAGACGATCGCGATCCACGGCGGCTTCGAGGGGGAATCCACCCACGCTGCGACGGTGCCGATCTACCAGACGGTGGCGCACGAGCTCTTGAGCGCCGAGTATGCCGGGCAGGTCTTCGACCTCGAGTTGCCCGGCTTCCACTACAACCGCCTGAACAACCCGACCAACGACGTCCTCGAGCGGCGCATGGCAGCGCTCGAACACGGCGTCGGAGCGCTGACGGTCAGCTCGGGGGCGGCCGCCGTCTACGCGTCGGTGCGGAACCTCACCACGGTCGGAACGAACATCGTGAGCACCCCGGAGCTCTACGGTGCGACGAGGACGCTCTTCTCCCACGGACTGGCCGAAGAGGGGATCGAAGTGCGCTTCGCCGCCGACGACTCCGCGGAGGCCGTCGCGGCGCTGATCGACGAGGACACCCGCGCCGTCTTCTGCGAGAGCATCTCCAACCCGGCCGGCTCGGTCGCGGATCTCGAGGCCCTGAGCGCCGCGGCGCACGGCCGGGGCGTGCCGCTCATCGTGGACAACACGATCGCGACGCCAGTGCTCGTGAAGCCCATCGACCACGGGGCAGACGTGGTGATCCACTCGCTCACCAAGTTCGTCGGGGGGCACGGCACCGTCCTCGGCGGCGTGGTGATCGACGGGGGCACCTTCCCGTGGGCCGAGCACCCGGCCCGCTTTTCGATCATGAACGAGCCCGAGCCGGCGTTCCACGGTGTCGTCTACGCGAGGGACTTTCCCGAGAACGCCTACATCGTGCGGTGCCGGACGGTCGGCATGCGAAACGGCGGGGCGACCCTGTCGCCGTTCAGCGCCTTCCTCGCGCTCCAGGGTCTCGAGACGCTCAACGTGCGCTTCGAGCGCCAGATGCACAACGCGCGCGCCGTCGCGGAGTTCTTGGACCAGGACCCCCGTGTCGGGTGGGTGTCCTTCGTGGGATTCCCGACGCATCGCTCCTACGAGCGTGCCCGCCGCTACCTGCAGGGGCGCTGCCCGTCGATCCTCACCTTCGGCGTAGCCGGGGGCTACGAGCGCTCGATCCGATTCTTCGACTCGGTGCGACTCTTCAAGCGGCTCCTCAACCTCGGGGACGCGAAGTCCCTCGTCGCCCACCCGGCATCGACGACGCACCGGCAGCTCGGACCGGCGGAGCTGGCGGCGGTCGGGATCACCGATGACATGATCCGCCTGTCCTTGGGCATCGAGCACATCGACGACCTCCTCGAGGATCTCGACCAGGCCCTCGAGGCCGCCCAGGAGGCACCGGTCACGACGCCCGAGCTCCGGGCGGTGTGAGAGAGGAAGCAGCGCCGCAGTGTCGCATTGCCGCATCACAGGCCGTGTCCCGAGGGGCATCCGCCCGACGATGGGCCTCGCCCTCGTCGCTTTGAGCATCGGCGTGGTGGCGGCTCCGGGCGCCACCCTCGACGCTGGGGCAGCGACGACGCCGCATCCGGTGGTCGTCCAGCGCATCGTGCGGGCCTTCGACGGGGCAAGCCTCGAGGGGGTCAACGGACCGGCACACCTGAGCGTCCGCCTGGACCAGCCGACGAGGCCCGGTGACCTCCTCCTCGCGTCGGTCGACGACGGCGTGGTCACGAGCGGGATGGTGCATCCGCGCTACGTGTTCAAGGGGTGGAAGCTCGCAGTCACGACGATCGGCGGCGAGACCGCCGACAACGGGACGGGTCCGTATCGCACGGGCGGCCTCCAGGCGTCCATTTACTACCTGCCCGACAACCCCGGGGGCATCCAGAACATCGAGGTCGCGGTGGTGCCGCGCCACACCCAATCGACCGTGACGGTCACCGTCGCCGAGATCGCGCACCTGCCCAGGGCCCTGCGGGTGGATGCGACGGGGACCTCCACGAGCGGACCGAAGGTCTCCGACTACACCCAGCGCAGCGCGGTCTCGACCTCCGCGGGCATCGCGAACCCGCCCGACCTCGTGGTGGCGCTGTTCAACAACGGCGGGAACTCGCCCAACGGCGAGCACTACGTGACCCAGCGCGGCTGGACGCTGCTCGGCAAGGACACGAGCCCCGGCAACCACGACCAGCCGATCCTGACCAACTTCAAGATCTTCGATCACCAGGGGGTGATCTCCCAACACGAGCGCTATCTCGGGGGCTATGCGATCGACAACGTCGCGGTCATCGCGGCGTTCTCCTTGGGTTGACCGGGGCGCACCGAGAGCGCACCGGCGCTAGCGTCGCCGCGGTGCTGAGCGAGGCCGCCAAGAACTTCCACGAGCTGCTCCGGGCGGTCCCGCGCGGCGGCACCCCGCCCTCGCTCGAGGAGCGCCGGGCGGCGAGCGAGGGCTGGGGCATCTTGACCGCGCAGCCCGATGGTGTGCGCTTCGAGGCCGCGGACGCCGGCGGCGTCCCCGCCGAATGGGCGATCCCCGAAGGGAGCGGCCCCGAGCGGGTCCTCCTCTATCTGCACGGGGGCGGCTACAGCGTCGGGTCGATCGCCTCGCACCGCAAGCTCGTGGGGCACCTGGCGAAGGCCGCCGGCGTGCGCGGGCTCTCGGTCGGCTATCGGCTGGCACCCGAGCACCCGTTCCCCGCCGGCCTCGAGGACGCGCTCGGCGCGTTCCTCTGGCTGCTCGAGCAGGGCCATGCCCCCGGGCACATCGGCATCGGCGGCGACTCGGCAGGCGGCGGGCTGGCCCTCGCCACCGCGCTCGCGTTGCGCGATCGGGGGCTGCCGGCGCCGGCCGGGCTCGTCCTGCTCTCGCCGTGGACCGATCTCGCGGCGAGCGGTGCCTCCATCGTCGCCAACGCCGAGAAGGACCTCATCGTGCACCTCGAGGGCGAGGAGCCCGACGGTGCGGGCTACACGACCAAGGACAACATCACCCACCCGCTCGTCTCGCCGCTGTACGCGGACTACTCGGGGTTCGTGCCCTTCGTCGTGCACGTGGGGAGCGACGAGATCCTCCTCGACGACTCGATCCGCCTGGCCGAGCGGGCGTCCGATGCGCGATGCGATGTCACGGTCGAGGTGTGGCCACAGATGCAGCACGTCTTCCAGATCGCGGCGGGCAACGTGCCCGAATCGGATGCGTCGGTGGCCAAGCTCGGTCGGTGGCTCTCGGAGCGGCTCGCCGACTGAGCGAGCGCCCGAGCGCGACTGTGGCCGGGCCCGGCGTCCGTTCGAGCCGGGGGATCCCGGTGCCGCCGCAGGCCACCACTACGCTGGGTCGGTCATGGGCGGCACGTACCTGTCCGACATCCTGGCCGCCCACCGGGCGGGTGCAGCGTCGGACGACCGCGACGTCGATGCGCTGGTCGCCCGGGCCCTGCGGACGCCCCCGGCGAGGGGATTCGCGGCCGCCCTGGCAGCCCAGGCCCGCAGCGGGCTGGCCGTCATCGCGGAGATCAAGCGACGCTCACCCTCCAAGGGCGACCTCGATCCGGGGTTGGATCCCGCGACGCTCGCGGCCGACTACGCGGCGGGCGGCGCGAGCTGCCTCTCGGTGCTGACCGACGGCCCGCACTTCGGCGGGTCGCCCGAGGACCTGGCGGCCGCGCGGGCGGCCTGCGCCCTCCCGGTCCTGCGCAAGGACTTCACGGTGAGCCGGGCCGACGTCTGCGACGCCCGCCTCATGGGCGCCGACGCGGTCCTCTTGATCGTGGCGGCACTGGACGACGCCGAGCTGCTCGAGATGTTGGGCCTCGCCGCCATCCTCGGGCTCGACGCGTTGGTCGAGGTGCACGACGAGGACGAGCTCGATCGGGCGATGGTGGCGGGCGCTCGGGTCATCGGCGTCAACCAACGCGACCTGCGCACCTTCGAGGTCGACCGGGCCCGCGCCGAGCGGTTGGTCGGCCTCCTGCCGGGCCACGTCCTCGCGGTGGCCGAGTCGGGGGTGCGCGACGGCACGGATGCGGCGACCCTCGCCGCTGCGGGGTACCAGGCGGTGCTGGTCGGCGAGACGCTCGTG
>DAHUZM010000125.1 GCA_027306525.1 Acidimicrobiaceae bacterium
TATCGATGTCGAAGGCCGTCATGACACCGTTGCCGCTGTCGTAGCCGACCGCGATGCGCCGTTCGACGTCGACGATGGGGGGGTTTGCGACAAGCCCGCCGAGCCCTTTACCCACCGTTGCGAGTTCGACGTCCCCAGAGCCGAGGTCGATCCGGACCAGATGGAGCGGGCAGCGCGACACGCCGTGGCCGCGCAGCGTCCCCGAATAGGTCTCGGTGCCCTCGCCGTCGTCAAGCAGCCATGCCGTGCCATCGGCCAGTACGCAGTCCCACCCGTAGGTCTGGCCCTCAAGTGTGCGGTATCTCGGTGCGAACTTCGAGTCGAGCTCGAGCCGGCCTCCATCCCAGCGAACCCGCAGGAGTGAGGTGTCGCCGACGGCGTACACGGTGGTGTCCACGGCCGAAAGTCGCGCGATCGAGGGCTCCGGCAAGACAAGCCGGTCGACGATCCGAAGGCCTAACGGCTCGAGGACCACGAGCTCGGCGGGCTCGCGGTCGGCAGCGGGAACCGGGTGGCCCGGCCTGGATCCGCCGAAGTCCTTGGTGACGAGGTGACCGTCGGGGAGTGGCACGAATCCGTTGTAGGGGCGGTCCCTTGGGAGCTGCTGAGAGGCCTGGACCCTGAGGTCCGGTCCGAGTCGGTGGCAATGATTCCCGAACACGACGTGGATCGCGCCGTCGTCGTCGGCTATCCCGAGCCCGCCCGGCCAGACCGCCCCGCCCGGAAGGTCGGGGGATCGGCCGAGCATTTCGAGGGTCACCGGATCGATCCGCTCCACGAAGCTGACGGCTCTCTCGCCTGCGCCGTGACGAAGCAGGTACGTGTGTTCGACATTCCCCACGACCATCGTCGTGACGGGGGCAGCCCGCGTCGTGACGAGCAGTCGACGCCCGCGCGCACCGAGGGTGCCGGGAGTGGTCTGGAGCCGTTGTGGCCCCCCGTCCTCGTGGTGCCAGGACATGGCACATCGTGCCCTACCCGGCTCCGGCCCGCCACGGACGGCATTTCCTCGAATCAGATCGATGCCGTGACCTCTGTCAGGTCCGCGCCGAAAACGATCGCGCCGGAGAAGTGTCGCCTGGCGATTGCCACCCATTCCTCCTCAGAGCCGGGCGCGGGCGTCGGTATCTGGTGAGTGAGGACGAGCGTACCGACTCGCGCTCTCGCCGCGGTCTTAGCCGCCTGTTCGATGGTCGAGTGGTAATCGATCGTGTCGATAAACCGTTGCATCGGCACGAGTCGCACCAGATCCTCGCGCAGGACGGTCTGGATGTACAGATCGGCATCGGTGCACAGCTCGTCGAGCCCCTGGCACGGCAGCGTGTCCCCGGCGACCACGCACGCGGTGTCCTCATGTTCGAAGCGATAGGCGAGTGTGGGCTCGACGGGGCGATGGTCGCTCATCGCGGCCTGGACGCGCACGCCGTCGTCGTTGAACACGACACCAGGAGCGATCTCGCGAATCTCGAGCTGCGGTTCCCAGGTCAGGTCGGCGTGGTGAGCGAGCCGGTAGCTCATGTCCGGGCCGAGCATGGCCATCGCCGCGTCCACGACCCCTCGGGTTCCGACTGGACCGAAGATCGAGAGGAGGGTAGGCGCTCTGCTCATGATCCAGTGTGTAGTGATCAGGTCATTGAGATCGCAGATGTGGTCGCTGTGGAGATGGGTCAGAAAGACCCCGTCGAGGT
Source organism: Acidimicrobiaceae bacterium (assembly GCA_027306525.1). Taxonomy (GTDB): domain Bacteria; phylum Actinomycetota; class Acidimicrobiia; order Acidimicrobiales; family RAAP-2; genus Palsa-461. The sequence continues at coordinate 1,689 of DAHUZM010000125.1, forward strand.
TGATTGGCAGCGTTCCGGCGGCCGCCAGGCGCATGCAGACGCCGCGCCCCGAGTCGACCACGAAATGCTTCGCCCCGATGTGCACAAGAGTCGCGGCACCTGCTCTATGGGCGTCAGGAAGCGGATTACCCGTGCCGAGCAGGGTGACGGACAACATCGAAGTTGCTCCTTTTCGGCCGCGCCACCGTGACCGAGTTTTCGAAGCGGGTGAAGACACCCATGAAAGCACTGCGGCACGTAACCGCGCAACCATGGTTGCGTACCCCGCTCGACGTGGCGACCTCGTCCGGTGTCACTGCCATGTGACACAGTGCTCCGTGGCCTACGACCAGGATCTTGCCCACCGACTCCGGGAGGTGCTCGGAACCGAGGCCGGGTTGACCGAGCGCAGGATGTTCGGCGGTCTTGCCTTCTTGATCGATGGAAACCTGGCGGTCGCCGTCAGTCGGGAAGGCGGACTGCTCCTCCGGGTCCCTCCCGAGCGCACCGATCAGTTGCTCACACGCAGGCACACGCGGACCTTTGTGATGCGCGACCGACCGATGGAGGGTTGGATCCGTGTCGACGCCGAGGGCGTCCGCACCAAGCGCGAGCTCGAGCGATGGGTCCTCGTGGGTCTTGGTTACGCGAGGAAGCTGCCGAAGAAGACCGCCGCTGGCTCCCGCAGGCGCTGAGGTCGCGAGGGACTGGGCAGGCAGTTCGCCTTCGGCCGAAGTGCATCCCTCCGAGGAGCAGAATCACGCGACGCCGTCGGGGGCGAACGACAAGCAGCGTGCTCAGGTCGCGTCGACGAGGGTTCTGATCTTCTCCATGAGCCGGACAGGAGTCTGGTCCCCGGTGGGAACCGGCATGACCTGGAGATGCGTGACCCCGGCGTCGGCATACGCGGCGATCCGCTCGGCTACGTAGTTCTCGGGACCGCAAAGCGACATCGACTCGAGCAACTCGGTGGGGATTGCCGCCTCCGCCTCCTTCTTCTTCCCCGAGAGATACAGGTCCTGGATCTCCGCCGCCTCCCTCTCATAGCCGTAGCGGCGCACCACGTCGTTATAGAAGTTGCGACCCCTCGCGCCCATGCCACCCACATACAGGGCGACCTGCGAACGGGCCAAATCGCGCACCGCCAAGACGTCATCACCGTCACCGATGGCGACGAGCCCGCCCGCGGAGATCTGGAGGCCCCCGAGCGACGGGTCGCGCTTGGCCCGACCAGCGGCCAGCGGAGCGCCCCATACCTTCTCTGCATGTTCGGGTGAGAACAGGATCGGAATCCAACCCTCAGCCACCTCGGCCGTCATCTCTACGTTCTTCTCGCCGAGCGAGGCGATCCAGACCGGGATCCGCGACCGGATCGGGTGGGCAATGATCTTGAGCGCCTTGCCGAGGCGCGTGCCCTGCCCCTCGGGGAGCGGAACGCGGATCGTCTTGCCCTCGTAGGTGAGGGGTTCCTCGCGGGCCCAGACCTTCCGACAGATATCGATCGTCTCGCGGGTGCGCTGGAGGGGCGCCGCGTAGGGCACGCCGTGCCACCCCTCGATCACCTGGGGTCCCGATGCCCCGAGCCCGAGATGGAAGCGGCCGTCGCTTAGCGCGTCGAGCCCCGCCGCGGTCATGGCGACCAACGTTGGTGTGCGGGAGTAGAGCGGCAAAATCGCCGAGCCGATCTCCACCCGCTCGGTTTGACCGGCGATATACCCCATGAGGCTCGGAGAGTCGAACCCGTAGGCTTCGGCGACCCACACGTGGTCGAGGCCGGCCCCCTCGAGCTCGACCACCCGCCGAACGGACTCCCGAAAGCCTCCCGCATAGGCGAGGCTCATCGCGATTTTCACGGTATTCCTCCTCGTCCTGGCAGCCGACGCCGCCGGTTTCTCACTTAGCCTGTCTGTTCGATCCTCGCTGGTCCATTCGCGCCCCTGCTGCGCGCTTGGCCCCTTCCGATACGATCACTGCCCCGTCCAAGGAGTCGAGCATGCCCCTGCCACCCGAAAGCCTGGACGCCTACGACCCCGAGCTTGCCCACCAGATGCTGCATGCCGGCGCCCTGCTCCAGGGGATCCCCGAGTACCTCGGCATTCACACAGTCGATGTCGGTCCGGGCACCCTCAGTGTCGAGATGCAGGTGCGCGAGGACCTGCTTAACCCGTTCGGTTCGGCCCACGGCGGCGTGTTGGCCGCGGTCGTGGATCATGTGCTCGGGGCCGTGCTCTATCCGCTGATTCCGCGAGGTATGTGGTCGGCCACGACCGAGTTCAAACTGAACTTCCTCGCCCCGATCCGCGTCGGCATGCTCCGCGCGACCTCAACCGTGGAGTCGCTGACGAAGCGCACCGCGGTCGTGCGCATCGAGGCGCACCACGCCGGGCGCCTCGTCGGGCTCGCCCAGGGAACCGTCACCATCAGCCCGCCGAGGACCGAATCCTCGGCCTCCTGAGGTCTCACGCGAAGCGGGCCAGAGCATCGTTCATGCGCGCCGCCATCTCGGCACCGCCGCGATGCCCCGTTCCGACGAAGGTGAGCTCGGCGCCGGGCCATGCCGCGGCGAGCAACAACGGCACCTCCGGCGGACCTCCGAGATCGAAGCGTCCATGAATGAGCGACGCCCGGATTGCAGCCAAACGACCGCAGTTCACCAACAATTCGTTGTCCTCCAGCCAGGCGCCATGCGAGAAGAAGTGAGTGCACGTTCGCGCGAAGGTCATCCGGAACGTCGGGTCTTGATATCGAGGGTGGGGCGTCCATCCCTCCTCGTTGGACTGGACCGCGTCCTCCCACGCGCACCATTCGCGCGCTGCTCGCTCTCGGGTCTGAGGATCCGAGGTGCCGTTGAGCAGGTGGTCATAGGCGACGACGAGGTCGGGAGCGTGACCGCCACCTGCCGAGAAGCGTGCCCACTGCTCAGGGAAGAACCGTCCGACGCCGTGGTAGAGCCACCGGATGTCGCGCAGCCTGGTCAAGGTGACCGATACGAGGATCATCTCGCTCACCCGCTCGGGATGTCGTTGCGCGTAGGCGAGCCCTAGGGTGCACCCCCACGAGTTTCCCCAGATCAGCCACCGCTCGATCCCGAGGTGCTCGCGAAGGCGTTCGATATCGGCGAGAAGGTGATGGGTCGTGTTTGTGGTCATCACGGTCGAGAGATCCCCGACCGACGGCGTGCTCTTCCCGCACCCGCGTTGGTCGAACTGGATCAGCCGGTAGCCGTGGGGAGCGAAGGCGCGCCGCAGTCCTACGGCGCTCCCGCTGCCTGGCCCGCCGTGGAGCGCCACGGCGGGCTTCCCCTCGGGGTCGCCGCTCAGCTCGAAGTGGACGAGCTGTCCGTCGCCCACGTCCAGCATCCCCTCCTCGTAGGGCTCGATGGTCGACGCACGCTCGGGCACCCATAGACCGTAGATCGACGAGGAGCTGGGCCGTAGCGGTCCTGACGACCGCTACCCGCCGAGTCGACGCAGCCCGGGGTCCGCGCCAGACTCGTCTTATGAGCATCCCGATCACCGACGGCCGCCCTCACCACGAGTGATGTTCGAAGCCTTCGCCCTCTGGCCGGAGGCATCGGTCGAACGCTGTGCTCCGGGGCGCTAAGGAGTCCTCGATGATGGCATCCACATACCCGCTGGCCGGCCAGGTTGTCGGCCGAGTCGGGTTCGGCGCAATGCAGTTGCCCGGTCCCGGAGTCTTCGGACCGCCGAGGGACCGCGACGCGGCGCTTGCGGTGCTGCGAGCAGCGGTGGACGCCGGCGTCAATCACATCGACACGTCCCAGTACTACGGGCCCGATATCGCAAACGAGCTCATTCGGGAGTCTCTCCACCCCTACCCGAGCGATCTCGTGCTTGTCTCGAAGGTGGGCGGCAAGCGCGACGAACGTGGCGGGTGGCTGGCCGCCCAGAATCCTGACGAGCTGCGTTCGGGGGTCGAGGAGAACCTGGCGAGCCTCCGGCTCGACCAGGTGCCGGTCGTGAACCTCCGACGCATCGAGGGGTCGGTCCCGCTCGATGAACAGCTCGACGCCATGGTTGCCATGCGTGACGAGGGGCTGATCGGGGGCATCGGTCTCAGCAATGTGACCGTCGGCGAGTACCGGCTGGCGCGCGAGCGCACGGACCTCGCGTGCGTGCAGAATGGGTTCAATCTCGCGATGCGCGACTCCGCCGATCTCGTGGTCGAATGCGAAGGCGACGGTGTGGCCTTCGTGCCGTTCTTCCCTCTCGGATCGGCATTCTCCACCACCAACCCCGTCCTCGGGGCGCCCGAGGTCCTCTCCGTCGCCCGGCGAACCGGCGCGACTCCAGCCCAGGTGGCGTTGGCCTGGCTCCTCCACCTCGCGCCCCACGTGTTGCTCATTCCCGGGACCTCATCGCTCGAGCACTTGCGGGAGAACCTGGCCGCTCGATCGGTCGACCTCGACGCCGAGGCGATGGCCGAGCTCGCGACCGTCGCCCCGGCGCCGATACGGCGTGAAGCGTGAGGAGCGGTCCGTCCATGGCGTCACCGTCCTACGCGCACGGCGTGAGTGCCACCCCGCTCCTCGGCACCACCGTTGGTCAGAACCTGCTGGACGCCGCACGTATCCACCCAACACGAGACGCACTCGTCGATTGCACGTCTGGGCGCCGCTGGAGCTACGAGGAGCTGGCTCACGAAGTCGATGTACTTGCCGGCGCACTCCTCGGCCTCGGAATTGAGAAGGGCGACCGGGTTGGAATCTGGGCGCCCAACTGCCCAGAATGGACGCTCACGCAGTTCGCGACGGCCCGGATCGGGGCGATCCTGGTGACGATCAATCCCGCGTACCGCACCCACGAGGTCGCCTACGTGCTTGGTCAGTCTGGGTGTCGCGCGCTCGTCAGCGCTCCAGCCTTTCGGACGAGTGATTACCGGGCGATGATCGAGGAGGTCCGTGGTGGCCTCGACGCGCTCGAGCACGTGATCTACCTTGGTTCCGAGCCCTGGAGGGCGCTCCTCGGTGCCGCAACGGATCCGGGGCAGCTCGAGGAGCGTGCCGCCACGCTCGCATTCGACGACCCCATCAACATCCAGTACACGTCGGGCACGACGGGATTCCCCAAGGGAGCGACGCTCTCGCACCACAACATCGTGAACAACGGGTACTTCGTCGGAGAGCTTTGCGGCTATCGCGAGACCGACCGGGTATGCATCCCGGTGCCCTTCTATCACTGCTTTGGGATGGTGATGGGCAACCTCGGTGCCGTGACGCACGGCTCATGCATGGTGATCCCCGCCCCAGGCTTCGATCCGTCCGCCACGCTCGCGGCTGTGCAAGAGGAGCAGTGCACATCCCTCTACGGAGTCCCCACCATGTTCATCGCCGAGCTCGGGTTGGCGAACTTCAACGACTACGACCTGTCCAGCCTGCGCACCG
>DAHUZM010000128.1 GCA_027306525.1 Acidimicrobiaceae bacterium
GGGATGCCAACTACCGCAGAACTGGCGGTCGTCGCCGAAATGAGTCAACGATTCATCGCTGCTCGAAGGATCTTGAACATCGTCACAGAGTGGTATCTGTTTCCGTTCCGAGAACAATGGTTCGGCGTCGAAGCTTGACACTCGCTGCAGGTCGTCTTGAGCTGCCTGCCCGTGCACGATCGAGAACTCCAAGGTCCCAAGCGAGTCGCTGGCGATGGATGAGCTCGTGTCCTAGATAGCTGCGCTCCTCGAGTGCCGGCGCGTCTTCGTGGGGTTCCACGACGATGTGGAGAATGCCATCCGACGCGATCACCTCGAGGTCGTTGCGCGGGTCGGCTACCCGGTACCTCGCCTCCCACGACCAGGGAGCCTCCCGGTCGGCATTCGTCTACTCGGAGGATGCCCGTCGCTGACGCAGGCCAGCCGAACATCAGCCAGGCCGGTATGTCGGGCCAGCGATTCATGGAATCGCCGGGTCCTCGATCATGTCGAGAGGGCTCGCGAACCGCTTCTCCACCACCGCCATCGTCTCCTCCTCGCATCGCATCGTCCTTCTGCACAGTGTTGGAGCGCGAATATTCCCGTCTGGCCGACCCGGCGTCGCCGAATGGGGTCCTTTGGCTCTTCGCAACTGTCATCGACCGGTTCACGCTCACATTCATGGAGACGCCCGGGTGAAGATGGTCGTCCTTGAACCGTGTGGGCGCATCCATCTGCGTCGACCCGGTGTCGAGGACTCTCCGCTCACCGCTGGTTCTGACGACGTCATCAAACAGTGAGCCGATGGCACTTTGATGACGACGACGCTCCTTGCCGCTGCAACGGTACTTTGCTGGGGCGTCTGGATCCCGACCGCGCAATCGATACCCGGTATCACACAGCGGACCCGAACCCTCTACGCCGCCGCCGGGAACCTGGCGCTCGCTGTTATGGCGTTCTTGGCCGCCAGAACACCATTCTCCGTCTCCTGGAAAGCGTTCTGGTTCCCATTTCTTGGCGGCATCGTCTGGACAATCGGGAGCCTGTCCGCGTTTCGGGCGTCGCAATTGGTTGGGCTGGCGAGAGCAGCCGGATCGTGGACGCCCCTCAACATTGTGATGTCCTTCGTTTGGGGAGCATCGCTATTCGGCGAGTTGTCGGGACTCAGCGCCGGCCGTTGGGCGTCACTCGCCGCGGGTGTCGCACTGGTAGGCATCGGAGTTTCGGTCATTGTCCGCTCGCAGGACCGCGTCCCTTCGGCTGGAGCGTCGGGCCGCGACGTGTCGCAGACCGTTCGGCGACTCTCCGATGGCAGCTACCTGCGGGGCATCCTCTACGCAGTCGCTGCCGGGCTCCTCTGGGGCAGCTACTTCGTCCCTGCGCAGTGGGCCAAGGTACCCGCCGAGGTTGGCAACCTCCCGCTTGCGTTCGGCATCTCCGTGGCGGCAGGACTGGCCGTTCTTCTCCCAGGTGACACGCCGGTGCGCCTCCCTCTCCGTGCCGCTGTTGTCCAGCTCGCAGCGGGGATTCTCTTTGGGGCTGGCGACCTCGCTCTGCTCGCGCTGGTGCCGCGGGTCGGCACCGGAACCGGCTTCACGATCGCCCAACTCAGCCTGCTCGTGAACGCGACAATCGGCATCTGGGTCTTCAAGGTGCCTGCCCCAGGTTCTCCAACCGCGCGCCGGGTGCTCATCGGGATCCTCGTCGCCGGTGTAGGAGGCTTCATCATCGCCCTGCTCCGCTGATCCGGAACTTGCCTCTCCGGTTCACGACCCACCCGATCGTCAGTGACGAGGTCAGCCGGTACACCCATTGCGACGGGCACGCAGGACAATGTCACTGAGGTGTGCGCTCCCAGGTGGTGGGTCGACGCGCGGCTGAACCCCGAACACCTCGATCGTGAAGTCTGTTCTGCAGAGGCGAAGAAGATCATCCGCATCGAAGAACTCGACTGAGCTACCGCCTGAACTCATGTGTCTGCGGTGCTCGTCGTCGATGTCATGGAACACGATGATTGCAACTTCGCCAGGACGGACGGTGTCGAGCAATGCGCATAGGCCGGCATCGCCGGCAGTTCTTGGCAACGCTGGATACTGCATTGATACAAGTTCGAAAGAGCACGGATCGAAGTCGGTATTCAGCGCATCGCCGAGAATCCAGTCAACCCCTACATTGGCCAGTCGCGCAGCCTCTCGGGCGCGCTCGAGGGCCACAGCGGAGTGGTCGATCGCCGAGACCGTCCACCCGCGTTGCGCGAGCCAGATCGCGTCTGCTCCCTCGCCACAACCCACATCAAGTGCACAACCCGGCACGAGATCGACGACTTCTTGCACCAATCGCCCGTTCGGACGACCACTCCATAGTGGGCCGTGGGCGCCATAGCGGGCATCCCATGATGAAGCGTCAGCCAACTCTGAGCTCGTCAATTTCGCGTCTTTGCCTGGCATCCCCGTGCGGGCTGGGCCTCATGAGAAGGCTGCCGGCCCGCGCACAATGATGGCGCGTTCCGACCCATACCGGGTCAGGATGAGGCGAAGACAGACGCGAGAAAGGCTTCGGTTGCCTTCCAATGACGATCGGCCGCAGCCTCGTCGAAACTCGCATTGTCGGGCACCGCGAATCCGTGACGCGCCTGATAGGTCTCGATCTCGTGACTGACGGCAGCCTCACTCAGGGATTGTTCCAAAAGCGTCTTCTGCTCTTCGGGAAACGACTGGTCTTCGATCGCAGCTCCCACGTACACGCTTGCCTTGATCGCGGCCGCCTTGTGATGAGGGCTGTCGGGATCATCGGCCTTGGCGAGATTCCCGCCGTGAAAGGAGGCCGCGGCTGCGATGCGTTCTCCGAGGTTTGCTGCCGCAATGAGCGAGAGGCGGCCCCCCATGCAGTATCCGGTCGTTGCAACACCGCCTGGCTTTGTTTCGACGAGCCCGTCCAGGTACTCGACGAATGCCTTGGCGTCCTGGCTCGCCTTGTCGGCGGTGTAGCTCTGCATCATGCCAATGACCTTTTCCGCCGCCTCCTTCGTGGTGAAGGCGGTGCGCATATCGATCGGAGCGTAGGGCCCGAGGCGGTAATAGATGTCGGGCACCAAGACGACGTAGCCAAAGCGCGAGAGTCGCTCCCCCATCTCGCGCATGACGTCGCGCATCCCCCCTGCGTCGGGATACATCAGGACCGCCGGCCATGGTCCGCTTCCCTCAGGAACGCTGAGCGAGGCCGGGCAGGTCCCGTCGACGGTCTCGATCTCTACCGCACGCTGCGCCATGGCGGTCTCCCCTTCTGGTTCGTCGGGACCGCCGAATATGTGGAGGTCACCCTCCAGATATCATGTCTCCGTGGTCACGGCCGGGGCAACTTCATCCGGGGTGGTGCAGCTACGAGCGGACGCCGAGCGGAACCGACTCGCACTCATTGACGCGGCGCGGGCGGTCTTCGCTGATCAGGGACTCGAAGCGCCACTCGAGGAGATAGCGGCGCGGGCCGGAGTCGGCATCGCCACGCTGTATCGCCGGTTCCCGACCCGACAGGATCTCGCCGTCGCGGCGCTCATCGAGCGCCTCGAGAGGTATGTCGCGATTGGAGAAGACGCGCTCGAAGTACCGGACGCCTGGACCGGCTTCTCGACCTTCGTGGAGCAAGCCTGTGCCCTCCAGGCGGACGACCGTGGCTTGAGTGACCTCCTTTTCATGGCGTTGCCAGGCTCCGAGGAGGTCGAGCGTCTTCGGCGCCTGGCGCAGGCCAGAACCGCCGAGCTCATCGAGCGCGCCAAGGCGGATGGCCGCCTTCGCCCCGACTTCGTCCCCGAAGATCTCCGGTTGTTGCTGCTCGGCCAGGCGGCGATCGTCCGGGTCACGGGCAAGGAGGCTCCTGGCGCGTGGCGCCGGTACGTGGCGTTGATGCTCGACGCCTTCTGTGCTCAAGATCGACCGGTTCTCCCGGTCGCTCCCACGAAGGCGCAGATGACAAAAGCCATGCGCCGATTTGCAGAAGAACGAGGTTGTGCAGTGCGGGGGACACGCACACCGAACCGACCCGACAGACCGAGCCCCGCCTCAGGGCAGGTTGAGGCTTGAGGAGAGAGGGAATACCGAGACGGTGACGGACCCGCTTCGCACGACGCCAAAGGACAGAAGTGCAGAGGGCGCAACGAATGTGCCTCGCGTGCTCGACGGCACCGAGGGCCGAAACGACCGCTATAAGTGGATCGCCCTTTCGAACACGACGCTCGGCATGCTCATGGCGACGATCAACTCTTCGATCATCTTGATCGCCCTTCCTGACATCTTTCGAGGGATCAAGCTCCAGCCGCTTGCCCCCGGCAACTCGAGCTACCTGCTGTGGATGCTCATGGGGTTCATGGTTTGCACTGCGGTCTTGCTCGTGAGCTTCGGCCGCATTGGCGACATGTATGGCCGAGTCAAGATGTACACACTCGGGTTTGCTGTCTTCTCCGCGTTCTCGATTCTCTTGTCGATCACGTGGATGCATGGATCGAGTGGCGCGATGTGGCTCATCCTCATGCGCGTGGGCCAGGGCATCGGTGGCGCCATGGTGTTCGCGAACGCTGCACCGATCCTCACCGATGCGTTTCCACAGAACCAACGAGGCCTCGCGCTAGGCATCAATAGCGTTGCCGCGATCGCTGGCTCGTTCATCGGCCTGGTTCTTGGCGGGCTGCTCGCCCCCGTCGAGTGGCGTCTTGTCTTCCTGGTATCCGTGCCGGTCGGGGTCGCGGGAACCATCTGGGCTCGGCTCAAGCTCCGGGAGATGGGCGAGCGTCATGTGACCAAGATCGACTGGTGGGGCAATGTCACCTTTGCCGCAGGTCTGGTCGCCGTCCTGGTCGGCATCACCTACGGCATCCTCCCCTACGGCGGACACACGATGGGCTGGACGAGCCCGAAGGTAGTTGCCGAACTCGGCGGGGGTATCGCGCTTCTCATCATCTTCATGATCATCGAGCGCCGGGTCCCGAACCCGATGTTCAATCTGAAGCTGTTTCGAATCCGGGCGTTTGCGTTCGGCAATGTGGCCACACTGCTCGCTTCGGTCGGCCGCGGCGGGTTGATGTTCATCTTGATCATCTGGTTGCAGGGCGTCTGGCTTCCTCTGCACGGCTACAGCTTCGTCAACACCCCGCTTTGGGCGGGCATCTACATGCTCCCGCTCACCGTCGGCTTCCTTATCGCCGGTCCAATCTCGGGAGTCCTGTCCGACCGATTTGGAGCGCGACCCTTTGCGACGGGCGGCATGGTGCTTGCTGCACTCAGTTTCGGGCTACTCGAGCTCCTGCCGGTCGACTTCTCCTACGTGTTTTTCGGGCTCCTGTTGCTTCTGATGGGCCTCTCGATGGGCATCTTCTCGTCGCCGAACCTGGCCGGGGTTATGAACAGCCTTCCGCCGAATCAGCGGGGTGCAGGCGCAGGCATGCTGACCACGTTCCAGAACTCCTCCATGGTCCTTTCCATCGGCGTCTTTTTCACGCTGATCATCCTCGGGCTCTCGAACACGCTCCCCCACGCACTCGAGTCCGGGCTCATCGCCCAGGGCGTGCCCTCGGCAGCAGCGCACCGGGCCGCCGCATTGCCACCCGTATCGAGTCTCTTCGCAGCATTCCTTGGCTACAACCCGATGAAGACCATCCTCGGGCCCTCTCTCGCGCACCTCTCGGCTGCCCGGGTGCACTTTCTCACCGGGAGACGCTTCTTTCCTTCGTTAATCTCATCACCGTTCCACCACGGTTTGGTTGAGGCATTCTCGTTCGCACTGGTGGCTTGCCTCGTCGCGGCGGGTGCCTCGTGGATGCGGGGTGGGAAGTACCACTATGAGGAGGCGCTTCTCCCGAATCGAGAGATCGAGACGACTGCGGGCGCCGACCCACAGCCTGACACTCATGCGAACGGCCATGCCAACGGGCGACCCGGCGCGGATGTGGGCTCAACCATGGCTCGGGGTCACCATCGCTGATCTTCAGAGGCGGGCGCAGCGGCTCGGCTTGACGCGGGACGACGACCGCTTCGAGCTGCTCGATGATCATCGGTAATCGCCTTGAGATCCAGTGCTCGTCGAGCGCTGACGCGAACGCACACGTGCCTTTGCCCCGGGGTTGTTGAGAAAGGGGCTTGGCCGAAGCACCCGTTGGGGTCCACAAAGGGCGAGGGGCGGCCCTCCGCTTCGAGCCAGGTGCATCATGGTGACCTTGATCCTGCCGTGCAGGTGACAAGGTGACGGCATGACAGCCTTGCTCGTCATCCTTGCGATCGGCTTCGCCTACAGCATGGGTGCCCACTACACCGGCGCCTGCATGGGAATGCCCCACGCCCTGCGCGCGATCTCGGCACGCCGAGCGTTGCTCCTGATGGCGCCACTCACCCTTTTGGGTGCCACATTCGCCAGCCACGGCGTCGAGCACACGGTGGGTCACGGACTCCTCCGCGGTCCGGGCCTGTCGGTACCCGGCTTGGTCATCGTGCTTGGGGTCGCGTTCGGACTGACCAGTCTGTTCAATCGGCTTCGAGTACCCACGTCGACGATCCAGATCCTCGTGTTCAGTGTCGTCGGTGCCGGCCTTGCTGCGAATATCGATGTGCAGTGGCCCCACATCGCCGAGCTGGGGGTGATCTGGATCTCGGCTCCTCTGGTCGCGGCGGCATTCGGCTACCTCCTGACGAAGACCTTCGACCTGGTTCCGGCCATGTGGGCGGAGTCGCATTCGGGCGACGGGAGCCGCACGGAGCACACACCGGATCCCGCTCGTGCGGCTTCGGCATCGGAACCCGCCCGACCGCCGCGACCGGATTGGCTCGCGATGGCCCTCGTGGTGGTCGGGGCCGCTGCCTCATTCACGATGGGGAGCAACGATGTCGCAAACGCCACGGGCTCCCTGGTTGGCACGCACACGTTCGGCGTGCTGCTAGCCGGCCTGGTCGGCGGTCTCGGCCTTGCGGCCGGCGTGCTCACCTGGGGACGACCGCTCCTCAGGCGGGTCGCGTTCGACATCGTGCGTGTTGACCGGCCGATGGCGACGGCAGCTCAGCTTGTCCAGGCGGCGGTCGTCTTGAGCGCTGTGGCCTTCGGATTCTTCACGTCCATGAACCAGGCTCTCGTCGGTGCGATGAGCGGCGCCGGGATTGCTCGAGGTCGCCAGTCCGTGCACGCCGCGACCCTGTTCGGCATTTTGCGGGGCTGGGTAGCGGGGCCCGGCGCAGGCATCGGGCTCACATTCGGATTCACCAGATTGGCTATGGCGATCGCCGGTAGCCATTACCTGATCGGCTGAGATCCTTCGGCGAGTGGCCGGTCATCGCTCAGGTTCCGAGCCCGATGCCCCGCCGGGCTCAAGTATGCCCAGCGGTCGAAGCACCTGCACCCGCGCACATGGGACTGGCTCGAGCCGTCGGGGCCGACGAGCGCCTCGACGCGGAGGCGGTTCGGAATTCGTACGAGTCGCTCAAGCCCATGGACACCGTGATCCGCCAGCCGCGCTTCCTCGGGCCGAAGCTGGAACCACCGGTGGGGGCGGATCTGCAAACCGAGTTCCTCTAGGTCCTCAGCCGTCGCGTTGAGCCGCGCTGGCGAAGGAACCTCGGCCAAGGTGGACTCCGGTGCTGGTTGCAGGGCACCCCACGAACCGCCCGAGGTCCTACTTGCGGTCAACGTCTGAGCAGAAGCCGCTGATTCTTTAGTCCGATGAGGCTGACCGACAGCCCGAGTACCCCAATGTCCCGGAGCACGAGGTCTGAGAGACCACCCGAGACCGTGAGCGAGATCACGATTTCAAGCAACATCACGGCAGCCAAGGCCGCAGCCACGCGAGGGGCGATTCCCACGACGAGGGCGACGGCACACAAGAGGAGCACCCAACCGTGAATCAACACGAGGACTTCGGCAAGGTGCGAAGTCGAAGAAATGATTGGAACGTATCCGGTCCACACCAATGGAACGACAAGCTCGTGATAGCCAAACCACGCCAGCACGGCCCCCAAGATCACGCGGGCGGCCGTGGGTGTCCAGCTTTCGATCAATGTGACCGCGCGTTCCAACGAAAGATGCTCGCCGGTCCCCGTTCGGTTCGTCGTTGATGGTCGTGCCCGATTCTTCGTGGGCGAATTCGCCGCCCGAGCCTTCGCGGTCCGCTCAGCGGGAGCTGGCTCCGCAGAAGATCGAGACCTCTGCGGGACAGGTCGAGGTTGGATTCGGTTGGGGGTCACTTGACGATCCGCCCACTCGCGTTCGTGACAAGAACGCCGTCATCCCCGTAGCTGTAGTCGGTGCTCCCCGAATCGTCACCGAGGCTCGTTTCGATGAAATAGACCTGGTCCCCAGCCGGGTACGTTGCGGTGTTCACCGACTGGGAGCTTCCGGCCACCGACACGTGCACTGTGATCGTGCTTCCACTGGGCGTGACTTGGATGCTGAACCCTGACGTGGCAAGTGCCGCCTGACTGCTCTCCGGCCCCGGATAGACCTTGTAGGCGTACGCGGCGTACTGGGTCGAGGACAGGAGCGGTCCGAGCTTCTGACTTGACGAAGCCTTGCTCGGAGTCGTTGTCGTCGAGGTGGAGCTCTGGGGTTTCGTGGTCGAGGTGGAGCTCGGGGGTTTCGTGGTCGAGGTGGAGCTCGGAGCCTTTGACGAGCTCGTGGTGGCCGCTCCCGTGGCATTGATGATTCCGCCGGACGTGCTCGCCGTCGCAACGCCGTGGCCATAGCCGTGGATCGCGAGGACCGCACCAAGCACACCGGCAGCCCCGAGGATGAGCGCACCTCGCGCTCCAATGACGTCACGCCCGAGGCGCATTTGCACTCATTTCAGAGGTTTCGGTCATGACGAAGTCCAAGCTTTCGGCCGATTTGGTGAGGTGGGTATGGCCACTCAGCCAATGGCGCGTGCGGCATCCGCACGGCGATCAGCATGACACCGCTACCTGTCGGAAACGTGAAGCGAGGGCCGCTCTTAGGGTTGTTTTAGGTCGGAGAGCTGGGAGAGCGTCGTTTCGCATGCGGACGGCGCCATTGGCCTGGGGATTGGCATGCGAGGCGATCTCGAATCGGCGTCCCTGGTGGCAGCCACCGGGATTACGTTCTGGCACCGCGCCAATCCTGCCAGGACGGCCTAAGAAGGTGACGGCCAAATCTAAGAAGTCCACATGGCTGCCATAAGAATGGATACAGCGGTCGCGCCACATCATGCTCGCGCGTGCACCGAGGTACCTCGAAAATCCGTCCCCAATGACCTCGGGGTGCCCTTCCCGGTCGGCCGCCGGCCAGAGGGCGCGCTCGGCCCGTTCAACCCGTGACGGGGTGGGTGGGCGTCGTCCCGTTTGCAAGGAGATTGTCGAAGCCGTCGGGGATGCTCAAGAACCCAGGAGCGGTACCGGGAACATCTGTCAGACCGTACTGCCAGACGATCTCCTTGGTGGTGGGATCGATGGCGACGACCCGATCTCGGTGATCGTCGTTCACCATGATGAGGCCATTGGGAAGCCGCTCTGCCAGAGAGGGCCGCTTCAGCATTCCGTCACCGCTCTTCACGTCGTACTCCCATGGGATCGCGCCCTGCTTGGTGAACTCGAGGATGCGTCCCTCGCCGGGAGGGTTGTAGTCGCACATCAAGAACAGGTCGGGTCCGAGCTGCTGGGGATCCGATGGGTAGTTGACCGTCGGGAATTGGTGGGACCAGACCATCGTTCCCGTGGGCGTGTACTCGTCGATCCACGAGCCGTTGATCTCCGATACGAGCACATTGCCATCGGCAAGCGGCGTGTCGCCATTGGGATAAGCGATCGAAACCCCCGGCACATGGGCGTCGACGCCGTTGCCGATCTGGTGCACGATCTGATTGGTTGAAGGCTGGATAAACAGGATCCGGTTGTTGGAGGCATCCGCAACAGTCACCAGACCACTCTTCA
Source organism: Acidimicrobiaceae bacterium (assembly GCA_027306525.1). Lineage (GTDB taxonomy): Bacteria > Actinomycetota > Acidimicrobiia > Acidimicrobiales > RAAP-2 > Palsa-461. The sequence goes on from DAHUZM010000128.1 coordinate 9,891, forward strand.
AGAGATATGCGTCGTCTGGCTGGAAGAGGTATCCCGGCAGGCTGCCTGGGACACCGGGATGTCCGTATTGCCAGAGGATCTTTCCCGACGGGTAGCCGATCTCCACCAGCGTGTCGTTGTTCTCTTGGTTCGAAATGATGGCGGTCCCATGGTGGATGAAGAACGCGTCGTCAGGGAAGTAGAAGCCTCCCGGCGGCGGTGGCAACTTGGAGGTCGGATACACCCAGGTGATCTTGCGCGAGGGCGAGATCGTGAGCAGCCGGTTGTTCCCACGGTCGGCGATCAGCAAGGTGCCGCTGAACGGTGCGCCGGCAGAGGCAGGTCCCGCCGGGCCACCATAGGGGCTTGGGCGAAGCTCGAGGACGCTCGTCAGCTGCCCCGACGCCATTCCGGCCGCATCGGTTCCCGATTGGGAGGCGACCTCCCCACCGACGATGTAACCGGCGGCGTGGCGACCCGAGCCAAGCGTCGCATACCCCGCGAATGCGACTGCTTGGGGCAGCAGACCGGCATGAAGTATCCGGTGAGTGCTCGGGACGAAGGCATCGATCTGGGTGAGGGTCACGCCTCCGGGCACCTGCCCGCCGGCCACATAGATCGTCCCGCCGAGGACCACGGCTGCCGCTCCATAGAGCGCCTGGGGGAGGTGACCGATGATCGACGTCTGGCCGTTGGACAGGTTCACCTGCTGGATGTCCGACGTGGCGCCGGTCGACCCCGGTGAGGCCAGCTCGCCGCCAAAGACATAGATCGAGCCCCCCGTCGCCACGACGGCGCCATAGCGCACGGGAACCGCAAGTCTGGCCACCTGGGTGAAGTGGGTGCCGTCGGTCGTGGAGAGGACAGCGGGCTCACCCGAACTCCCGTCGTAGCCCCCGACGATGTAGGCGGTGCCACCGTTCTTTGCACCGACCGAGACGACCGCCAGATCCGAACGGGGCGTCGGAAGCCGTCCAGAGACCACACCGGTGCCAGTCGATCCCGAGGCGTTGGGGCGCGGGATGGACTGCACGGTCGCCACCGTGTTGGGTGAGCCTCCCCCGAACACAAACACCCGATGTCCGAGCATCGCGGCGGCTGCATCGTGGACGGGAGCGGCAAGGCTGGCGTCCTGGGTCTCTTGGCCGTTTGCGACGTTGAGCGTTGCGACCCCGGACAGGGAGCTGCCCGAGGCCGTGTAGCCGCCAAGCACGACGAGGGACGACCCGTCGGCGACGACCGCTTCTCGGGACAAGGCTGCCGGAAGCGTCCAGGGCTCGACACCGGCCTCGATCGAGGGGACTTGGCCTCGGGCAAGCAGATGGGCGTCGGCCGCCGCGGTGGCGGTCGTTCGCGTTGGGGCCGGAGGCTTGCCCTTCGATCCGCCGGTTTCGTTCAGGATCAACACGATCACGCCCAGCGCGACGACAAGAACCATGAGCGAGCGGAGCCGTCGGCGACGAAGTCGCTGCTGGCGACGCCGACGGTTGATCTCACGCGAGGACGGGACGCGCCGCGGCGAGCTCATCGCTTCGGGCCCGCGACATGAAGGTCAGTGCCGAGACCGTTGGCCACGCTGGAGCACTGGACGGGTGGCGGGGCCATCGAAATCGGGGTCAACGATACTCCCGGACCCACGATTCGCATGGGCGGGTGGGCGCCATTGCGCCTGGTTGCCCGCACGGGGTCAATCGACGCCGAGGAGACCCGCCGGTCTCCCATGAGAGGTGCGCGCATGGAGGTCGCCGGCAAGCCAGCCCGCGGCATCGCTCAGCGCTACGGCCGAGCGACGAGAAACCCGCTCAGGGCTTCGTGCCCACCATGACGGCGGCCTCTGCAACCACCTCTTTGTAGGTGACGTCGACGAGGCCTGCCTTCTCGAAGTACCCGGTCCAACGTTGCGCTGAGACCGGGCGTTCCCGCATGCGCAGCGCGAAGCGGAACACGTTCTTCATGATGCGCCACCAGCCAGCGGGACCCCGTTTTGCGAGAACTGCAAGTTTTGAACCGATGATCGCCCGGTCGCGCCCGCTCGTGCCCCGTCCGAACATCATGTCCCCGATCACGAGTCGCCCGCCGGGTCGCAGCCACTCGAACACCGAGTGGACGAGCGCCTCCTTATCGGGATCGCGGAGATGGTGCAGCGTGTAGTTCGAAACCACGAGATCCACGCTCCCGGCCGGCAACCGGAGCTGTTCGATGGGCGCCACCATCCCCTCGACGCCGTCAACCCCGTCTTGGAGCGCCTTGGCCTCCAACCGGCTGATCATCTCGGGGCTGACGTCGACCGCGATGACGCGAACGCCTGTGCGTGCCAGGGGCAAGGTGACCTGTCCGGTCCCAGCACCGAGGTCGACCGCTGAGCTGCCCGGAGCCGGTGCAGCCGCCTCGAGAACGGCATCGACCACCTTGGTGAGATTCTGTGCGCCGCCGTGCTCCCAGGAGCCAGCACGACGGTCCCACGCCCGTCGTTGGGCGCGAGCCGCCGAAAAAGCCATGGGCCAAGTCTGGCCCACGTAGCTGACGGTCGGGTGAAGCCCCGCCCGGACCCGGCGAGAGAGGAGAAGACGACAAATGTGCTGGGTGTGCGGGCTAGGATCGCACCTCACCCCTCGGCGTGCCGCCGACGCGAGGTCTGGCTCGACGGCGCGAGGCACCCCTTGAAGGGCTGCGGGCCCACCCGCGCTGGCCAAGACGGGGCCGTTCGATCGAGACGCTCGGAAAGGGTCGCCCGATAACGAACCGTTGGACGTTGCTTGACCGCCGGGACGATCCACGGGAACGTGGCCGCCCGGGCCACGGTGCTACGACGCGGCTGCGCGATCGCGGTCCGGTACGCTCCCGAGCGATGCGTCACCGACGCTCGCGGCGGGCGAAGGTAACGGCCAGAGGATGGATGGCGGCCAGCGCCCTGCTTCTCATCGCCGGCATCACCGTCGGCTTGCTCGTCGCCCGGGCCGCTCCAGGGGGGACCAGTCCCCCGCCTCCAGCCAGCTCGAGCACGTCGAGCACCTCCCAGCCACCGCCAACGACGACGGCCCCAGAGGCGGTGCCGATCGGGACATATCAGGTTCAAACCACGTCATTTCAGTTCAGCGAGCCGGTGTCCTCGGGTGCCCCCCGATCCCTTCCGACGACCGTGTGGTTCCCGGCCACGTCAGGCGCGAGAGGCATCAGCCCCAACCGTGAGCACGCCCCGTATCCGCTGCTTGTCTTTTCGCAGGGCTTTGCGACCCCGGTCGATGCCTACCAGGCGCTCATCGTCGATTGGGCATCCGCCGGATTCGTCGTCGCCGCCCCGACGTACCCCTTCACCGACCCGGTACCGGGGGCGAATGAGAACGACATCGTGAACCACCCAGGCGACCTTCGCTTCGTGATCACCTCCGTGCTCGACGAAAGCCAGCAACCAAAGGCGCTCTTGTCCGGCCTCATCAACCCGAATGCGATCGGGTTGACCGGACAGTCCGATGGAGGCGATGTGAGCCTCGCGGTGGCCGCCAACTCCTGCTGCCGGGACCCGCGAGTGAAGGCGGCAGCCATCCTCTCGGGAGCCGAGTTGTCCAGCCTCGGGGGAACGTACTTCTCGGGCGCCCAGGTGCCGCTGCTGGTCGTGCAGGGAAGTGCTGACGTCGTCAACGTTCCCGCCTGCAGCACGCAGATCTACAACGGCGCCGAGCCCCCCAAGTACTACCTCGACCTCCTCGGAGCATCCCACCTCCCGCCCTACACCGAACCGGGCGCCGACCAGAGCGTGGTCGCCAAGGTCACTTCGGATTTCTTCGATGCCGAGCTCTACGGAGATTCCGCTGGTCTAGCCACCATGCAGAGTGACGGAGATGTGACCGGCGTCGCCCAATTCTCCGACGGGCCCAGTGCACCGCCGTCGACAGGGGTTTGCCTCGGCGCTCCCGGGGCCTAGGCGCTTCATGACGGTACCCCGCACTCGGCGAGCGACGGGAGTGCCACGGGCTCGACGCCGCCCCATCGGCGGTAATTTTCCACCAGAGGCGACTCCCACTTCCAGCCGAGCACACGGGCACCATGTGGGTGCCGCAGAACAAGGAGCAACGCATGGCGCGCGTCAACACGTATCTCAATTTCCAGGGGCAGAGTGAAGAGGCTCTGGAGTTCTATGCCAAGGTCTTCGACAGCGAGATCACCATGCTCAGCCGATTTTCGGACATGCCGGCCGCTGGGGCAGGCGAGCTCCCCGCTGACGAACAGGGGCTTGTCATGCATGCCGAGCTCCCCATCATCGGCGGCCACCTGCTGATGGCGACCGACATGCTCCGCTCCATGGGCCACGAGACGCGCATCGGCAACAACACCACGCTCTGTCTCGACGTCGACAGCCGAGCAGAGGCCGACCGCCTCTACGACGCGCTCTCCGAGGGTGGCTCCGAAGGATCTCCCATGGCCGACATGCCCTGGGGTGCCTACTGGGGCGTGATCCTCGATCGCTATGGCATCCGTTGGATGGTGAACCACACCCCCAACCCGTGAGCCCTTCGACCCGAACGGGTCACGTCCACGGAGTCGAGGCGAGGTGTCGCGTGACACCATTGGCCGCGTAAGGGGGTCGCGTTGACGCGAGTCACGAACCGATCGGATCCGATCTCCTCGAAGCGACCACGCCGTCCTCGGAGAGTCTCCACCTCTCGTCGATCGCATCGAAGGTGTCTCGAAATGGGTGCGATTTGACCCTGCGACACGATCCCGATCGCTCGCGAACGGCCAGCCGCGACGGCACGATCTCTCCCGTGATGCAGCACCTCCATCCGGCGTCAGCGTCGTCTCGGAGATCCTCCCTCCGGCGGTCCGCTCGTGGACCCGCCTGCGACCCCGGTGACCTCACGCGTCTTGGATCAACCCGAGCACGTTCCCGTCGCGGTCAACCACCGTGGCCACCAGCCGACCTCCCCCAACCTCGCTCGCAGCATCCCGCAAGGTCGCCCCAGCGCTCGCCAACTCGGCGAGCTTCTCGTGGATGTCCGCCACGTGCCAGTAGGCCACGGGCGACGTGAGGCGCTGAGGGCCTCCCCCCGGCACGAGCCCGATGTGCTGGCCTGCCACCTCGAAACCGACGTAGTAGGGGCCGTCGGTCTGGGGCGCTTGCCCGAGCAGGGCGCCGTAGAGGGCCTTCGCCTTCTCCAAGTCGGAGACGGGGTGGAGGACGGTCTTGATCCCGTAGTTCGAGGTGCCGGTCATGATGGTTCCTTGCGTCGTGGGTCACATTGACCCGGCGGGCGTCGTCAAGAGGTATGACGACAACGGACCGAAGGATGTGACCGTGAGCGATCTTCTTGCCCGCCAATTCGAGGCGCACCGGTCGCATCTGCGCGCGGTGGCGCTGCGGATGCTTGGCTCGCGCCACGAGGCCGAGGACGCCGTCCAGGAGGCCTGGCTGCGACTGAGCCGATCCGGCGTCGCTGGCGTGGACAACGTCGGCGGATGGCTCACCACCGTCGTCGCCCGCATCTGCCTGGACATGCTGCGTGCTCGCGCCCGGAGGCACGAGGTGCCTTCGGAGGCAGCGCCCGAACCGGTCGAGCCGACCTCCGCCGAAGACGAGGCGCTTCTCGCCGACTCGATCGGCCTGGCCCTCCTCGTCGTGCTCGACACGCTCGAGCCAGCCGAACGGCTCGCCTTCGTGCTGCACGACATGTTCGCCGTTCCATTCGAGGAGATCGCTCCGATCGTGGGTCGCACCCCCGTCGCCGCCCGGCAGCTAGCCAGCCGAGCCCGCCGGCGCGTCCAGGCGGACCCGGCCGTGCCCGACGCGTCGACGACGACCCAGCGCGAGGTGGTCGGCGCCTTCCTCGCGGCCGCCCGGGAGGGGGATTTCACTGGGCTGCTTCGATTGCTCGATCCGAACGTAAAGCTGCGGGCCGACGCCGTTGCCTTGGAGATGGCCGCCGCCAGAACCAGCGTCGGCGCCCCGACTCTGCGGCGGGAGATGCATGGCGTCGATGCGGTGGCGCGGGTGTTCGCCGGTGGCGCAAGGGCAGCCCGTCTGGCGTTGGTTGACGGGCTGCCCGGTGCAGTCGTATCGATGGGCGGCCGGCCGATGGCGGTCTTCGGCTTCGTCGTGCGGAACGGACGCGTCATCAGCATCGAGCTGCTGTGCGATCCCAGGACGCTCGGCACCTTGCAGGTGGAACCTCTTCCAGGCGGTTCCCCGAGGGCGAAGCGTGAATCACCGACCTCCCGACAGGGAGAAGGAGGCGCACATGCGTGACGCATCGAAGCTCATCGACGAGACGATCCGCGAGCTGGACGGCGACTGGCGCGCCCAGATCCTGAGCAGCGTCCGCCGGATCATCAAAGAAGCCGATCCGGCAATCATCGAGGAGTGGAAGTGGGTGAAGCGAAACGGCGCCGGTACGGCTGTTGGGTCCCACGACGGCGGGATCTGCACGGGTGAGATCTACACGAACGTCGTCAAGTTGACCTTCTTCAAGGGAGCTTCGCTCGAAGACCCCGCGGACCTCTTCAATTCCAGCCTGGAGGGGAAGGTCAGCCGCGCCATCGACTTCAAGGAGGGCGATTCGGTCGACGACGAGGCGTTGAAGCAGCTGGTGCGCCGCGCTGGGGCGCAGAACCGAGGCTAGCGCGGATCCCACGCTGGCAGCTTCGGCCCGCCGGGCGCTCGAGAGCAGCCTCCCCGCCCAGTCGGGCAAGCTGGGGGCATGGAGCCCCGCACCACGCACCCCATCGTTACGGTGTTCCGTTCCCGCCTGCGCGCCGATGCCGCATCAAATGGCTACGCCAAGCTGGCTGCACGCATGGAGGAACGAGCTCGGGCCATGACGGGATTCATCGATTTCAAGACCTTCCAGGCGGCTGACGGAGAGCGGGTGTCCATCATCGTCTTCGATACCCGGGAGCACCAGACTGCGTGGCGGGACGATCCCGAACACCGCGACGCGCAACAGAGCGGACGCGAGTCCTTCTACGAGGAATACTCGATCTCGATCTGTGAAGAGCGCAGTCACCGGGCGTTCCGTCGAGATTGAAGACCCACGAAAGGCCGCCGCTGCCGGCGCGTTGCCCGTCGCACCGCCCGGTGACCACGCCAACTCACCGAGGTGACCGTTCGGTTGCCGTGCTCAGCGTCGAGAGCGAAGCGGCATCGGAGCGGGGTCCTACGCCGGCTTCGGATCTGGCAGAGCCATTCCGAGCCGCTCGCACCCGCTTCGTCCGAGACCCACGGCCCAGGATCTAAATTCCTCTCGTCAATGAGGGAGGCACACCTTGAGCAACTACGACGTACGCATGGTCGTCTTGTCCACCGACGACCTCGATGAATCCATCCGGTTCTACACCGAGACGCTCGGCATGCAGTTGAAGTTCCGCGACGGCGCGCACTACGCAGCCATCGATGGCGGTTCCATCACCATCGCGCTCGCGACCGCCGTCGACCACCCGATGCCTGGCCAAGTTGTCGTTGGCATCAAGACCGATGACGTTGACGCGGCCGCAGAAGTTGTCGACGCAAACGGTGGCGGCTTGGTCAAGGGACCCTACAACGATGCGCATGAGAGGCGGGCCGTGGCCTACGACAACAAGGGCAACGGCCTGGTCTTCTATAGTCCGCTACCTCGGTAGGCACTCGCGCTCGTCCACGGCCCGTCGACCGCACAGCGCGGTGGTTGTTGTCAGCGAGCGTTCGGCACCAGAAGGGAATGGGGCCGCTGGTAGTGCTCGGTACGAAAGCACTCGATGAGACGCGCCACGAGACACTCGGGTTCGACGTCATAGAGCACTCGGGCTCCAGTGCTCTTCGTCATCCTCTCGACCAGCGTTTCCACCATGTCGGCCACGCCGCCGGTCTCGAGAAGGACCCCGATGAGTCGGCCCTCGTCGTAGGCGATCGCGAACTCGCCGAGCGTGCCTGAGTGGCCGCCGACGATGACGACGATGTCCGAGGATCGGATGTTGACGACCTCTCGTCCCATGAGGCCGGATCCGGTGTAGATGAGAGCCGAGAACCCATCGGTAGGCGACTGGTATCGCATCACGTGCTCCTGCTCGGAGAGCGCGGGCGAGATCCCGAGCACGAGCCCGCCGCTCTCCGCCGCTCCGAGCACGGCCTCTTGGGGCAGGCCGGGGCACGCACCGGTGATGAGGGTGCATCCAGAGCGGGCGATCGCCCGCCCGAGCGACCTGGCGAGAACGGCGATTGCCGGCTCGATGTCGCCGCTCGCCGAGCCCATCACCCCGATGACAAGAGGGCGGGTCGCCGCTCGGGACCCCTCGAAGTGTCCCGCCTGTAGGTCTTCCGCGGCGTGGCTCATTGAAGCCGATCTACGCGCACTCGCTCGCCCAGAGTCGGCACGACGCTGTTCCAGCCGAGCTCGTCGCCGAGACGCTCCGCCAGTGCTTCGGACGACTTCTGCTCGCCATGCACGACGTAACAGGCAGCGGGCGGCGCTACCGGCTTCAACCAGGCGACGAGCTCATTCGCATCGGCATGCGCCGAAAAGGCGTCAACCATGACGACCCGCGCGCGCACGGGAACGTACTGACCGAGCATCTTGACCGCCCGCACCCCTTCGGCAAGTTGCCTACCTCGGGTGCCCTCCGCTTGGTAGCCGGGGAGGATGATGGTGCAGCGGGAGTCGGGCAGGCATCGAGCGAGGTGATGCAGCACGCGTCCGCCGGTCGCCATGCCCGAGGCAGAGATGATCACCGAAGGAAAACCGAGTTCGTTGAGTGACCGGGACTCCTCGGGGGTGTGCAGCTCGTGGAGCTCACCAGCCGCGTCGAAGGGGTCCGAACCGCCGGTCAGGGCCACGTCGGGTTCACCGCGCTCGATGGCCCGCCGGTAGACGTCGAGGACGGCGAGGGCCATAGGGCTGTCGGCATAGATCGGTAAACGGGGCACTCGTCCCGCGCGCACCAGCTCTCCGAGCGCCATGAGGAGCACCTCGGTCCGGTCGACGGCGAAGGAAGGGATCACGACCGTGCCGCCTCGACGAGCGGTCTGCGCGATCGCGTCGGCCATGCGCTCCAACGCGCCCGTCGCTGGCTCGTGCGTACGGTTGCCATAGGTGGACTCCGTGACGATCACATCAGCATCGGGCGGGGTGGCCGGGGGTCGCAGGACCGGATGGTGCGGCTGCCCGACGTCGCCGCTGAAGAAGAGCCTTCGTCCACTTTCGCCGTCGACGGTGACGAGCGCGCTCGCCGAGCCCACGATGTGCCCCGCAGGCACCAGTTCGGCCTCGATCCCCGGAGCGACCTCGGCTCTGGTCGCATACTCCGCCGGGCGGAACCTCTCGAGAGCTGCCGCAGCGTCTTCGCTCGTGTAGAGGGGAAGGGCCGGGCGGTGCTTGGAGAAGCCCTTCGAGTTCGCGTAGGCGGCCTCCTCCTCTTGTAGGTGGGCGGCATCCATCAGCACGATCCGGGCCAGTTCAGCGGTGGTCGGCGTAGACACGATCGGGCCGGAGAAGCCGTCGCGCACGAGAGCTGGGAGATAGCCGCAGTGATCGACGTGTGCGTGGGTAAGGACTACGCCATCGATCGACGACGGATCCACAGGGAAGGGGGCCCAGTTTCGTCGCCGAAGCTCGCGCAGGCCCTGGAAGAGGCCGCAATCCACGAGCACCCGCCCGCCATCGGTTTCGAGCAGGAAACGGCTCCCAGTGACCGTGCCGGCGGCCCCGAGAAACGACAGGACCGGAGGTCGTCCCATCGGCACACCATAAGAGATCGTCGGGGCATCGGCCCGTCCGAGGGCGACCGAGCGGGTCTGGGCCACGATCCGGTCCGGACCCGGGGCGCTTCGCCAGATCCGATCGGACATCTCTGAATCGGATGGCACGGACGAGGAAGATGAGCGGCCACCCAAGCAACGAGCCGCAATCTGGACCAGACCTAGATTCTCTCGGGTGGACATCACGGTCGGCGCTGTGATCGCAGCAGCTGTCGCGATCGCCATCGGGGCGACCGTGCAGGGATCGTTGGGATTCGGCATGAACCTCGTGAGCGTTCCGGTGCTCGCCCTCGTGTTGCCCAAGGCGCTGCCCGTGACCGTCATCGTCCTCGGCATCCCGATCGCCATCGGGATGGTGCGATACGAACGACACGCGATCGATCGCGCGGGCGTCGGTTGGATGGTGGCCGGCCGTGTTCCCGGGGCGATCCTGGGCGCCTGGATCGTGGCCACGGTCTCGACCTCGACACTCCAGGCGATCGCCGGCGGAATCGTGCTCATCCTCGTCATCGCGAGCGGGTTCATGCCACCGGTTCGGGTGCGGCGCGAGGCGCAGATCGCGGCGGGGGTCGTCTCGGGTCTCACCGGGACCTCGGCGGGGATCGGGGGCCCGCCGCTCGCGCTGCTGTACCAGCACCACCCCGGCCCAACGATGCGTTCCACATTGGCTGCAGCGTTCTTCTTCGGCACCGTGATGTCATTGGTCACGCTCGTCATTGCCCGACAGGTCCGCACCGATCAGATCGTTCTCGGAGTTGCCATGGCGCCCATGGTCGTCGTCGGTTCGGTCATGGGCCGCCGCTTGCACAAGTTCCTCGACCGGGGGTGGCTCCGCCCAGCCGTACTGATCCTGGCCAGCATCACAGCGGTCACGGCGATCGTCCACGGTGTGTCCTGAGGGCGGCCGATGCCGCGCACGCCGTCATGGGTCGGATGCGCCACACGTGGGCCACCGTGATTCGCTCAGGACTGTTGGGCAATGTCTCGACAGCGACGGCGGTCGGCGGCACTAGCGTTTCATCATGGCCGTGCTCGCCGCGCTCTCGATCGCACCATCGGGTGGCCCGGCGGTCGGCGAGGACGGGTCGGTCGGAACGGCCGTGGCCGAGGTGATCGGGATCATCCGCGACTCGGGGTTGCCCTATGAGACCAACGCGATGTTCACCAACGTCGAGGGATCCCTCGACGAGGTGCTGGACCTCGTCAAGCGGTGCACCGAGCACGTTGCCGCCCAAGCACCCAGGGTGACGGTGGTCGTGAAGCTTGACGTCCGACTCGGGCACCCCGACGCCCTCCACCAGAAGGTCGCCAGCGTGCGACGCTTGATGGGCGGCAGCGTCATCGGCGAGTCCTCGGGCTGACCTCCATCCGTCCCTCGGGCGGGCCGCCGGGGCTCCCGGGAACGAGGCGACCGAGATGGCCGCCATTCGGGAGCGATCGAACGAGGTATCCCTCCCGGGCCACCAACCCGCGGCGCGAGCTGCCGCCCGAGCTCTGAGCACGCGGCGGCAGAGCGGCCCAAAAGGCCCAGGTTGCCTGCTTCGATCCTCGGCCGGCGCCACCAGGCGGTAGAACACTTCCATGGGCTGGGTGCGGCCGGAGGGCCCTCGAGGCCGTCGACGGTCCCCCCAGGTCGGGCGGCCCCAGTACGGCCGGTCGCAGCGTCGAGCTCGCCAACGCCGGCTCGCAACGCGGGGCGCACTTCTCGGACGCCAGATGGCCACCGTCGGCCGCCGGCGCCTCACGGTGCTCCTCGGTGGTCCGGAGAGGACCCGGGTGATCGTCGTCTTGGCGTGCGTGCTCGCTCTGGCCAGCGCCGACGCCGCCACCGTCGGCGCCTCGGCGACGGCCCTGCGCCAGAGCCTGCACATCAACAACGCCGACGTCGGTCTCCTGGTCGCCGTCACCTCGGTGGTCGGCGCGGTGGGCTCGATTCCATTCGGGGTGTTGGCCGACCGTGTCCGGCGCACCTGGACGCTCTCGTTCGCCGTGGCACTTTGGGGAGTGGCAATGCTGCTGAGCGCCACGGCCGGCTCCTTCGGGAGCCTTCTCCTCTGGCGCCTTTGCCTTGGCTTCGTGACGGCCGCCGCCGGTCCGGCGGTGGCATCCCTCGTCGGCGACTACTTCTCCAGTGCCGAGCGCGGCAAGATCTACAGCTACATTCTCACCGGCGAGCTCCTCGGCGCCGGCGTGGGCTTCACGATCACCGGCGACGTGGCTGCCCTCTCCTGGCGGGCGGCCTTCGTGATCCTCGCGTTGGTGGCGTTCCCCCTCGCATGGGCCCTCTACCACCTACCCGAGCCGGTGCGTGGCGGCGCTGGCGTCCTGGCGGGCGCCGAGACCCCATCGGAGGGAACGGGCTCCCCGGCAACGACTGCCGTGCACGCCGGCCCCCTGCACGCTGCCGCCCAGGTCGACGATCCGGGCGCCGACGTACCCTCCGTGACCGACGCCCAACGATTGGCGGCCGAACGGGGCGTTCGACCCGATCTCCGGTTGGCCGCTCGCGTCGGGCGCGAGCGGATGGGGATCATCTCGGCGACCCGCTACGTCCTACGGGTCAAAACCAACGTGGCCCTCATCGTCTCAAGCGCCTGCGGCTATTACTTCCTGGCGGGCGTCCAGACGTTCGGCGTCGAATTCGTCCGAGGCCAGTACCACGTCAACGCTGCTCTGGCCAATGTCCTCATGATCGCGGTGGGGGCAGGAGCCGCAGTCGGGATCATGGCAGCCGGTCCACTGAGCGACGCGTGGTTGCGGCGCGGCAAGCTGCCGGCGAGGGTGCTCGTCGCGGCACTGGCCGCGCTTGTGACGGTCCTGCTGTTCATTCCGGCGCTGCTTACGAGAAGCATGCTCACCGCCCTGCCATATGTGATTGTCGCCGCGTTCGCGCTCTCGGCCCAGAATCCGCCGATCGACGCGGCTCGGCTCGACATCATGCCGGCCCCGCTCTGGGGGCGGGCCGAGGGCATCCGCACGTTCCTGCGTACGATGGCCCAGGCACTCGCCCCGCTGCTCTTCGGGTTCATCTCGGATTACATCGGCCTCCGCAATACATTCCTGCTGATGCTGGCGCCCCTCGCGGCCAGCGCCTATTTCCTCTTCCGGGCGCTTCGCACCTATCCCCGCGACGTCGCGACGGCCGCCGTCGTGGCGGTTGGGGCAAGCAGCCCCGGTGGCCTTCAAGCCGGCGGACAGACGATGCCTTGAAACAAGCGGGTGCTTCGGATCCGCTCGGCTCGTCGCCAAACGGAAGGCGCTCGAAGGACTCGCAGTCCTCGCCCAGCGCGTTGGCCGGGCGACGGCGTTTGACCGCCCCGGGGTGCTCGAAACCCACGCCGATGTCGGGCCACGTCGGGCAAGACCCAATTGCGGGTACTACCCATTGGTGCCCGATACCCAGGCCGAATCCAGCCCGATGCCGTCCATGCGAGGCACGACTGGACGCGAAGGGCTTTGGCTGGCGGTCGGGGCGATGGCATCGCAGCCGTGAGCGCCGAGACCCCGGGGATCGGCCAGCTGCGGCGGAGGAGGGCACATGACGGCCCGGATGCCGAGATCTGCCCGTTGCCGAACCCGGAGTCGGCCCCCGCGAGTGACCCGCCCAGATGTCGTCTTCTCCGAGTGAGGCCGTCGAGCCCGGGGGTCGTCGCGTGACGCGGGACGTACGACCGCCGGCTCGGCGCGACCTGGGCCAGGCTTCTGGGGGTGGAGCGCGCGAAGCGTCTCCGCATCGAGCCATGCACACGAACGACCCCGCTGATCACGCCGGTTTGGCGCGCCTGTGCCTCGCCGAGTTCGCCGGCACGGCCCTGCTCGTGGCCATCGGGCTCTCCTTTGTCATATTCGACTTCGCCAAGGGCAGCCCCGTCGCCGCCGCGGTGCCGTCCGCCGCCGCCCGCCGAGCCCTCACCGGCGGCCTGTTCGGCGCGACGGGCATGGCTATCGCGCTTTCGCGCGTCGGTCGGATCAGCGGTGCGCACATCAATCCCATCGTGAGCCTGGCCTTGTGGGCGGAGCGAGCGCTGCCCGGGCGGACCTTGATCGCCTTCGCATCGAGCCAGTGTGCTGGCGCAGTGGTCGGCGCCCTGCCGCTGCTCCTCTGGGGGCAGCGCGGCCAGAAACTCGCCTACGGGGCAACGGCACCAGGCGCGCAAGGCATCGGGGCGGCGTTCGCGGGCGAGGTGGCCACGACGTTTGCGATGGTCGGAATCGTCTTGACCATGGTCGCCCATCCGCGGGTGCGGTCCTACACGCCCTTGGTCTTCCCCCCGCTGTACTGCCTCATGGTCTATGTCGAGGCGCCGCTGTCAGGCACGAGCACCAATCCCGCTCGAAGCCTCGGCCCCGACGTCATCGCCCTCGCATTTCACGCGTACTGGCTCTACGTGTTGGCGCCGATGCTGGGCGCCCTGCTCGCGGTGCTCGCTCGACGATCCTTGCCGTCCGTTTCCGGTCTGCGAATCGACGTTGCCAAACTGGCGCACTTCGAAGGGGAGGCGGTGCACGTGTTGGTCACCCGCGCCGGCGCTCTTTCGCCGACGGGCAGGGGGCGAGACAATCGATCGCGCTCTGCGCCTCGGCGATGGCGCGATGTGAAGGGCCGATGACCGAGACCGCGGTCAGCCCGTCGTGCCCGCGACGTCCATGAGCTGCCGGCTTACAGGCGGGCTCTCGAAGGTGCCTCCGCCAGACCCTCGGCCGGGTCGTTCGGAGGGCCGGCGACCAGCCGCAACGAGGGTGAACCGCTCGGAGCGGGCACAGATCGGCGCGCGGGACGGCTCAAGAAGCTCTCCATCAGCGTCAGGGCCGCGCCGGCTTCGTCGCCCGCGGCCGCAGGGGTCGGAGGCGACCAGACGGCTGCCGCAATGACGAAGCCAATGGGCAATAGCCAGTCGAAGAGCGTCGACGCGAACGGGCCGCCAGCGAAGTTCGCGATGGTGAACGATGCCGCGATTGCAGCGGTCGCGACCACCCAGCGCAATGTCACTCTCAGGTGGTGGCGTCTCACAGTGCCGACAGAAGCGCGCCTCGCAGATGGAGTCTCCCGACCGTAGGGCGAGGTCAACGGCTGGCGCAGCATCGAAGCCACGAGCGCGAAGCAAAGCGCGCCGAACACGAGTGCTCGGTCATCGCGGGCCATCCAGCTGGGATTGTGGAAGCCGGCAGCCAGCGCGCTCAAGCCACCGAAGAGGCAGAGCCCCAGGAGCGGGAGAAGATGCAGCGAACGGAGCTTGACCTCCCTCCCCACGACGATCAGGGAGAGCGCTGCGGCGAAGAGCGCTGAGTCGTCGGGGCCCATTCCAGCGGATCGATCGACGACGACGAAGGCCAGCCAGGGTGCGAGTGCAAGGTAGAAGCCCGCCGTCATCAGGCGCTCTCTTCCTCGCAGCGCGGTCCGGTCTCACCAAGACGATCCAGCACACGAACGGCCGCTTCCTGCTCGCGCTCGGTGAACTCCGCGAGGGCGTGTGCCACGTGGCGTCGGCGAGTGGAGCGAACCGCGCTTACGAGGGCACGCCCGGGGTCGGCAATGGCCAGGTGGATTTCCCGTCGATCTCGGCTTTGGCGGACTCGGTCAACGAGGCCACTGTTCGTGAGCCGATCGGCGAGCCGGGTCGCCGTTGTCGAGGTCACATCGAGCGCCGCTGCGATGTCGATGAGACGCTGCGGCCCATGGTCCGAGAGAAGGACGAGCGCCCGAAACTCCGACAGATTGATGCGAGGCGAGAACGAGTCGAGACAGTGCGCCGACAGCTCGACCAGTACACGATTCGCGGTCACGATCGCATCAGCGAGCCCATCGGCGATCGATGCACGGATCCCAGTGCGCGGGCTCACGGGTCGATCATCGCATCGATCGGCGGCACAAGTCGATGGGCCCGACCAGGCCCGGTGGAGCGATGCTGACACGTTCACCGAGAATTCAGCCGGAGTTCATTTCGACGTCACGTCCACCTAACCCCCGCGGGGTTACCTTCACGTGAAGTGAAGGTCTTGTACGTTCCGAATCCCAGGAGGGGGCATTGACCATCGAATCGCAGGCGCGCTCCGTTTCCGAGGCGCTCGACGAAGCGCCCCTGAGCCGGTTCCACTCCCGAGCCGTGGTCACGGCGGGGCTCGGCTTCTTCACAGACGCCTACGACCTCTTCATCATCGGCACGGCATCGGCCATGATCGCCAAGGAGTGGGGGCTGTCGACCTCCTCGACGAGCTTCGTGAACTCGGTCGGCCTCATCAACTCCATCACGTTGATCTCCGCGTTCGTCGGCGCGTTCCTCTTTGGCCGGATCGCCGACGTGTTCGGGCGGAAGAAGATCTATGGCGTCGAAGCCGCTCTCATGGCTTTTGGAGCGCTGGCCTCGGCGTTCTCCCCAAATGTCATCTGGCTCGTGGTCTTCCGCTTCATCCTTGGCATCGGTGTCGGCGGTGACTATCCGATGTCCGCAGTGCTCATGAGTGAGTTCGCCAACCGCAAGCAACGAGGAAGGCTGGTGGGCCTGGTCTTCTCGATGCAGGCGCTCGGGACCGTGGCGGGCTACGCAGCCGGCCTTGCCCTGGTGTCCACGGGCATGAACACGGACTATGTGTGGCGCATCCTCCTCGCCCTTGGGGCAGTGCCTGCGGCGGCCGTGATCTACCTGCGCCGCACCATGCCCGAGTCGCCGCGCTTTCGAGCGCGGGTTCTCGGCCGGGCTGACCAGGCGGCAGCTGACATCGCCACATACTCGGGGGGCGTCGTTCAGGCGACCACCAACGGTGAGCCCAAGACCAAGATGAGGCTCGGCCAGTTCCTCTCGAACCCCCGATACCTTCTCCTGCTGCTCGGCACCGCCGGGACCTGGTTCGTCTTCGACTACGCCTACTACGGCAACTCCGTCTCGGCACCG
>DAHUZM010000129.1 GCA_027306525.1 Acidimicrobiaceae bacterium
GATCTCCGTGGCCGAGGTGGATGAGATGAGCGGGGGTCGGGTCGAGCTCGGCCTCGGGGCAGGCTGGTACGAGGCCGAGCACTCCGCGTACGGAATCCCCTTCCCCTCCCTCGCGGAGCGCTTCGAGGGCCTGGAAGAACAGGTCGAGATCATCGCCGGGCTCTGGTCAACCCCGCCCGGCGAGACCTACTCCTTCGACGGTCGTCACTACACGCTGAGCGAGAGCCCGGCGCTCCCCAAGCCCTTCCAGCGGCCGCATCCACCGATCATCATCGGCGGTCACGGTGCCACACGGACCCCGACGCTCGCCGCCCGCTTCGGATCGGAGATCAACGTGCCCTTTGGGCCGCTCGGCGCGTGCAAGGCGATGTTCGAGCGGACCGATGAGGCGTGCGGACGCGTCGGGCGCGACCCGGCGACGCTCGTCCGCTCGACCGCCCAGGTGCTCTGCTGCGGAAGGGACGAGGGCGAGATCGCCCGACGTGCCGAGCGGATCGGGCGCGAGGTGGCCGAGCTGCGCGAGCACGGACTGGCGGGAACCCCATCGGAGCTCCTGGCCAAGATCGCGGCGTTCGCCGAGATCGGTGTGACGCGCGTCTATCTCCAGCTGCTCGACCTTGCCGATCTTGCGCACCTGGAGCTGGTCGCGACCGAGGTGCTGACCCAGCTCGGCCCCTGATCGAGCCTTGCCGGCGCGGCCGGCATGGGCGAGAGTGGGCGCGGCGCCGCGTCGAGCTAGCGCGATGACCGAGGGCGGGGGTGTGTCAATGTCAGACGCGGGCGCGAGCGACGGCCACGTCGCAGCGGTGCACGACGCCAGCCGGCCTCGCTGGATGGCCGAGCCCGAGCAGCCGCCCTCGGGCCGCAGACCGGCGCTGCCCGAGTCGCGGGGGTACCGCTGGAAGCGGCGCTTGCTCGGGCCGCCGCTCGTGAGCGACGAGTTGCACCATGAGCGGCTCGGCAAGAGCATCGCCCTCGCCGTCTTGTCCTCCGACGTGATGTCCTCGTGCGCGTACGCCACCGAATCGATCCTGCGGATCCTGGTGCCGGCGGTGGGGGTCGCCGCCTTCGCGCTCATCACGCCGGCGACCGGGCTCCTCCTCTTGGTCCTGGGCATCGTGTGCCTCTGCTACCGCCAGGTGGTGAAGACCTACCCGGTCGCCGGCGGCTCCTATGTGGTCAGCCGAGAGAACTTCGGCTATTCGGTTGCCCAGATTCCGGGGGCCGCGCTGCTCTGCAGCTACGTCCTCACGGTCGCGGTCTCCGTCGCCGCCGGCGTCGACGCAGTGATCTCGGCCTTCCCAGCCCTCTCGCCCTATCCCGTCGAGCTCGCGATCCTGTGCGTGCTGGTGCTCGCCTACGGCAACCTGCGGGGCATCCGCGAGGCGGGCAAGGTGTTCGCTGTCCCCACGTACTGGTTCTTCGCCTCGATGGGGGCATTGATCGTGACCGGCATCGTTCGCCTGGCGATCACCGGGCACCTCCACCAGCATGTGGTCTCGGGGAACGGGCACGTGCAGATGGGGAACGCAGGCGGGGGGCTCTTGCTCGGTGCCTCGCTGTTCATCTTCCTTCGAGCCTTCGCCAACGGCGGTTCGGCGATGACCGGCATGGAGGCGATCTCCAACGCGGTGACCGTCTTCAAGCCGCCTCAAGAGCGAAACGCGCGGACCACGCTCGTGCTGATGGCCTCGATCCTCGGGGTGATGTTCCTCTCGGTCTCGATCTTTGCAGCGCTCACCCATGCCGTCCCCTACGTCTCGGGGACCCCCACCGTGCTGTCACAGATCGGCAAGACCCTCTTTGGCGGGAGCGGCGCCGGGCAGGTCACGTACTACTCGCTGCAGTTTGGGACCGCCCTCATCCTCATCCTCGGCGCAAACACCAGCTACAACGGGTTCCCGCACCTCGTGAGCTTCATCGCCGAGGACGCCTATCTGCCCCGGCCCTTCACGACCCGGGGCCACCGCCTCGTGTACTCGAACGGGATCATCGCGCTGACTGGGATCTCGATCCTCATCCTGGTCGTGACCCAGGCACGGGTGGCTTCCCTCATCCCGCTCTATGCCTGCACCGTCTTCACGGGCTTCACGATGGCGGGGGCCGGGATGACCAAGTATCACCTGACCCATCGCGACGCCCCAAACGCGCGTCGCAACCTCGCCATCAACGTGACGGCATTCGTGGCGAGCGCGATCGTGACGCTCATCTTCGTCATCACCGAGTTCACGAGGGGGGCGTGGCTGGTGGTCGTCGCCATCCCGCTCATCGTCCTTGTGCTGACGAGGACGCATCGGCGCTACGAGGAGGAGAAGCGGGTCCTGGCCGAGGATACGGCGACCGTGGAGGCCGAGGCGCCGGCGCTGCGCAACCACGTCGTCCTCGTGCTCGTGGACACGCTTGATCTCGCGACGGCCCGTGCCCTCCAGCTCGCCCGCTCGCTGGCGCTGAGCGGTGAGGTGCGAGCCGTGCACTTCGTCATCGACACGGCGCACGCCAGAGAGATCGAACGCCAGTGGAGGCAGCTCGGCCTGTCGGCGATCCCTCTCGAACTGTTCGACTGTCCGGACCGGCGGCTCACCCGAGCAGCCACCGAGCTCGTCGACGACCTTGCCTCGGACGGCGAGACCGAGGTCGTGGTCGTCCTCCCCCGTCGCATCTACCGCGGCGTCGCGAACCGCATCCTCCACTCACACACAGCGGATCGCATCGTCACGGCCCTGAGCATCATCCCGCACGTCTCGGCGACCGTCGCCCCCTTCGATGTCGGGAGGTCACTCGGCAAGCATCGATCCGCTGCGATCCTCGACTGGTCGGAGCCCGGGCTCGACGCTCGGGTGTGGCGAACGGGATCGCCGAAGCGAGCGCAGCGCCTGGTGGCCGCACAACCGCGCCCGAGCGCCGTGGCAGGCGACGGCTGGACACCGATCGCCGACCTCAGCTACCGCCAGCGCATGGGGTTCTCCGGCCGGGTCCGTTCGGTGCGAGTGCAGCCGATGTCCGGCGTGCCGACGCTCGTGGCCACGGTCGTCGACGACACCGGTGCGGTGAACCTCGTCTTCCTCGGGCGGCGTGCCATCCCGGGGGTCGAGCCCGGGACCCGGATCAGCGCCGAGGGCATGGTCGGTCGCCACAATGGCCACCTCGCGGTGATCAACCCCGCGTATCAACTGCTGACCGCGAGCCGTGAGCGCGGGGCGGCGCAGGGCGCAGCCGAGGGTACCCCATAGCGCGCTCTTCAGCGCACGACGCGCAGGGTGGGAGCGGGTTCGTCGGCGGGCTCGGGCGGCGTCGGCGCCTGGGTCATGAACGCCGCGCCGACCTGATCACCGAGGGCGATCGCGGCGACCAAATCGCCGTGGGTGGGTCGTCGGGCGTCGCGCGGGAACTCCAGCACGAAATGCCCGAAGACGTGCCTGTGGCCCCACACGGGCACCTCGATGATCGCCCAGGGCCTCGGATCTCCACCGGGTCGCTCGGTCCTCGGCACGACGAGCTCCCCGTCGCGGCGCAGCCGGGCCCGCTCGGGGTGGTGCGGCGCGACCTCGAAGGTGCATGACCGGAGGCCGAGCAGGCCCTTCAGCTCGCCGCCGACGGCCGCCACGACCAATGCCAGTTCCTCACCTGAGGCGAGGAGCGAGGCAGCCCCGCTGATGCTGTGCAGCCGGGCGGCCTCCGAGCGGGCTCTCGAGCGGTGTCGGACGATCCGCACGGCAAGCTCGCCACCGACGATGGCCACCGCCGCCAGCACCACGGTGGTCTCGACATCGGCGATCCGCTGTATCGAGGGGTGTTCGAAGGGCCTCGTGTCGAAGAAGTCGAACCAGAAGGCGGCCGAGATGCCGGCGGCGAAGACGGCCAGGCGCTGGCCGGCCGCACCGATGAGGAGGACCGCGAGCACCAGCACGAGGGCGAGATCGGTGTTGGGCAGGCGGTCACGCACCGGGACCCAGGCCGCGCAGAGCCCGAGCGGGATCAAAAAGGCGGCAACGACCTTGAGCGCGTGTGCGATGCGTCGAGCCATCGGACCCTTGTTCCCGGTGAACCTTGAACGTCTCGCGCAGAGCGTAGCGAGGCCCGAACGATCGCAGCATCGGCGCCGGGCGACCCCGTGGTCAACGGCCCGGAACGGGTGCCGCGACCGCCCAACGCTCGGTGCCAGCCGGGTCGCATGTCTGCGCATCGAGTGCCTCGAGCCGTGCCCGCTGCTCGGCCCGCACCGGCCCGCCGAGCACCCAACGAAGGGGTGTGCGCACAACGATGGCGGTGAACAGCCCCGAGACGACGATCGTCGCCACGAAGAGCGTCACCACGCGCCCGAACCACCCCACATGGGCGAGGAGGATGTTGCCAAGACCGGTGCGCAGCAGATTGATGAACAAGACATGCGACATGAACACGCCGCCGGTCAGCGCGGCGATCGATGGCGCCCAGGCGTGGACGAAGCGATTGATGCGACCTTCGCTCCGGTGTCGATACCAGCGGTAGGTGCATGCCTCGAGTGCGGCGACCACCGCAGTGAACCACAAGAAGGCGATCGGTTGGTAGATGTTCGACGCCCGGCCCGCTGACTCCCCCGTCCAGACGGCGACCAGGTACCAGAGGATGGCCGCCACCCCAACGATGACCGCAAGGGCGGCGAACTGCCGCCACCATCGCTCGACGACCTCGTGGACCCGCTCGTAGTGGAGCGCGACAAGGATGCCGGCGATGAATTGCTCCTGATAGGTGATCGGGTTTCGCGAGAAGGGCCAGTAGCGCTCGAGCCAGACCGTCGCATGACCGAGCGCACCGAAAGAACCTGGCCAATGGAGGTCGGCCGAGAGGGCGAGCGCGAAGAGGAGGCTCGCAGTCATGAGAAGGCCGTGACGGCGGGTCTTCTGCACGAGCCAGAGGACCAAGGGATACACGAGATAGAGCTGCAGCAGCACGACGACGAAGTAGAGCTGGTAGTAGCCGTACACGAGGTCATGCCAGAGGTATGACCAATCGGTCCCGGTGGACCCGTTGTGGTCGATCAGGGTGTAGATCCAATAGATGAGCGTCCAAGCCATGTATGGCACACCAAGCTGGGCATAGCGGCGCCGCCAAAACTCGATGGTCGAGCGGGGCCTCGTGATCTGCGCGTAGGTGAGTACAAAGGCGCTCAGGAAGAAAAACGCCGTACGGCTGAAATGGAGGAGCATGACAAAGGCCCAGCCCGCGACGATGCCCGGGGCAAGCGTCCAAAGGAGCGAGTGTTGGAACACCACGGCGCAGCACGCGATGACCCGGTAGGTCTCGAACTGCCCCAGGTATCTGGCGCGACGGTGTCGTGCCACGATGGTCCTGGTTGGCTCCGAGATCGTGCTGGTGTCCATGATCGCTGCGTGGTGCGAGGGGGCCGACAGCCGAGCGGCCTGATCGGATCTCGTTGCCCTCACGGCCGCGGATGTGACCGCGACCTTCGAGTGTACGCATGCCGGTTCGGGAATTTGTGTGTCGTCGGTGTCCAGCCCGATTACCAGGGCTCCTGTTTTTGATCGCGAACATTGGCGGCTCGTACGGCCTGGTTCGGTCGTGCCCATCCGCTATTCGGCGTGATGCGGACCGGCCGCCCTCGCCACAAGGCGCCGAATGTCGGCGACCGGAGTTCGGTGTTGTGGGCTCGTCGCGCGCAGCTGCTGTCAGGTCCAGGGGTTGAGGACTTCGAGATCCTTGAAACGTCGGAAGTCGACCACGTTGCGAGTGACGACCGCCATCTGATGGACCAGTGCCGTAGCCCCGATCAGCGCGTCGCGAAACGGTGACGGATCGGGGACGTGGAGGGCAGCGGCTCGGCGGGCGACGGGCTCGTCGACCGGAAGCACTCTCTCCGAGAATGCAGCGGTAACGCTGTGGTCGAGCCAGTCGCGTAACACCCGGCCCGCGTCTGGGTCTGAACGCTCGGCCAGCAGGACGCGGTGTTCGAGCTCGTGGATCGTGATCGACGAGATGAACAACTGGGCCGAGGGCACCGATTCCGCCCACTCGGCTACCCCGGCGTTGGCCTTACCGGAGCGGACTTTGCGCAGTTCCGAGACGATGTTGGTGTCGAGCACGAACATCACTGAAAGGTGGCCGGCTGCGCACGCTCCTCCGATGCGGGGGCGGCGAGGTCGAGGTCTTCGACACCGGCGGGTTCGGCGAGGCGGTCAAGCACCCGGGCGCCGAGCAAGTCCTCGTAGGCGTCGAACGTGAGCAACACATGCGCGGGGCGGCCCCGGTCGGTGATGAATACCGGGCCACGTTCAGCGGCCTTCTTGGCGCCTCCGGTGTCTTGGTTGAACTCTCGGCTGCTCATCCGTGTCACCACTCGGACCACCTCATCGATGTAGTGATGTTACTACATTCATGGTTGCCTCCGGGGGCGGCAAACGCGCCCCCTATCGCCCAGGGGACAGCCATGGGACCTCAGACCGGCAGGACGCGGCCGACGTCCGAGGCCATCCCAGATCACCGCCCGCTATGACCAGGCGAATCGGACAACCGCTTGGGACGGGACCCGGGAGACCTGTAGCGCCGACTCGGTGTACTGGGCGGTGCAGACGCCGGCGCCGACCAACGGGAACATCCCCGAATGTTCATCCGTAATGCCTCGGTAACGCGCCCAGGCCGCGCCCTCCAAGTGCCGGAGTGGGGGCCCCTCAGCGCTTCATTTGTACAGCGCCAATCTTCAGAATGGGCAGCCAACCCCTTCTGGTGGTCTGAGGGCTGAGGGGTTGACGTTCTCTTGTAGACCAACGCCCAGGAGTCATGAGCTCTCGATCCCCTGTCCGGCGCCGGCGCTGAAGACGGCGTCCAGACTCCGGCCGACCTCCCGGTGCTGGTCGGTGAGGACATGGGTGTACACGTTGAGTGTGATGTCGATGTCGGAGTGGCCGAGACGTTCCTGCCGGCCGGTGACCGGGTCGTAGCCCTGCTGACGCACGACCCACCTCGAGCGCTGCTTCTGGATCGTGGTCTCCCCCACCTTGACCCACTCCATGGTCGCTCGGGGTACCTGTGCCGTGTGACCTTGCATACATTTGGCACTCATATACCTGACTCACCCCGGGTAGTCGGCGCGCGGTAAATAACAACGTTGTGTTTTCAACACTCGGCAGGCGGTACAATTCCCCCCAAGCGGAGGAGGAGTCGTACCCCATGCCAAAGAGACAAGTGTTGAAAGGACAACTCCATGAGCGACGATGCCTACGCGAGCTTTGAGTTCTATCTAGAGACAGCGCCGCCGCTGTACTACTTCAAACCGCCCGATGGTGGGGGTGGTCACCCGGACAAATTCGGGGTCACGTTGATGGGTGGCGTTTCCCTGATTGGCAAACCAGCCTCGGGGGTCCGTGAAGGCGACGGCGAGCGGATCGTCAAAAGCGAAGCAGCTGGATGGCAAGCCGCCAAGCTCCTTTACGTTGCGGACCTGGTCAGTGCAACCGTGGTTCGATCTTTCACACTCCCAACGGCCACGACCGCGACTCTTTGCTCGGTTCAGGTTATTTGGGCAGATCCAAGTCCTGGCCACGACTTGGATCAAATTTCTGAAGAACAAATTCTTCGCGCGGGGACGTTCGACTTCGTTACGGCGGCGGTCGATCGCAACGCATCAAACAACTGGCTATATGTTCGCTGCGCCATAACGGGTGTGATTCGGATCATGCT
>DAHUZM010000145.1 GCA_027306525.1 Acidimicrobiaceae bacterium
ATGACGTGGACGTCCAGGCGGTGTCGAGATAGATCGAGTCCAGCGTGCAACATGGTGGTGTGGCCTCCCTTGGTGATGGGGTTTCCGGTGACAACCACAAGCTGTCACCGGGGGAGGCCCCTCTTCATGCCATTCGAATACAAGTAACCACGGTGCACCACCGCGATCCCACCAGTCTCACGCGGCACCGAACGTCTCTTCGATTTCGGCCGTCAGGAGGAATAGGTCGAAGCACTCTTCGTCCTCCTCGTCGAAGCAGTGAAAGCCGAGACGAAGCCACCACGCTTTCGCCGCTGCATCGAGCGCCACGACGACGACTGCCTTGCAGGCGGCAGAGGTGTTCAGTTCGACGGCCAAGGCCAGGGCGTGCTGCACGAGGGCAGTCCCGACGCCCCGGCCTTCGAAGTCGTGGTCGACCGCCAGCCGCCCAATGAGCAGTCCCGGAACCGGATTGGGAGATCCCTTCCCAAGGCTCCCTGGGGCTTCGGATCGATCGATGCCGGTCATGCTCAGCGAGGCGAACGCCGCGATTCGGCCCTCGGGCGTAGCGACCACCCAGGTAGCCGCCGTATCGTCTCGCCGGCTCTGCCTCGCATACCGGCGCAGCCACTCGTTCATGGCCTCGTCGCTGGACGCGAAGCTACTCCGATCGTGCCGATCGACGTCGAGGAGCTCGGGGCGGCAGAGCTTCAATCGGCCCAGGTGAAGCCGCGGGGCCGAGCCAATGCCTTGGCCAGGCGTTCGTTCACCGTTGCGGGCTCCGCAAGAGCGTTGGCGAAGGCGGCCGCTGCTCGCGGGCTCAGTCGGATCGTCTCGCGGTCCAAGAGCACCTGGTCAGCTCTCATTTCAGCCGCTTGAAGGACAAATGCCGAGACGGTCAGGTGGCTGGCGGCCGCCGCCTCCTCGAGGAGGCGCTTTGCCTTGGGCTCCACCCGGATCTGGAGCCGGTCTTCCTTCGTCGTAGTCATTGGCATCACAATGGCAGTACGAACCAGGTTTGTCAAGAGGTGCAGCAAACCCCACCTCCGCTTCTCCGAGCCGGCGCTGCCCCGCAGAAAGGCATTGCCAGCTGTCTGCCCTTACGAGCGAAGGTCAGCCGCTGAGCGAAGTCGAGTCACACGAAGCCGAGTGTCTACAGCCCACGAAGGCTGTTCGGGAGAGAGAGCACGGGACGCGAACGGGCCAACAGCGGGGACCCACCGAAGACGAACACCGGAACCGAGGACGGACACCGGGGCCGGGACGGAGGGGACCAGCCAGCCAGCGCCGCGGGACGCGGGCCAAAGCCGGGGACAGCACGGGGCACCGGGGCCGGACGCCGGGACCAAAGCGGGGAGCCGGGGCCGGGACGGAGGGCCGGGACCCGAGACGGAGCCCGGACCAGCTCCAGGTACTCGTCGACCACGGGGTGGCCGATGGTGATCGGCGCCTCCTTCGAGACGATCAGGCAGGGCATCCAGTTGCTCACGGTGGTCTCCTTTCCGCCTCCCGGAATGCTCGTTCAGAAGGGCATGAGGATCACCGCCATATCTGCGAATAGCGCTCGGGCACGGCCGAACCAGGCCGTACGAGCCTCCGCGGAGCTCGGCGCTGCCGATAGAGGACGTTCCTTCACCCGTCAGAGGTCAGTTGCTCCATCGGTCTCCTCCTGGACCACCGGGAAGACGATCGGACTGATCAGATAGGGACGACGGCCTGGCCGCGCCCTGTTCTGTCGGGCGGCCATCAGAAGGTCGCGCAGAGACTCCTGGATGCGGCCGAGCTCCTTGCGGCTTAGCCATAGCGGATGCTGGGTGTAGCCCACCGCATCACGGAAGGGATCGGCCTCCTTGCTCTCCAGATAAGAGTCGAACTCAGCGGCCAGGACGGCCAAGGCGGAGGCGAAGGCCTCCCGGTGCTGATCGAGGGACATTGTGGCTGCCTCGTCCCGAGAGATAGCGGTGCTGCCGGGACGGAGCCGGTACTGGCGCTCCACCGCCCCACGGACCCGGCGCTCATCGGCCACTTCCAGGACTCCCGCCTCGGCTAGTAGGGCGACGTGGCGGTAGACCGTGGCCCTCGATATGTCGGGCAGGCGGTCAGCCAGCTCTGCCGTCGTCTTGGTCTGGCCGCCGGCCATGGCATGGACGAGGCGGATCCGCACCGGGTGGAGGAGCAGCTCGAGGGTCTCCATTCCTTTTCAATCTTACATCTGCTACCGTTCGCAGACGTGAGATTATTAGGAAGGAACTGACCGCCATGGCAGCTCAGTCGCGACCGGAACTCCCGGCGGCGCCGATCGGGGAGTACTGCGAAGCCGCCGGTCGCCGCCTCTGGGTGCACCAGCTGGGCTCGGGAAGGCCCACCGTGGTGGTTCTGCCCGGAGCCGGCACCGTGGGACTCGACTACCTGAACCTGGCCGAGAGCTTGGCCAGGACCACCAGGACCGTGCTCTATGACCGGGCAGCTTCACCGGATGGTCCGATCCGGTGAAGCTGCCCCGCAGCGCCGCCGGGGTGACCGACGAGCTGGGCGAGCTCCTATCTGCGGCGCTGGCGATCCCGCCCTTCGTCTTCGTCGGTCACTCCCTCGGTGGCCTCTACGCCCGTCACTATGCCGCCCGCTTCCCCGACCAGGTGTGCGGTCTTGTGCTGATCGATCCCGCCCACGAGGACTACGACGCCTACATGCCCCCCGAGCTGACCGGCGCGTCTGGGGACTGGGACCCGAGTGAGTTCATCCCCGACGAGCCGTCCGAGGAGTTCCTCAGCTTCTACCGGAACCTCTTCAGCGCGGAGGCCAAGGACTTGCCCGAGGCGGTGGCCGCACCGCTCATCGAGGCTCACCTCAGTGTCGCCTGGCTGCGCAATGGCGCGATGGAGGGGGCCAACCTCACCGATCTCTACGACGAGATGCGCCAGGTCGGCCCGATGCCGCCGGTGCCCGTTGTCATCCTTTGCTCCACGGGCATAGATGACTTCCGCCGGGCGGTCTCCCTCGGCCAGTCCGAAGAGCTCCTGGCCGCTGAGGTAGGGGGTCGGCTCCGGCTCTATGGGACTGTGGCCGCCGGCCTGGCCCAGGCAGAGGTGCGGGAGGTGGCCGATGTCGGCCACGTGACCCTTCATCTGCGCCGTCCGGACCTCGTCGACCAGGCGGTCAGGGACGTGATCAACAGGACGATCGCGGCGGAGAGGGCGGGATGAGCGTCAAGGATGTCGTCGTCAACCGAGTTGTGACCCCGGCCGCCCTGCGGGTCATGCAATGGCAGGTTGGAGGCGAGCCGTGGGACGTGCCTGATCGCCACCGGACTCAACTTCCCCGACGCTCTCGCGGGCGGCGTCTTCATTCCGGAGGGAGGATGGGGCCTCTGCTCCTTGTGGACCCGGCATCGAACGCGCCGGTGCCCGCCGGAATTGCCTCCTATCTAGCAAGCCTGAGCCCTGGACATCTGGCTGGGTCTTCGGCGGCCCGTTAGCGGTTAGCGGTGCCATCCGGGGTCATCACTGATATCGAGGGCAACGTGGGCTGAGTCGCGGCCAGCGAGGTGCTTCCCCCGAGATCGGTGACGGCTCCGGCAATGATCAGGTAGCGGTTCGTGTGCTGTCGGCCAAGGTCCGCCGCGGGATGTCAGGAGAGAGAGCACGGGACGCGAACGGGCCAAGGGCGGGGACAGCACGGGGCACCGGGGCCGGAGGCCGGGACCAAAGCGGGGAGCCGGGGCCGAGGCGGGACGCCGAGGCCGGGACGGAGGGGACCAGCCAGCCAGCCGTGGGAGGCGAGGAGCCGGAGGCGGCGAAAAGGAGGGGACGGGGCGAAGGCGCCGACATCCCAGCCATTCCTTGTCTCAGTCGACCTTTCTCGCCGTGATCACCTCGTATAGGAAATTTCGAGACACGACGCCGTCGTACCGGGTCGTGATCAGCTGGCCGATGTCGCTCAGAAAGCCTTCTCGGCTCTCCTCGTCCAGCGTTGCCACCATGGAGTCCGTTCTGAGCCAACCTACATATGACTGAGCGGTGTGGTGACGAGGTATTTCGAAGCGGCGACGTTCTACTGAGCCGAATTCGGGCCGCCCATCGAACTCCGGGTACATGATCGGTGCGCCTGCTGGCGTAGGTGGCTGGAAGAAGGGATCGTCGCTCAATCCCCACTTGATGTAAAAGCGCTGGGCCTCCTCAACGAATCCCGCCGTACCGCCGCGAACGTGGTGAGCGTGACCTACGGTCAGGCACCCACCAAGCCTCAGTGCTTGCGCTGATTTGGCGAAGCGAAGCTCCGGATCCAGCCAATGAAAAGCGTTGGCGACGACCACGGCGTCAAATGGCTCTAGCGGCAATGGCCAACTCTCAAAGGAACTCCTCTTGACGCTTGCCTTCGGGAACCTTGAGAGATTCCTTCGGGCGAGGGCAGCCAAGTGATGGCCAAGCTCCACCGCGACCAGATCCATCCCGAGCGCGGCTAGAGGAACGCTGAGCTGACCGGTCCCGCAAGCAATCTCCAGCACCCTGCTTTCCGGGCCAATACGGGAACAGGCCACGATGGCCTCGACGACGTCGTCTGGGTATCCCCCGCGCCATTGGTCGTAGTCGTCTGCAGCCTTATCGAAGGATTCCTTGCGAAGCAGTGCGCGCCTTCGCGTCCGCTCGTCATCTGAGGTCAGGTCGGTCAGAAGGTCATCGCCTGGGCGATACATCAACCCCAAGTCTTCCTGGCAATCGGCTCATTTGTCTACGGACGCCTGGCCAGAGGCCGGGCGGGGACGAGGGACGAGGGACGAAGGGGGGCCAGCCAGCCAGCGCCGGACGCCGCGGGCCAGAGGCCGGACGCCGGAGCCGAGGGGGCGGCACCGGAGCCGAGGGGGCGGCACCGGGGCCGGACGAGGGGGACCAGCCAGCCAGCGCCGGGGGGCGGGCCGGAGGCGGCAAAACGCCCTCTCCCCGGACGCATCCCGCGATACTTCGCCGATGGCGACTCGCTTCGTGATCGTCCAGCATGCCGAAAAGGGTTCGGAGCCGGGAGACCCAGGCCTCACGGAGCGCGGCAGAGCGCAGGCTGACGCGATCGCCGAAAGCCTTGAAGCGAGCAAGGTCGATGCCATCTACGCCAGCCCTCTTCGGCGCGCTAGGGAGACCGCAGAGCCGATCGCGGAGCGACTCGGCTTGACTATCTTCACCGATGAGCGCCTGGAAGAACGGATGAATTGGGACCCGAGCATCACGCTCGACGAGTTTCTTGCGGAGTGGAACAGAGCGACGGCGGATCGCCGCTATCAGCCGACCATTGGCCAGTCCTCCCAAGTTGCAGGTGAGCGCCTGGGTGCAGCACTGAGCGACCTGGCTCTCGTACACCCCAGCCAAACTGTGGTCGTAATTGGTCATGGCGGCATCACGATGGACTTGGCGCGGAACCTTCTGGGTGATGCGGCCGTGCTCAAGATGGTTCCTCACGCCGTAGAGACCGGTGTCCCAAGCGGAGCGGTCACGGAGATCGTCGAAGAATGGGGCACCCTCCGAGTCGTGGCACTGGCGAGCTGCACCCTCTGGGGCAGCACATCCGACGGATCGGGGTCTAGACACAAGAGGTTCGGCGAAGGCTCCTGGCCGGAGGCCCTCTGGCGAGAGGTGGTGGGCTTGGTCACTCCCTGTGCGGCTGACCCCCGGCCCTCACGACCCGACGCCTACGCCGGGTCGTGAGGGCGTGTGGACTTCCCCGCAGGAGCATGACCACGCCCATGGGATTCTGCGAGCGGGGGCGAACCGACGACGTGGCTACGCGGCCGGAGTGCATGCTCCCCTGATCGGCAGTGGCCAGGGGTTACCCTCACATCGTGCGCAGGCGACGCTTGTCTGTGGCGCTGACGACGGGCGTTCTCTCGATCGCCATCATGGGGATTCCGCGAACCGCGGGGGCGGTGCCGGT
The DNA here is from genome assembly GCA_027306525.1 of Acidimicrobiaceae bacterium. Taxonomy (GTDB): domain Bacteria; phylum Actinomycetota; class Acidimicrobiia; order Acidimicrobiales; family RAAP-2; genus Palsa-461. The sequence continues at coordinate 5,899 of DAHUZM010000145.1, forward strand.
TCCCTGGAGGAACTGCGGGACCGTCGCCGATCTGATTGTGGTCAGCGGGGCGGACAGCTCCAAGTGGCCACCCGTGGCTGGCCAGTCCATCACCCTCGACGTTCATTTCGTCCTTCGCCAGCACATTTGGGGCGGCTATGAGGTCATGGATCTCTCGACCTCCCCGCCCGGTCTCCCCACCTGGCCCGAGGAGGCGAGCTTCGGACCGAGAGACGCCGGGCCCTACAACCAGCTCGTCACGCTGGTGGTGCCGCCCGAGGCCGGCGGACAGATCTTCAACGTGACCTTCAGGGCCTATGGCTCTCGCCAAGCCCAGTTGCTTTGCGTGCAGGCGACCGTGCCCGTGAAGGCGGGCTCCAGCACGGCCAGCAACCCTTCGACCCGCCCGCCCGAATTCAGCGACAGTCCGATGCCCCGATGGTTCCTCTGGAGGCTGTTCCAGGACTTTCTCCCCACCTCGGATCACCACGAGAACGCGGGCCGGTAGAAGCGCTCGACGACGCCACGCCGCCGCGCGGGCAACGACGAGATCTCGGTCGCGATCTGGAGCAAATGGCTGGCCGAAGACCACCGGGTGATCCGAGGCCTGGTGAGCTAGGAATGGGGCCGATGCGACGAATGGCACACCGCCCAACCGCGCACTGGAATGATCGCTGCGTCTTTCGGTCGCGCCCCTCGGGGTTCGTCATGACCGGGTGCCGAGCGGAAGCGGCGGCTTCCCCCGTCCCGCGCGGCCGGTGAGTCGCCCAGTCGAGCTCCCGACAGCCCAGCAGCTCAGGGCCGAGGTGCAGACGATGGTCGATCTCGGCGCCCGGCTCACCGGAGCAGACCCGCACGAGCGTTTCTGCACATGGGTGGAGCATGAGCTGAGCGCTGCGGGCCTCGAGCTACTGGTGCCGGACGAGTACGCGTACGTCCGGTGGCACGCCGAACGGGTGGACCTCGAGCTGAGCGTCGAAGGCCGCCCGGTGCACGTCGACGTGGCGTTCGCGTACGTGCGGTCGGCGAGCACCGACCCCGGCGGCGCGACCGGCACCCTGATCCACCTGGGTGCAATGCCCCTCGCCGCGTCCGGTGGCCTCGGGAGCAACGGGCAGCTGACCCCCGCCGCGCTCGAGTCGTGGTTGGGCGGTCGCGATCGGAAGCTCCTCGCAGGCGCAATCGTGGTGGTCGAACTGCCGGTGCCGACCCGGCTCACGGCACAGGGGTTCGTGGCGATCGCCGACTACCTGCATTGGCCCGGCCATGGCACCGAGGACTGGATCGCCCTCGACTACACACGCCCGTGGATCGGTCCCTGGCCCGAGCTCGGACTGTTCGCAGAGCTGGGCGTGGGGGCGTGGTCTTCGTCGCCGACGCACCGCACGAGATGCTTGCCGGGAACTACTCGCCCCACGTCGGCCGCCGCCAGCCGGTGTCCGCAGTGGTGGTCGGGCGAGAGAGCGGCGCGCTCCTGCGAACGCTGTCGGGGTCAGAGGCGGCGGTTGGCGCGCGCCTCACGCTGCACGCGCCGAGCACTCCGGTGCGACTCCGTTCGGTAAGCGCCGTGTTGCCCGGCGAGAGCGACGAGCTCCTGATCATCAACAGTCACAGCGACGGCCAGAACGCATTCGAGGAGAACGGCACCGTCGCACTCGTCGCACTGGCCCGGCACTTCGCGTCACTGGCTGCAGATCAACGGCTGCGCCGGTCCTTGGTCTTCGCGTCGTGGCCCGGCCACATGTCCGGTGAGGAGGGGATCGAGGACGCCTCGTGCTGGGTGGTGGCGCATCCCGAGCTCATCGAGCGGGCGGCCGCGGCGGTGACGATCGAGCACCTAGGCGCCATGGAGTGGACCCTCGGCGCTGACGGATACGGCCCGACGGGCGCGCCCGAGCCCTACAGCGTCTGGGCCACCCTTGGCCCGGCGGCCGAGGCGGCCAAGGCCGCGCTCATCCAGGCGGACCTGCATCGTCACTGCATCATGAGGCCTCCCATCCAGATCACCCCCGGTCATCCCTTCCACGACGCCGGGGTACCCCACGTCTCTGGCATCTGCGGGCCCACGTACCTGCTCGTCGTGTCCGAGGACGGCGAGATGGCCAAGTTCGACGAAGAGCTCGCCGCCCGCCAGGTCGCCTTCTACGCGGATGTGATCCGGCGCCTCGACGCGCTGGGCGTCGACGAGATGCGCGCCGTCGACCCGACGCTCGGCGCGAACCCGCCCACCTATGTGGACGGGCGCGTCCCCAACGGCCGCCACGAGGAGCGCTGAGCGGCCTCGTCGGACCCCGCATCGTTCGAGGGCCGTGCGCGGCCGAGGATCCGGGCGATCAGCGCTGCACTTCGACGCTGATGCCCTCGCCCATGAACGACCGGTGGCCCCTCGTCGGCAGGGCCTCGAGGAGCGGTTCGCGATAGGTCCAGCAGGCATCGGCGAAGCTGCGCCCTCCGGCCTCCAGGGTCCAGTACGAGGCGGTGCCCTTGTAGGGGCAGACCGTGGTCGTGTCGCTCGGCACCAGGCGGCCGCCCCGCACGTCGTCTTCGGGCAGGTACCAACGCACCGGCAGTCCGGTCTCATACAGGGCGACGGGCCTCGTGCTCTCGGCGATCACCTCTCCACCGGCCCGCACGCTGACATGCGCGCTCGAGCGACGGGCGTCGACCCGGTGAAACGGATCGCGTGGATGGCCACGCACCTCCTCGTCCTCGACCCGCCACCGGTCGAACTTCTCTTGATAGGGGGCGAGGAACCCGGCGACGTCGGGAGCCCCCTCGAGCATGGAGGGGTACTCCCAGAACGCGTCCTCGATCAGCCGATCCCCGATCCGCAGATGCCAATACCGGGCGTCGCCCTTGAACGGACAGTGGCTCGTGGTGCCGCTGGGTTCGAGCAGATCGGCGCGAACGGCGTCGGCTGGGAAGTACCAGCGCGCCGGCAGCCCGGTCTCGTGCAACATCTTGGTGTCGGTCGAGTCCACGACGGTGAGACCGGCCACGTCGGCTCGTATGCGCTGTTCGAGCGCGTGGACATAGAGCACGTGGGCGGGGGAGTCGGGCAACGCGACGTTCAGCGCGCCACCGGGCGGGCGGGCAAAGGGGGCGATCGATCCTGAGGTGAGCGACATGGTGGGAGTCGTACCCTCTGGCAGGCGCCCTTGCACATCCGAGGTGCTGGCCCTACCCGGGCGCACCCCCGAGGGCACCGAGACGCGCCGCCCCCGCGAGGACCGGGCGCACGAGGCCCGCGACCCTCGCGAGGTGCTCGGAGGCGAAGAACTCGCTCTCGGCCGCCGCAGTCTCGCCGTCATGGGCTTCCCGGGCCCGCCAGAGGGCCCGGCGCATCATGAGCCAGCCCGCCACCGTCGTGCCGAGCATCTCGAGGTACGAGGAGGCCCCGGCGAGGGCGTCCTCCGGCCGTTCGCGCACCATCGCCCCCAGCTCGGCGGTCACACTGCGGACCAGGGCAACGGCCTCACTCAGGCGAGCGCGGCTCTCGTCGAGCCCCTCGGTCCGCGCCTTGGCCACGCGCTCCATCTCATCGAAGAGGCGGCCGAGCGCGCCCCCCGCTCGCGGAAGCTTGCGCATCACCAGATCGATCGCCTGGATGCCGTTGGTCCCCTCGTAGATCGGGGCGATCCTCGCATCGCGGAGGCGCTGGGCCATGCCGGTCTCCTCCATGTATCCCGCGCCACCCAGCACCTGGATCCCCGTCGAGGCGATCGCAAGGCCGGCGTCGGTGGGCCAACCCTTGGCGATCGGCGTGAGCAGGTCGGTCATCGCCGAGTCGGCCGACCGCTGCGCATCGGTGCTCCCGAACCTCGCCATCTCGCGGTGGTGCGTGGCGAGGTACACCATGAGCCGACCGGCGAGGATCCTGGTGCGCATCGAGAGGAGCATCCTGCGCACGTCGGGGTGCTCGGCGATCCTCGCGATCCGCGTCGCGCCGGGCAGGCGCCCCTGCTCGCGGTTCAACGCGTATTCGAGCGCCTGCTGGTACGCCCGCTCGCCGATGCTCGGACCCTGCATGCCCACCGCGAGGCGGGCCGAGTTCATCATCATGAACATGGCGCGCATCCCCCCGCCCTCCTCGCCCAACAGCTCGGCGTGGGCGTCCTCGAAGCGCATCTCGCATGTCGGGCTGCCGTGGATCCCGAGCTTCGACTCGAGCCGGACGCAATGGAGCGAGTTGCGCTCACCCATCGTTCCGGCCCGATCCACCAGGAGCTTGGGCACGACGAACAACGAGAGCCCGCTCGTGCCGGCCGGGGTGCCGGGCGTCCGTGCCAGCACGATGTGGACGATGTTCTCGGCGAGGTCGTGCTCGCCCCAGGTGATGAAGATCTTGGTGCCGGTGAGCCGCCAGCTCCCGTCGCCTGCGGGCATCGCGAGCGACTTCATCTCTCCCACGTCCGAACCGGCGCCGGGCTCGGTCAGGATCATCGTCCCGCTCCAGCGACCGCTGACGAGCTTGGACAAGAAGCGCTCTCGCTGGCCTTCCGTGCCGCACGAGGCCAGCAGCTCGACGCCGGTCTGGGTGAGCATCGGATGGACGGAGAGCGCCATGTTCGCCGAGGTGAACATCTCGTGGATGGCCATCCCGACGGCCGGAGGGAACCCGCCACCGCCGTAGGCCGCCGGTCCGGCGACCGCCCCCCACCCCGCCTCGACGAAGCGTCCGTACGCCTGGGCGACCGCTGCGGGTGTCCTGACCGAGGCGGTTTGGGGCTCGAAGGTGGCGCCCTCGGTGTCGGCGATGCGGTCGGTCGGGGCGATGACCTCGGCAGCGAACCTCGCGAATTGCGCGATCACGTCGGCCACCATCGCCCGGTCGACGTGTGCGAAGTCGGGTAGCTCGAGCGTCTGGTCGAGGCCGGTGAGATCCAGGGCTTCGAGGATCTCGGACACCGGCGGTTGGTAGCCCAGGGGGGTCGACATGCCACTCCTTTCCCGATGCGATCCGTGTTAGCAGATCGGCGGATAGTCGAGGTCCCTGGTCAGCCTCCTGCTCCGAGGCCGCCCGCTCGGTGGCGGGGGTGCCTGGCATGGTGGCGAGGTCTCGATCGCCGGCGAGGCGTACCGTTGCAGGGCGCGAGCGATCCCTGGAGCGCGTGCCACGCGGATCGGTGCTTCGCTCGACCCTCGGCTCCCGTGGCGTCGCCGGTCGAGTGGTGAAAGGCGGTGAGCGAGATGTCCGATGCCCCGGCCCGGTCCAGGGTCGCGAGGGTGCAGGAGTTCCTGCGCCAGGTCGGCAACAAGGATGTCGCCAAGACCTTGGAGCTCCTATCCCCCGACGTCACCTATCGCGTGGTCGGCAACCACGTCCTCGCAGGAATGTTCTCGGGGCGCGACGCTGTGGCCGCACACCTGGTCGCCATCGCGCAGAAGACGAGCGGGCACTTCGACCCCTTCAAGGAGGACGACCTCATGGTCGGGGTGAACCATGTGTCGGTCCTCGTGAACATCAGAATGCAGACGCCTGTCTCGGTGCTTCGAACGAGGCTCCTCTTCTTGTTGCGCTTCAATGCCAGCGAAATGATCGACCAGGTCACCGTGTTCTTCGAGGAGCTGGGCGCCGTCGAGAGGTTCTACGACAGTCGGCGTTCCGATGGCCTGTAGGGGGCGGGGCGCGAGCCCGTGGGGGGGCCGCTGGTCGACACCCCGCGGGCCACGAAGCCGGAAATGGACGTTGTGCCCGAACCCCCACGACGGGTTTGGCCATCTCGGGTGCGCGCGTCGGGCGCCACTGCCGATCGAGGCCGTGGGACTCCTCACCTCTTCGAGTCCTTCGATGGTGTCGGCGGACCGAGGTCCGCCCGCGCCGCGTGCAGGTTCTGCCCAGGCTGAGCCACCGCGCGACGAGGGCCCGGTCGTCCGGTTCCGGCGGTTTGCCCCCACGACCGAATGCTCTCGGCGGTCAAGGTCCCCGCGTTGTTCACCCACTACCTCCGCATGACCGACGAAGCGTCGGGGATCCTCCTCGATGCGACCTCGGACCACCGGGCGCCGAGGGTCCGGGCGCTCGTCGCTGGCACCGGACAGCGGCTCGACGACGTGTCCCTCCCGACGATGGGCCACTCCTGTCCGCGGTCAGGACCCCCGGGGGTTCTGCGACACGCTCTCG
>DAHUZM010000147.1 GCA_027306525.1 Acidimicrobiaceae bacterium
GAAGTCCGACCGGGCGAGCACGACGGCCTTGGCGGACCCCGCGCTCGGGAAGCTCGCCTGGGAGACGGCGATGGCGGTGCCGATGGCGTCTTGGCCATAGACGCGCGAGACCTGGACCGCCCTCGTCGTGCCGCATGCCACGTCGCCGTCGACGGAGCCGCTCGTCCACTGGGCCAAGGCGATGGTCCCGCTCGTGAACGGGCTCAACGCGCAGTTCGTCTCGGCCCCGGCCGCCGTCGAGGCGCCCGGGACCCAGTTGTCCAACGCGCCGATCGAGCCGAGGGCGGCCGAGGGGGCCCCGGTGATCGCGTCCCACTGCGTGGTCGTCGAGTACACGCCGATCGCGCTCGCCCCGGCCGCCTGGAGGGCAGCCACCATGCCCTGGAGCACCGCCACGTTCATGGCCTGACCCGCCGTGCCGCTCTGCCAGGTGTTGGCCGTCTCCACGTCGAGCCACCACGGGTAGCCGCCCGCCTGGTTGGCGACGGTGACCGGGGGGCCCATCGCGTTGATGGCGTTGGCGGCGGCGGTCAGCCAGCTGGCGTCCTGGGTTGCCTTCTCGTTGCCGTACTGCCAGGCGCAGGCGTTCGAGTTCTGGCCGACCGTGGCGGACCCCGAGGACGTGGACGCCGTGGTGGTCGTGCAGGTGCCGTAGGGGGTGCTGCCCGAGCTGGGCCAGTCGGGGATCACGGTGCCGCCGACCACATTGCCGGGGTCGGCGGTGTTGACGTACAGCGATGCCTTGGGCTGCGGGGTGCCCCCCGTGCTGCTCGCGACCGCCCAGTACAGCTCGCTCTGCGCGTAGGAGGGGTCCGGTCCGAGGCAGGGGTTCAGGTTGTTGGCCAGGCCGCCGTTCAGCGCGACGATGCCGAAGGCGGGCGAGGGCGGGAACGTGCCGCCGCAATTGAAAGAGGAGACGTCGTTGCCCGTGGGCGCGGTGACGGCGCCCGCAGGGCTCGTCCCCACGATCAGGGCGCCTTGGCCAAAGAGGAGCCCCAGCGCAGCGACAGCGACCCCCCGGCGCAGGGCCCAGGAGCGCCCGGCGCCCCGTCCTCGCCCGATCCACCTGCGAGGCTCCGACGAGCGCCCGGACACGGGGCGACGATACCCGAGCGGCGACCCTCCCGGTCGCCCGGCGGGCGACCCGCCTCGGCCGACGTCGCGGGCCGCCGGGGTCGGCCGAGGGCGGGGGACCGGCAGCGCCGTTGTGGTAGGTATTAGGGGAACCTAAACTTTAATTCATGGGTAGCCGAAGATCATGGTCCTCGCTCAGGCGACGCGTTGCCCTCGGGGCGGTGGTCCTGGCCGTGGCCTCCGGGCTGAGTGCCTGCGCCTCGGGCGCCGGCGCCGACACGATCACGCTGTACAACGGCCAGCACGTCCAGACGACCGACGCCCTGGTCAGGGCCTTCGAGCGTCAGAGCGGGATCCAGGTGCAGGTCCGCTCAAACGACGAGTCGGTCCTCGCCGACCAGATCGTGACCGAGGGCCCGCGCTCGCCGGCCGACGTGATCTTCACCGAGAACACCCCCGCACTCGAGTACCTCCAGTCGAGGGGGCTGCTCGTCCATCTGGATCGGCGGGAGCGGGCCGACACGCAGGCACGATTCGACTCGGCGGCGGGGGACTGGGTCGGGGTGAGCGCTCGGGTGAGCGTCATGGTCTACAACCCCTCGATCATCAAGCGGTCCGACCTGCCGACCTCGGTGCTCCAGCTGGCCGAGCCCCGGTACCGGGGCCTGCTCGGCCTGGCGCCCGGTGAGACCGACTTCCAACCCATCGTCACCTCGGTGCTCCGCGCCGAGGGCCGCCCGGCCACGCTGCGCTGGCTCGAGGGGCTGAAGGCCAACGCGTCGGGCCACATCTACCCCGACAACGAGACCCTGACGAGGGAGGTCAACGCCGGGCAGGTCGGGATCGCCGTGATCAACCAGTACTACTGGTACCGCATGCGGGCGGTGATCGGGGCCGAGGCGACCCACGCGGTCATCGCGACCTTCGCCCCGCGCGATCCTGGATACGTGCTCGACGTCTCGGGGGCGGCCGTGCTGCGCTCCAGCCACCACAGGAGCCAGGCCCTGCGCTTCGTCGAATTCCTGACGACGAGGACGGCCCAGGAGATCATCGCCCATGGCGACAGCTTCGAGTACCCGATCGACTCGCAGGTGACGACGGCCGCGCCCGAGGCCCCGTTCGCCAGCTTGGCGCCCAACCCGATCACCCTGCACGAGCTCGGCACCGGGGCGGCCGCCGTGGCGCTCCTCCAAGAGGTGCAGCTGCTGTGAGCTCGCTCTTGCGCGGGCCTTCCAGGCGCTCGGTGGACCGCTTCGAGTTCCAGCCGGGCGACGTCGCCCGGCTGCTCGAGGTGCTGGCATGGCTCTCGGCGCACCGTGACGGGTGGCTCAACCTCCTCCCGGGGGTCGAGGCGCCCCCGGAGCCCGAGGCACCGGGGCTCTTCTCGATGTTCGGCTCGATCGGGCCGCCCGCCTCGATGTGCACGTGGCTGCCGCCGGGCAAGGGGCGGCGGGCCTTGGACGAGGTGACGGTCGGCATCTCCCACGGGCTCCGGCGCCGCGTCCTCCCGGACCTCCAGGCGGCCGGGCTCTCGGTGCCGCCGGCCTGGCGCGTCTGGGGCGATCACCCCCGGCGCGGCCTCGTCGTCCGGGTCCCGACGAGCGCCCCCGATCGCGACGTCCTCACCTGGATGCTCGCATCGGGCGAGCGGCTCTGCGACATGCCGCTCACCGGCACCTGGCAGGCCGAGGTGCACCAGCCGGTGGGCTGAGCCCGCGCCCGAGGCTCCTCGGGCGCCCCGTGCCAGGCCGTCGAGCGGACCCGGGTGCGAGAGGAATAGGCGGGGCGGCGCACACGTTTTTCCTCCTACGAGGGTGAACCATCGCTCCGCTTTGGTGCGCCCGGAATCGGAGGCAACGTGACCAACGACAACCTGACCCTTCCCGTCCTCCCGCTCCGCTCGGGCGTGATGCTGCCCGGGATGGTCTTCACGATCGCCCTCGAGAGCGACGAGGCCCGGGCGGCCGCGGATGTGGCCGGGAGCTCGGGGGGCACCCTCTTGCTCGTGCCGCACATCGAGGGTCGCTACGGCACGATCGGCGTGGTGGCCGAGGTGGTCGAGCGCGGCGAGCTGCCCGGAGGCGTGCCGGCCCTCGTGGTGAGCGGCCAGCAACGCGCCACGCTCGGCACCGGCGTGCCCGGGACCGGCGCTGCGCTCTGGGTCGAGGCCGAGCCGGTCGACGAGCGCTCCTCGGACGAGGCCCGCACGCTCGAACTGGCCCGCGAGTACCGGGCCGTGCTCGAGAATATCCTGCTCAGCCGGGGTGCCGCTCGCATCGCGGCCCAGCTGCGGGAGGTGAGCGAGCCCGGACGCCTGGCCGACCTGGCCGGGTACTCCCCGGACCTCACGCTCGCCCAGAAGGTCCAGGTGCTCGAGACCCTGGACGTCACCGAGCGCCTTGCCCTCGTCCTCGGGTGGGCCAAGGACACGCTCGCCGACCTCGCGCTGCGCGAGCGGATCAAGAGCGACGTCGAAGAGGGCATGGAGAAGTCCCAGCGCGAGTTCCTGCTGCGCCGCCAGCTCGAGTCGATTCGCAAGGAGCTGGCCGAGCTCGGCGGGAGCGACGAGGGCGCGCCCGACGACTACCGGAGCCAGCTCGCCGCGCGCGACCTGCCCGAGAAGGTGCGCGAGGCGATCGAGCGCGAGATCGACAAGCTCGAGCGCACGAGCGAGCAGAGCCCCGAGCACGGCTGGATCCGCACCTGGCTCGACACCGTCTTGGAGCTCCCGTGGGGGATCGAGTCCGAGGACCGCCTGGACGTGCCGGCGGCCGCCGCGATCTTGGACGAGGACCACGACGGGTTGGCCGACGTGAAGGAGCGGATCCTCCAGCACCTCTCGGTGCGCAAGCTGCAGTCCGAGCGCGGGCTCGTCCCCGTCGACGGCCGAGGCGCCGGGGCGATCCTCGCCCTCGTCGGGCCGCCCGGGGTGGGCAAGACCTCCCTCGGCGAGTCGGTGGCGCGCGCCCTTGGCCGCAGGTTCGTCCGCGTCGCTCTCGGCGGCGTGCGCGACGAGGCCGAGATCCGGGGCCACCGCCGGACCTATGTCGGCGCGCAGCCCGGTCGCCTCGTGCGCGCGCTGCGCGAGGCCAAGACGATGAACCCGGTCCTGCTCCTCGACGAGGTCGACAAGATCGGCGCCGACTTCCGCGGTGACCCGTCCTCGGCCCTCTTGGAGGTGCTCGACCCGGCGCAGAACCACACGTTCCGGGACCACTACCTCGAGGTCGACCTCGACCTCTCGAGGGTCCTCTTCATCGCGACGGCGAACGTGGTCGACACGATCCCCGGGCCGCTCCTCGACCGGATGGAGGTGATCCGGCTCGACGGCTACACCGACAACGAGAAGGTCGCGATCGCCCGTCACCACCTGCTCGCCCGCCAGGCGAGCCGGGCCGGGCTCGAGCCCGAGGAGGTCTCGGTGTCCGACGAGGCGCTCGGCGCCATCGTGGCCGACTACACCCGCGAGGCGGGCGTCCGCTCCCTCGAGCGTGAGATCGGGCGCCTCATGCGCAAGGTCGCGACCAAGGTCGTGGCCGGTGAGGCGACGCCGCCGGTCAACGTCGAGCGTGACGACCTGCGCGAGTGGCTCGGGCGGCCGAGGTTCTTCTTCGAGGCGGCCGAGCGCGAGCCGGTGCCCGGCGTGGCGACCGGCCTCGCGGTGACCGGCGCGGGCGGCGACGTGCTCTTCGTCGAGGCGAGCGCCGCCGAGGGTCCCGAGGGGCTCACGCTGACCGGCCAGCTCGGCGACGTCATGAAGGAGTCGGCCGAGATCGCGCTGTCCTTCGTGCGCTCGCACGCGGCGGAGCTCGGCATCGACCCGGCCGCCTTCGAGAAGAAGCGCTTCCACGTGCACGTGCCCGCCGGTGCGGTGCCCAAGGACGGCCCCTCGACCGGCGTCACGATCGTCTCGGCGCTCGTCAGCCTGCTCCGTGACGTCCCCGTGCGGTCGGTCGTCGGGATGACCGGCGAGGTGACGCTGCGCGGCCGCGTGCTACCGATCGGCGGCGTGCGCCAGAAGGTCCTCGCTGCGCACCGCTCCGGGCTGCACGAGGTCGTGCTCCCGGCGCGCAACGGGCCCGACCTCGAGGACGTCCCCGAGGAGGTGCGCTCCCAGATGACCTTCCACCTGGCCGAGCGGGTGGAGGAGGTGCTCGGGCCGGTGCTCGGTCTCGAGCCCGACGCCGGCGAGGCAGCCGCCGGTGCGCCCGGCGGGGGCGCTCTGTCGCAGGTCGCCTGAGGTCCGCCCTCAGGCGGTGGGCACGGGGTGCTCGGCGTCGGTGCCTGGCGCCTCTGGCTGCGGGGGGTCGAAGCCGACGTCGACCCGCTGCTCGGGGCGGCGCGTCTCTTGCTTGGCGATCGCTGCGAGCACCCGCTCGTCGGCCGCGGTGAGGGGCGGCTGGAGCATCGAGCGCGGCCAGAGGCGTCGGGCGAGCACCACGTTCGCCTCGGCCGCGTACATGGTGAGGTTCATCGCGAGGTAGATCCACGCGATCAGGCCGAGCACCACGGCGAAGGCGCCGTAGACCTGGCTCGCGCCGCGCAGCTGGTGCTCGACGATCTCGGTGCCGACGTTCTGGAGCACCGTCCAGAAGGTGGCGCCGATGAGGACGCCAGGGACGAGGCTCCTCGTGGCGACCTGCTTGGGGGTGAGGACCCTGAACGCGAGCAGATAGGCGATCGCGTTCACGACCAGGGACCCGACCACCCCGCCCACGTGGATGAGGAGGGGGTGCTGGCCCCAGCTGGCCACCCCGGCCAGGGCGAAGCTCAGCACCACGAAGATCCCGAGCACGCCGAGGAAGATCCAGGTTCGTGCGAAACGGGCCCAGTAGTTCGGGCGCTCGACGCCCGGCACGTTCCAGACCTGGGCCATCGCGAACTGGCCGGTCTGGCTCACCCCCTGGGACCCCCACAGCAGGCCGAGGATGCCGAGCACGAGGCCGAGGGCGCTGTGCTCGTGGAGCGCGTGGATGCTGTCGGCGAGCGACAGCCCGTGGGTGGACGACGAGCCCGAGCCGATGACCGGGAACTGGGCGAAGACCGAGTGCTCGATGCGGTGCGCGAGCGCCGGATCGCCCCCGGCCACCATCGCCATGATCGTGACGAAGAGCAAGAGGAGGGGGAAGATGGTGAGGAAGCCGTAGTAGGCGAGCAGCGCGGCCAGCTGGCCGGCCCGGTCGTCGCCGTACTTCTTGTTCACGCCGAAGAGGAAGCCGGCGATCCGGTTGTGTTGCTGGAACCCGTCGACCCGACGCAGGGCCCGTTCGATCCCGTTCATGGAGAGATCTCCCCGCGCACGCATGGAGGGTACCCAGATGTGGGAAAGACCATGTGAGAGGCCCTGGTACCTTGGCCTCAGCCGTCGTCGACCGCCTGGCCTGTCGCCTCGGTCGGCTTGAGCCGAGCCCCGAGGGCCGAGCGCCGGGGCGACGAAAGGAGCGCATCTCGCCATGGCCGAAAGCGCTGGACTGCACGAACCCGTCGAACTGCTCTCGCCCGAGACCATCGACCGACACCGGGCGATCGTCTCGCTCCAAGAGGAGCTCGAGGCCATCGACTGGTACGACCAACGCGTCGACGCGGCGACCGACCCCGAGCTGAAGGCGATCCTCGCCCACAACCGCGACGAGGAGAAGGAGCACGCGGTCATGACCCTCGAGTGGCTCCGGCGCCGGGACCCGGTGCTCGACGCCAACCTCCGGACCTATCTGTTCACCTCGGTCCCCGTCACCGAGGTGGAGGAGGCGACAACCGACGACGCTCCTCGGGAGGGGGGCGCAGAGACCCTCGGCATCGAGGGTCTCCGGGAGAACGAGCGATGAGCCACCTCCTGCGGCGCCACGCGCCGATCACCGATGCCGCCTGGAAGGAGATCGACGACGAGGGGCGCCGCCAGCTCGTGGCGGCCCTCGCGGCGCGAAAGCTCGTCGAGTTCGACGGGCCTCTCGGCTGGGACCACTCGGCGCGCAACCTCGGGCGCACCGACGAGCTGGGGGACCTCCCGGTGGCCGGGGTGTCGGCCAAGCAGCGCCGTGTCCTCCCCCTGGTCGAGCTGCGGGCGCCGTTCTCGGTCCAACGAGGCGAGCTCCTTGCTGCCGACCGCGGCGCGTCGGACATCGACCTCGGCGAGCTCGGGAGGGCGGCCCGGCAGGTCGCCCGGGCCGAGAACATCGCGGTGTTCCACGGATGGGCGGCGGCCGGCATCGTCGGGGTGACCGAGTCCTCGCCTCACGCGCCGGTCACCCTCTCGGGGGACTACGCCCGCTACCCGAGCGACGTCGCGCGGGCGGTCAAGGTGCTGCTCGACGCGGGCGTCCAAGGCCCCTACGGCCTCGCGCTCGGTCCCGAGGAGGACACCGGCGGGGTGGAGACGACCGAGCACGGCGGGATCCTCGTGTTCGACCACCTGGGACAGATCCTGGGCGGGCCCATCGTCTGGGCGCCCGGGGTGCAAGGGGCGGTCGTGGTGAGCCAGCGCGGCGGCGACTTCCACTTCGAGTCGGGCGAGGACATCGCCATCGGCTACGACCACCACGACGGCGAGCTCGTGCACCTCTACGTCGAGGAGAGCTTCACCTTCCACGTGGACACCCCCGAGGCCGGGATCGCGCTCAGGGCCACCTAGCGGTCTTTTCCACGCGGTGGGCGAGCGCGAGCGCGAACTCGCCCTCGATGAGCCCCCAGGTGGCATCGAGGGCGAACCCGGCGCGCCGCAGCTCGGTGACGAGGGCCTCGGGGGTGAACTTCGCGCTGATCTCCGTAAGGAGCTCCTCGCCCGGGGCGAAGGTCACCTCGAGACCGAGCGCCCGTACCTCCACTCGCTGGGCTCCCTCTGCCCGCAGCCGCATCTCGATCCAGCGCTGCTCGTCGTTCCACCGCGCCACGTGGGCGAAGGACTCGGGCACGAAGTCGGCATCGAGCTCGTTGTTGATCACCTCGAGCACGTTGCGGTTGAAGGCGGCCGTCACCCCGGCGCTGTCGTCGTAGGCGGCGACGATCGTGGCGGGGTCCTTCACGAGGTCGACGCCGATCAACAGGTGGTCCTCCGCGTGCATCGTCTCGCGCAGCTCGGTGAGGAACCGGTGGCGTTCCGCCGGCACCAGGTTGCCGATGGTGCCGCCCAAGAACGCGACGAGGCGCCGCCCCTCGGTCGGGATCCTCCCGAGGTGCTGGTGGAAGTCGCCCACGACCG
>DAHUZM010000148.1 GCA_027306525.1 Acidimicrobiaceae bacterium
GCGCGCGCCGGACCGCTTCGGGGCATTGCTCGGGATCGGCCTCGTGGCGTGGCTCGCCGCCGAGACGTTCATCAACGTGGGCGCGGTGATCGGGCTCCTCCCGGTCACCGGCATCCCGTTGCCCTTCATCTCCTTCGGCGGCTCCTCGCTCGTCATCACCATGGTCGCGGCGGGGATCCTCGTGAACATCGCCCGCCAGGGCGCCGCCGCCGGGCGCAGCCGCGCCCGGGTGGTCGCCCGCCACCGCAGCGGCGCACCGAAGATGGCGGTCGGCGCTCCGGGGCGATGAGCGGGCGGCGCTACGCCGTCATCGCCGGCGGGGGCACCGCCGGGCACGTGTTCGTGGCGACGGCGGTGGCCGGGGCCCTCGTCGAGCTCGGGGTGCCCCGCGACGAGATCGAGCTCGTGGGGGCGCGCCGGGCGGCGGACGCCACGCTCGCCGGGGGGGAGGGCTACGCGATCACCCTCTTGCCCGGGCGGGGCATCCGCCGGACCCTCGACCCCGGCGCGCTGGTCGCCAATCTCGGGGCGTCGCTCGGGCTGCTCGTGGCGTTCGCGCGGGCCCTCGCCTTGCTGGCGCGCCGGCGACCCCGGGTGGTCGTGTCGGTGGGCGGCTTCGTCGCGGTCCCCGTCGGGCTGGCCGCCGCCCTCTTGGGCGTCCCGCTCGTCTTGGTGAACACCGACGCGCTGGCCGGGGCCGCCCACCGGGCGCTCCGCCGCTTCGCCGCCGCCAGTGCGGTGGCCTTCGCGAGCACTGGGCTCCCCCACGCGGTCGTCACCGGGGCTCCGGTGCGCCCCGAGCTCGCCCGCGTCGAGCGCTCCGCGGAGGGACGGCGCAGCGCCCGGGCGCAGCTCGGGCTGCCCCCGGAGCGCCCGACGGTGGGGGTGACCGGCGGCTCGCTCGGGGCCGGGACGCTGAACGTCGCCACGCTCGAGCTCGCCGCCGCGCTGCGCGAGCGCAGCGGGCTCAGCCTGTACCACGTGTGCGGGCCCCGGAACTTCGAGGCCCTGCGTGAGGCCCGCCGGTCCTCGGGGGCGCCCGAGGAGGGCGACGCGAGCGGCCTCTTCTACACGGTGGTCCCCTTCGAGGAGCACATGGCCTCCTTCTCCGCGGCATGCGACGTGGTGGTGTGCCGGGCCGGCGCGCTGACGGTCGCCGAGCTCGCCCTGGTCGGTGCGCCGGCGATCCTCGTGCCGCTCCCGGGGGCCCCCGGCGACCACCAGAGCGCCAATGCGGCGGCCCTCCTCGACGCCGGGGCGGCCGTGGTCGTGCGCGACGAGGAGTGCGACGGGCGGCGCCTGGGCGAGCTCCTCGACGCCCTGCTCGGCGACCCGGCCCGCCTCGAGGCCATGGCCGCCGCCGCCAGCGCCATCGGTCGTCCGGGCGCCGCCCGTGCGGTCGGCGCCCTGGTGCAGGCCCATGCCCGCTGAGGGGAGGCCCGAGGGCCGGCGGATCCACGTGGTGGGGATCGGGGGCGCCGGCATGAGCGCCGCCGCCCTCGTGCTGCGCGCCATGGGCAACCGGGTGACCGGGAGCGACCAGCGAAGGACGGCGGTGACCGAGCGTCTCGAGTCCTCGGGCATCCCCGTCGCCATCGGCCATCGCGCCGAGAACCTGGGCGACGCGCAGCTCGTCACGGCGTCGCCAGCGGTCGCCGCCGACAATCCCGAGCTCGCCGCGGCCCGGGCCCGGGGGCTCGAGGTGATCGCCCGCCCCGAGCTGCTCGCCATGGTGGCGGGCGCCCGGCGCTGCGTGGCGGTGGCCGGCACGCACGGCAAGACCACCACCGCGTCCATGCTCACGCTCGCCCTCGGCGCGGCGGGCCTCCGGCCGTCGTTCCTCGTCGGCGCGGACGTGGGGGACCTCGGCGTCAACGGGGCCCTCGAGGAGGGGGAGTGGATGGTGCTCGAGGCCGACGAGAGCTACGGCGCCTTCTCGGCGCTCACCCCCGAGATGACGGTGCTCACGAGCGTGGAGCCCGACCACCTCGACCACTACGGGACCGTGGAGGGGCTGCGGGCCGCCTTCGCCCGGCTCCTCGCCTCGACGAGCGGACCGCTCCTCGTGAGCGCAGACGAGCCGGGGGCGGCGTCCCTCGGGGCGGCCGCCGGGGCGGCGTCGGTGGGCGAGGCGCCGTCGGCCGACTACCGCCTCGTCGAGGTCGAGCTCGGCCCCCAGGGGTCGCGCTTCTCCCTCGCCGGGCCGGCCGGGGTGCTCGGCACCCTCAGCGTCGGGACCCCCGGTCGCCACAACGTGGCCAACGCGGCGCTGGCGGCGGTGGCCGCCCTCGAGATCGGTGCGCCCTTCGAAGCCGCGGCGGCCGCCCTGGCCCGCTTCGGGGGGGCGCCCCGGCGCTTCGAGCACCGCGGCGAGCGCCGCGGGGTGCGCTTCGTCGACGACTACGGGCACCTGCCCGGCGAGGTGACGGCGATCCTGGCCACCGCCCGCCTCGGGGCGCCCGGCCGGGTGGTGGCCGTCTTCCAGCCGCACCGCTTCACCCGGACCGCGGCCCTCGCGACCCAGTTCGGACACGCCTTCGACCAAGCCGACGTCCTCGTCGTGACCGACGTCTATGGGGCCGGCGAGCGGCCCATCGAGGGGGTGAGCGGGCGCCTGGTCACCGACGCGGTGGCGGCGGCCAACCCCGCGCTCGCGCTCCACTACGCGCCGACCCGAGACGAGCTGCGAGCGCTGATGGTCTCGATCCTCCGGCCGGGCGACCTCTGTCTCACCCTCGGCGCGGGCGACCTCACGACCCTCCCCGACGAGCTGATGGCGCTGCTCGGGCCGTGAGGCGCGCCCTCGAGGACCTGGCGCGCGCCCTCGGCCCGCTCGCCCGGCGCGACGTGGCGCTCGGGCCGCTCACCACCTACCGGGTGGGCGGGCCCGCAGCGCTCTTCGTCGAGGCCCGCAGCGAGGCCGACCTCGTGGCGGTGCGCGACGCGCTGGCCAGGGCCCCGGCCCCGGTCCTCGTGGTGGGCAAGGGGTCCAACCTGCTCGTGGCGGACGCCGGGTTCGCCGGCCTGGCGCTGCGCCTGGCGCCGAGCCCGCCCTCGGCGTTCCTCGACTTCGAGGTGGCGGCCGATCCGGGGGACCCCGGCGCGCTGCGCGTCGGGGCCGGGGCCGCCCTCGGGCTCCCGGTCCTCGCCCGCCGGGCCGTCGAGGCCGGGGCGCGGGGCCTCGAATGGGCGGTCGGGGTGCCCGGCAGCGTCGGCGGGGCGCTGCGCATGAACGCCGGCGGGCACGGCTCGGACGTCGCCGCCTGCCTGCGCCGCTACCGCTGGGTCGACCTCTTGGGCGCCGAGGGCATGGTCGAGTCCCCCCCCGAGCGCCTCGCACCGGCCTACCGCCGCTCCTCGCTCACCGAGGCCCAGGTGGTGGTGTGGGCCGAGTTCGCGGCCCGCGCCGGGGACCGGGACGAGGGCCGGGCCGAGCTCGGGCAGATCGTGCGCTGGCGCCGCGCCCACCAGCCCGGGGGGTCGAACGCGGGGTCGGTGTTCACCACCCCGCCGGGCGCCTCGGCCGGCGCGCTCGTCGAGGAGGTGGGGCTGAAGGGCATGCGGCTCGGGAGCGCCACGGTCTCGACCAAGCACGCGAACTTCATCCAGGCCGACGAGGGCGGCTCGGCCGACGACGTGATGGCGCTCATCCACCGCGTCGCCGCGCTGGTGGCCGAGGCTAGGGGAGTGCGGCTCGAGACCGAGGTGCGGCTGATCGGCTTCGAGGAGCCCCTGGACCAATGAGCACCCTCACCCGGCCGAGGAGCGGTGCTCCCCGCGTCGAGATCGACCCCCGCTTCGACGAGCGCCGCCGCGCCGTCACCCGGCGCCACTCGCGCAAGCGGGCGATCGTGATCGGTGCGGGCGCGCTGGTGGCCCTGTTCGCTGCGGGTGCCTGGCCGCTCTTGCACTCCAGGCTGTTCTCGGCCGACCACATCGTGGTCAGCGGCAACGCGCACACCCCGACGTCGGCCATCTTGGGCGCGGCGGGGCTCGCCCAGCACCCGCCGCTCATCGACGTGCACGCGGGGGCGGCCGAGCGGGCCATCGACGCGTTGCCCTGGGTGGCGAGCGCGACGGTGCGCGTGCACTGGCCGACCGGCGTGAGCGTCGCGGTGCGCGAGCGCCGTCCGGTCGCGGTCGCGCCGGCCGGCGCGGGGATCTGGGCCGAGCTCGACTCGACCGGGCGCGTCCTCACCACGACGAGCGGCGCACCGGTCCTGCCCGAGCTGAGCGGGTTGGCGCGCCCGGGCGCCGCCGGGAGCACCCTCGGGTCCGCCCGGCCGCTGCTCGCCGTGGCCGCCCGGCTGCCCGCCGCCTTCAAGGCCATGGTCCAGACGATGGCGCCCTCGCCCAAGGGCGGGGGCGTCGACCTGTCCCTCGCCGGGGGCATCGGGGTGGTCTTCGGCACCCCCACCCAGCTGCCTGCGAAGTTCGAGGACATCGCGTCGATCCTGGCCGGCGCCAAGCTCGCGCCCGGGAACGTGATCGACGTCTCGGTGCCCGACTCGCCGGCCGTGGCGAGCGGCGGCGCCACCAAGGGCTGAGCGCTCGACGGGGGCGAGCGCGGGCCCGCCGGTCGCGGGGGTTGACCGGGCGGCCCGCGCCCCGTAGCGTTGGCGAGCCGAAAACGGCGATCACCCTCGATCTCAGGTTGAGATCGCGCCGCAATGGGGCCTGGTGAACTATCCTGACCCTCCGACGAGGGGGTGTGAGCGCATGGCACGAAGCCGGGATCCCCGAGGGCAGCACCCCGAGAACTCATGACCCTCAACCCACAGACCAGCTACCTCGCGGTCATCAAGGTCGTCGGCGTCGGCGGCGGCGGTGTCAACGCCGTGAACCGCATGATCGACGCGGGGATGCGCAACGTGGAGTTCATCGCGGCGAACACCGACGCGCAGGCGCTGCTCATGAGCGACGCCGACCTCAAGCTCGACATCGGTCGCACGCTCACGCGTGGCCTCGGGGCGGGCAGCGACCCCGAGATCGGCCGCCAGGCCGCCGAGGAGCACCGCGGTGAGATCGAAGAGGCGCTGGCCGGCTCGGACATGGTCTTCATCACGGCCGGCGAGGGTGGCGGGACGGGCACCGGCGGAGCGCCGGTGGTGGCCGAGCTCGCGAAGTCCCTCGGGGCGGTGACCATCGGCGTCGTCACCCGGCCCTTCACCTTCGAGGGGCGGACCCGGGCCATGCAGGCGGAGAAGGGCATCCAGGCCTTGAAGGAGAAGGTCGACACCCTGATCGTCATCCCCAACGATCGGCTGCTCAGCGTCTCCAACGAGAAGACCTCGATGGTGAACGCGTTCAAGATGGCCGACGAGGTCCTCCTCCAGGGCGTGCGCGGGATCACCGACCTCATCACGGTGCCCGGCCTCATCAACACCGACTTCGCAGACGTGAAGATGATCATGTCCAACGCCGGCACCGCGATCATGGGGATCGGCAACTCCTCGGGCGACGGCCGGGCCGTCAACGCGGCGCGTGCCGCGATCACGAGCCCGCTGCTCGAGGCCTCGATCGAGGGCGCCCGGGGCATCCTGCTCAACATCGTGGGCGGCAACGACCTCGGCATCTTCGAGGTGAACGAGGCGGCCGAGATCATCCACTCGGTGGCCCACCCCGACGCCAACATCATCTTCGGGGCCGTCATCGACGAGAACATGGTCGACGAGGTCCAGGTCACCGTGATCGCGGCGGGCTTCGAGCGCTGGGAGGGCGTCGGGCGCTCGGGCTCCAAGGGCTCGAGCGACTCGGGCTCGAGCGTGGTGGGCCGCTCGGCGGCACCGGTCGACATCTTCGCCGACAGCGATGACGACGAGATCGAGATCGGCGACGACGACTTCGACGTCCCCTCCTTCCTCCGCTAACCCGAGGGTCCTCGCTCCTCGAGTCACGGGCCGCCGGTGAGCGACGCACTGCGCGAGCAGGTCGCGTCCGGGCTCGCCGCGCTCGCTCGGCGCATCGAGGCGGCGGGCGGCGACCCCGAGCGGGTGCGGGTGCTCGCGGTCACCAAGGGATTCGGGCCCGAGGCGGTGCGCGCGGCGCTCGGCGCCGGGCTCCCCGAGGTGGGGGAGAACTACGCGCAGGAGCTCGTCGAGAAGCGCGCGGCGCTCGGCGACGCCCCGGTGCGCTGGCACTACCTCGGCGCCATCCAGACCAACAAGGTCCCCTTGCTCGGGCCGGTGGTCGACTGCTGGCAGTCGCTGTCGCGCCCGAGGGAGGCGGAGCGGATCGCCGCGGTGGCCCCGGGCGCCCGGGTGCTCGTCCAGGTGGCCTTCTCGACCGAGGCCGGCCGCCCCGGCTGCGAGCCCGCAGCGGTGCCCGGTCTCGTGGCCGAGGCGCTCGCCCTCGGGCTCTTTGTGGAGGGCCTGATGGCGGTCGCCCCCCGGCCCCCCGAGGAGGCGAGGGCGGCCTTCGCCCTCGTGCGCTCGCTGGCCGACCGGCTCTCGCTCCCGGTGCGCTCGATGGGCATGACCGAGGATCTCGAGCTGGCCGTGGCCGAGGGCTCCACCATGGTGCGGGTGGGGCGCGGCCTCTTCGGTCCCCGCCACTCGCGCCGTGCATGGTCGCCGAGCCGTGGGTGAACGGCGGGGTAACGGTCCGGGGCGACTCGGCGCTGTACGCTGTCTCGAAGGAGACATGGAACGGTGCCGTCATTGCTGAAGAAGACCATGGTCTACCTCGGGTTGCTCGACGACGAGTACGACGACTACGAGGACGAGTACGAGGACCGGGGACCCCGGACCGTCACCCCGGTGGCCCGCTTGGAGACCCGCAGCCCCGAGGCCGAGGACCACGACGTCCGCCCGGTGGCCGGGCAGTCGAGCAGGATCCGGGCGCTGCCGCGCGACAACGGGTCCAACGTCACCCCGACCATCCGCCCCCAGCCGGTCGCCCCGGCGCGCGCCACGATGTCCGAGTCGACGCCCAAGATCGTGGCCCCGGCCCGCTTCGGCGACGCGAAGGAGATCGCCGACTGCCTGAAGGCCAACCGGCCGGTGATCGTCAACCTGCAGGTCGCCGAGCGCGACCTGCAGCGCCGCATGATCGACTTCTGCAGCGGCGTGACCTACGCGCTGAGCGGGGAGATGGAGAAGGTGGCCGATCAGGTGTTCCTCCTCGCCCCGAGCAACGTGAAGGTCTCCGACGAGGAACGCCAACGCCTCCAGGAGCGAAACTTCGGGCGTTACTGATCCGTGATCGGGCGGATCCTCGCGTACGTCGTCGAGGCCTTCGTCGTGGTCCTGGTGGCGCGGGCGCTGCTCAGCTGGTTCCCGGTGCGGCCCGGCTCGGTGCTCGTGCCCATCAACCGATCGCTCGCCGCGCTCACCGAGCCGGTGCTGCGGCCGATCCGCCGGATCTTGCCCATGGTGCGCCTCGGGGGGATGGGCATCGACCTCTCGATCATCATCGTCATCCTGGTCGCGGAGATCATCGTCATCCCGCTCCTGTTGCGTTGAGCGCGACGCGGGTCGAGGCGAACGGTCCGGGGAATGCATTGGCCCCCGGCGGTAGAGTGGCGCGCCATGGATAGCGGCCAGAGCACCCAGCAGCCGATCCTCGAGACGCTCCGGACGGTCGAGTTCCGCCTCGGGCTGAAGGGGTACAACGTCGACGAGGTCGACGAGTACCTGGAGAAGGCGGCGGTCGAGGCCGAACGCCTCACCGAGCAGCTCCGCCAGACCACCGAGCGGCTCCGCCAGGCGAGCGAGCGCATCGCACAGCTCGAGAGCGGTGCGGCCCCGCCGCCACCCGCGCCCGCACCGCCGACCGAGGTGACGCCGGCCGCCGCGCCGGTGCCGGCGGCGGTCGCCGACGACTCGCTCCAGCAGACGCTCATCTTGGCCCAGCGCTTCGTCGAGCAGACCAAGCGCGAGAGCGAGGCCGAGGCGGCCCGGGTCCTGACCCAGGCCGAGGACCGGGCCCGCTCGATGCTGGCGCGGGCCGAGGACGAGGCCCGCCAGCTCGTCACCGACTCCCAGCAGCGGCTCCGCGACGAGGTGACCCGGCTCGAGGGCGCGCGGGCCCAGCTCGCGACCGACGTGGAGAACATGGCGCGGCACCTCGAGTCCGAGCGGACCCGCCTGCGCACCATGCTCTCGGAGGTCCTGAAGTGGATCGAGGAGAACGTCCAGCCGGCCGAGTCGCTCATGGCGCTGCGGCCCCGGGGCCTCGACAGCGGCCGGCCGCCGGCCGGCCGGCTCACGGCCGGCGACGACGCCTCGAGCGGCGGCACCCTCTACGACGACGAGGAGCCCCCCGACGTCGACAACGTCGCCCAGGTGCTCGACCTGCGCGGCCCGGAGGGCAGGGGCTAGTCCCGCCCAGCGCGAAGCGGGCCGCTCGGCCCAACGACGCCGCCGGGAAGTTTTGAAGACCCAGCGACGTTCCAGTATCGTCACGCCCCCTTGGCCGCTCGGTCGTCCGCCAAACGGGAGCGCTTGCGCGGGCCCTCGGCCCGGAGGAGGAGCAGATGACCCCACCGAGCAGGGCGCCCAGCGCCGCCACGGCGGCCAAGAAGGCCGCCAAGCCCCAGAGCACCGCCAAAGCCGAGCGCGCGGCCAAGGCCCCGGCCAAGAAGGCGCCGGCGGCCAAGGCCCCGGCCAAGAAGGCGCCGGCGGCCAAGGCCCCGGCCAAGAAGGCCACCGCCCCGGCCAAGGCCCCGGTGAAGAAGGCCGCCCCCGAGAAGAAGGCGCCGGCGGCCAAGGCCCCGGTGAAGAAGGCCCCCGCCCCGGCCAAGAAGGCGGCGCGCACCCGTGCGCCGATCGGCCCGTACGCGGACGATCCCAAGTTCTTGGAGGAGCAGCGGGCCATCCTCCTCTCCGAGCGCGGCGTGTACCAGGAGCAGGCCGAGGTGCTGAAGGCCGAAGCCGACTCGCTCGCCCAAGAGCGCGAGCCCGGTGACGTGCAGTTCGACGAGGAGTCGGGCGAGGGCGGGACGGTCACCGTCGATCGCGAGCGGGACCTCGCGCTGAGTGCCCAGGCGCTCGCAGCCGTGGAGGAGATCGAAGCGGCGCTCGAGCGGATCGCGAAGAAGACCTATGGCGCGTGCGAGCGGTGCCACCAGCCGATCATGAAGGCGCGACTGCGCGCCCTGCCCTACGCGCGCCTGTGCGTCGCATGCAAGAGCGGGGGGCTGTCCCGCCGCTGAGCGGCGGGAGCGCTGTGTGGTGAGCGCCGCTGCCGAGCGGGGGACAACCGCGCGTCGGGTCCTCGCGACGGTGATCATCGCGGCGGTCGTGGTGGCCGCCGATCAGGTGACCAAGTCGCTCGCGCTCGAGCACGTGCACGGACCGACGCACCTCTTTGGTCCGCTCGGCCTCGACCTCACGTTCAACTCGGGGGCGGCGTTCAGTCTCCTGGCCGGCGCGACCGGCATCGTCGTGGCGGTCGCCCTCGTGCTCGTGGCGCTGCTCGGCATGCTCGCGTTGCGCACCAGCAGCTACGCCCTCGCGGTCGCCATCGGCCTCCTGCTGGGCGGCGCGCTCTCCAACCTCGCGGACCGCGTCTTTCGCCCGCATCACGGCGAGGTCGAGGACTTCATCACCCTCACCCACTGGCCGACCTTCAACATCGCCGACGCCAGCATCACCCTCGGGGCGGTGCTCGTGGTCATCCTCGTGCTGTTCGGGCGGGCGAAGCCCTTCTCCAGGTGAGCGAGGCCCCCGAGGCCCTGCGCGTCGAGGTGCCCGCCGCGCTCGGGGGCGTTCGGCTCGATCGCGCCGTCGCGCTCTTGACCGGCCTCTCACGCAGCGCGGTGCGGGCACTCGTGGAGGGCGGCGCGGTGCGGCTCGACGGCGAGGTCGCGGCGCGCGGATCGGTCGTGCTCGAAGCCGGTGCCGACCTCGTGATCGAGGGCGCGCGTCCCGCCGTGCCGGTGCTCGAGGCCGACCCGAGCGTGGCCTTCGACGTCGTCGCGTCCGACGCGGACGTCGTGGTCGTCGACAAGCCCTGGGACCTCGTCGTGCACCCCGGGGCCGGCCAGCGCGCCGGCACGCTCGCGTCGGGCATCCTCGCACGCTTCCCCGACGTCGGACGGCTGGCCGAAGAGGGGCTCTGCGCGCCCGAACGGCCCGGGATCGTCCACCGGCTCGACCGCGGCACCTCGGGCCTGCTCGTCGTGGCGAGGACCCCCCGCGCGCTCGCGTCGCTCGGCGCGCAGATGGCCGGGCACAGCGCCGAGCGCCGATACGTGGCCCTCGTGCGCGGGGAGGTGGCGGAGGACCGGGGGGTCGTCGACGCACCCCT
Source organism: Acidimicrobiaceae bacterium (assembly GCA_027306525.1). Lineage (GTDB taxonomy): Bacteria > Actinomycetota > Acidimicrobiia > Acidimicrobiales > RAAP-2 > Palsa-461. Next base: position 10,252 of record DAHUZM010000148.1, read on the forward strand.
CGGGCGCTCGCTCCGACGCCCGACCCAGATGGCGGTCTCCGCCACCGGGCGTCCGGCGCGCACCTCCTACGTCGTCCTCAGGCGCTACGGGGATCCCGACACCACCCTGCTCGACCTCGCGCTCGACACCGGTCGGACCCACCAGATCCGGGTGCACATGGCGGCGATCGGGCACCCAGTGGTGGGCGACGAGCGCTACGGGGAGCGGGGTGCCACCGGCCTCGCGCGGGGCCGGTTCTTCCTCCATGCCTATGCGCTCGCATTCGACCACCCGGCCGACGGGCGGCGGGTCAGCTATCGATCAGCGCTGCCCGAGGACCTGGCGGACTTCCTCAAAAAGCGCCCGGCGCTCGGGTCGTGAGCCCTCAGGCGGCCCGATGAGCCCCGACGACGTCCGCGTCGCGCAGGAGGGTGGCGAGGCCCTCCTCCTCGGCCCGCCGCACCCGCCGCACGCCCACGCCGAGGCGCTCGGCGGTCACCTGGAGTGAGGCTGGCGAGGCCCCGTCGAACCCGAAGCGCATGCGCAGCACGTCGCGCTGGAGCTCGGGCAGCCGGTCCACGGCGCCGCGGACCTTGTCGAAGACGAGTCGCTCCTCGATCTCCTCGCTCCAGCTGGTGGCGTCCGGGGCGACCAGGTCACCGAGCGGGGTGCTCGAGTCGACCGCCGCCGGCTGGTCGAGGCTGGCCGAGACCCGGGCCGAGCTCTCGAGCGCCTCCCGCTCGTCGAGCGTCATCCCGGTGGCCTCGTCGAGCTCCTCTGCGGTGGGCGCCCGGCCCAGCTGGCTCGTGAGCTCGGTGGTCACGCCCTCCAGACGCTGGAGGCGCTCTCCGACCTCGAGCGGCAGGCGGATGATCCGGCCGTGCTGCTGGACGGCGCGCTGGAGCGCCTGGCGGATCCACCAGGTGGCGTAGGTGGAGAAGCGGAAGCCCCGCTCCCAGTCGAACTTCTCGACGGCCCGGATGAGCCCGAAGGTGCCCTCTTGGACGAGGTCGGCCATGTCGACCCCGCGGTCCTTGTAGCGGCGCGCCCAGTGGACCACAAGCCGGAGGTTGGCGGCCACCATCTCGCGCTTGGCCGCCTCGTCTCCGGCCGCGACCCGCTTGGCCAGCGCCAGCTGGCCCTCGTAGTCGGGCATCGGGTGCTGCTCGAGGTCTCGCAGCAACAGCCCGAGGCTGTCAGTCACAGGTGCGCTCTGAGGCATCGACGATCACCGTCTTTTGGTCTGCATTGCTCCGGTCGAACCATGGCCCGTCCAATGATCCATCTGCGCTGTGACAGCTCACGGGGCCGGTTCGACCGCTTCCGATTGTTCTCAACGCCATGCACGGCTGGTCCATTCCGCCCGTCGGGGCCCGGCCTCGCTGAGGCCACCCCCGCCGAGTTGCGGCCTTCGCCGAGCGGTGGTCTCCTGAACGTGTGACGGCCTACCCGGACCCCCACCAGGCCAAACTGGTCCTCGTCAGGCACGGGGCGACCGAGTGGAGCGAGTCGGGCCGGCACACGGGGCGCACCGACGTGGCGATCCTCCCCGAGGGCCGGGAGCAGGCGGCGCGCATGGCGCCGGTGCTGGGCGAGATGCCCTTCGCCCTCGTCCTCACGAGCCCCCTCTCGCGCGCCCGGGACACCTGCGCGCTCGCCGGGTTCGCCGAGCGGGCCGAGGCCACCGACGACCTCCTCGAGTGGGACTACGGGGACTACGAGGGCCGCACGACCGAGGAGATCCGAGAGGAGCGGCCGAACTGGACGCTGTGGGCCGACGGGGTGCCCGGCGGCGAGACCGCGGGCGCGGTCGGGCGCCGGGTCGACCGGGTGATCGAGCGGGCCCGGGCGACACGGGGCGACACCCTGTGCTTCGCGCATGGCCACGTGCTGCGGGTGCTGGCGGCCCGCTGGGTCGGCCTGCCGCCGATCGGCGGGCGGTTCCTCGCCCTTCAGGCGGGCTCCCTCGCCGTGCTCGGCTGGGAGCGCGAGGTTCCGGTCATCGAGCGCTGGAACGAGCCATCGCCCCGCTGAGCGCGACCGGAGGCTCGTCATCGACGACCGCCGCAGCGGGCCCGCTTCCCTGCACCTTCAGCACCATGTCGGCCAGCGTGAAGGACGAGAGGTGCTGGCGCCTCTTCTCGCCGACCTCGGCCCAGAAGGCGAGCAGGACGCATTGGCCCTCGTGGTCGCAGGCCCCGTCGGCATGGGGCTCGCCGAACTCGCCGGCCACGATCGGGCCGTCGACCGCCGAGACGATCTGGGCCAAGGTGATGGTCTCGGGGGACCGGGCGAGCACGTAGCCGCCGCCAACGCCCCGCTTGGAGCGCACGAGGCCCGCGCCCTTCAAGGCGAGGAGGATCTGCTCGAGGTAGGGCTGGGGGAGACCGGTCCGCTCGGCGATGTCGCGCACCGAGGTCGGCACGTCCGACGAGTCGTGCAGCGCCAGGGACAGGAGCGCGCGGCTCGCGTAGTCGCCTCGGGTGGACACCTTCACGTAGTGCGATGATACCGCCCACCGGCCGCTTTCCCCGTGGTGGGGGCGATTTTGGGCCCCTTTGGGTCGTCGCTCGCTCGATGGGGCATCATCGGGGCGTGGTCGACAACGCATCCAACCAGCAGGCGGGGTCGGTGGCCCCCGACGAGGTCATCCCGGCCGACGGTCCCGACGGCTCGCTCGAGGTGGGCGGCGGCGAGACGATCGAGAAGCCGGCGAAGGTCATGCGGATCGGCTCGATGGTCAAGCAGCTCTTGGACGAGGTGCGCCTCGCCCCCCTCGACGAGGCCGGGCGTTCGCGCCTGCGGGAGATCTACGACCAGTCGATCCGCGAGCTCTCGGGCACGCTCTCGGCGGACCTCGCGAGCGAGCTCGAGCACATCGCCATCCCCTTCGACAGCGACGCGGTCCCCTCGGAGGCCGAGCTGCGGGTGGCCCAGGCCCAGCTCGTCGGCTGGTTGGAGGGCCTCTTCCACGGCATCCAGGCCGCGCTCATGGCCCAGCAGCTCTCGGCCCGGGCCCAGCTCGACGAGCTGCGCCAGCGCGGCCTGCCGGCGCCCCAGGTACCCGGGCCCGGCGGGCCCGGGTACCTCTAGTTGTCACAGAACGCCAGGTCGGCCAAAGCGTTCACGGCGGTCGCCCGGCGGGGGTATAAAGGAACGACACCGCTGGAGTTCCCGTCCACAACCTGTGGACGGGGTGGGCCGGGGGAAGGTCGACGACACGGGCGGCGACGTCGAGGGGGGCCAGAAGCTCTACTACCACCTGACCCTCCTCGCCGAGTCGAACGCCGGCTACGCCAACTTGATGAAGCTGTCCTCGGCCGCCTACCTCGAGGGCTACTACTACAAGCCCAGGGTCGACTGGGAGCTCCTCGAGCGCCACCACGAGGGGCTGATCGCGACGACGGGCTGCCTCGGCGGCGTGGTCCTCCAGGCCCTGCTCTCGGGGGACGTCGCGGGCGCCGAGGCCCGCGCGGCGCGCCTCCAGGACATCTTCGGGCGGGGCAACCTCTTCGTCGAGCTGCAGGACCACGGGCTCCAGGCCCAGCGCCGGACCAACCCCCAGCTGGTCGAGATCGCCCGCCGGATCGGGGCGCCGTTGCTCGCGACCAACGACAGCCACTACTGCGCCCGGGGCGACGCCGAGGCCCACGACGCGTTGCTCTGCGTCCAGACCGGGACGCTCATGAGCGACCCCAAGCGCTTCAAGTTCGACGGCACCGAGCACTATCTGAAGAGCGCGGCCGAGATGCGCCACCTCTTCCGCGAGGTCCCCGAGGCCTGCGACAACACGCTGCTCATCGCCGAGCGGGCGGACGTCGAGATCGAGTTCGGGACCTCCAAGCTGCCCGAGTTCCCGATCCCCGACGAGTTCCGCGGCGAGACCTACGAGGAGCGGGCGAAGGCCTACCTGCGGCACCTCACCTTCCGCGGCGCCGAGGAGCAGTACGGCTCGCCGGTGCCCCAACACGTCGTCGAGCGGCTCGACTACGAGCTGAGCGTCATCGAGTCGATGGGCTTCGCCGCCTACTTCCTCGTCGTGTGGGATCTCATCCATCACGCCAGGACATCGGGCATCCGGACCGGACCCGGTCGCGGGTCCTCGGCGGGCTGCTGCGTCGCCTACTGCCTGCGGATCGTGGACATCGACCCGATCCGCTACGGGCTCATCTTCGAGCGGTTCTTGAACCCCGGCCGCAAGGAGATGCCCGACATCGACATGGACTTCGACGAGCGTTATCGCTCCGAGATGATCCGCTACGCGTCGGAGCGCTACGGCTGGGACCACGTCGCCCAGATCGTCACCTTCTCCACCATCAAGGCCCGGGCCGCCGTGCGCGATGCGGCGCGGGTGCTCGGCCTGCCCTACGTCGTGGGCGACAAGATCGCGAAGGCCATGCCGCCGCTCGTGATGGGCCGGGACACGCCGCTCTACGCCTGCCTCGAGCTCACGGCTGGCTACGAGGACGGCTACAAGGTCGCCGGCGAGCTGCGCGAGATGTACGAGACCGACGAAGACGCCAAGCGCGTGATGGACGTCGCGCGGGGGCTCGAGGGGCTGCGCCGCCAGGACGGCATCCATGCGGCGGCCGTGGTCATCACCCACGACGCGTTGACCGAGCACCTGCCGATCCAGCGCAAGCCCGAGCCAGGGATGGACCCCTCGGCGGCGCCGATCGTCACCCAGTACGAGATGCACGGGGTCTCGGACCTCGGCCTCTTGAAGATGGACTTCCTCGGGCTGCGCAACCTCTCGGTGATCGAGCGCGCCCTCGACCTCATCGAGAAGACGACCGGCGAGCGCCCGAACATCGACCGTCTCCCGCTCGAGGACGAGGCGACCTTCGCGATGCTCCAGAAGGGGGCGAGCATCGGGGTGTTCCAGCTTGAGGGCGGCCCGATGCGCTCGCTGCTGCGCTCGCTCGCCCCGACCACCTTTGACGACGTCGCCGCGCTCGTGGCCCTGTATCGACCGGGCCCGATGGCGGCCAACATGCACAACGACTACGCGGACCGCAAGAACGGCCGCAAGCCGATCACCTCGCTGCACCCCGACATGGAGGAGGTGCTGAACGACACCTTCGGGCTCATGATCTACCAGGAGTCCATGATGCGGGTGGCCCAGCGCTTCGCCGGCTACTCGCTCGAGGAGGCCGACAACCTCCGCAAGGCCTGCGGCAAGAAGATCCGC